>NZ_JBHSPA010000053.1:0-790 GCF_042656245.1 Nonomuraea insulae
CCGGCCCCCTCCATCCCCCGCCACAGGCGGTTTCGGAGGAACGGATCACAGCCAACGGTGCAGCTTGGCCTGGATCTCCAGTACCCGGCGCTCCGCCTCATACGTGGCGTGCTCCAGTTCGTCGGTATTCACCGATGACCTCCCGGTCTTCCAGTTCCTCGACTGCTGAGTTGCTGGCCCCCTTCGCCATGTGCATGCCATTAACACGCTCGGACTACTACGGGGCCTCCGCCACGTCCAGGCATCGTCAGCCGACGACGGGCCTTGCCCTCCGCCTGGCTGGATGCCAGACGGGAAGGGCGACACCAGGACGCTTCCCACGTTCACCACCAACCGGTCGACGAGTGAGCCGTCCAGCTCTACCCCGACAGCATCGCCACGCCTACGCCGCAGGCTTTCAACGTGGCCTCCCCACCGGCACCCTAAAGTCGGCTTCGGAGTCGCCACCCGGAGGTGGCGTGCGCTGTGCCCGGCCCACATCTTCCAGATTGGAGCCGGTGGAACTCTTACGGGGCGTCAGACACTGGTTCCTCTCGTACGGCGTCTCGTCTTGCTTGCCGGACCCGCGTCGTCTGGAAGTACCGACGCGTCCCGTCGTTGTCAGGGCTGCTCCCACCTCCGCGTGCATCTCCACGCATCGGTTGCCCTCAGCTTCACCGGCCTGCTGCGACAGGCCGGCGGTAGGGGTCTTCCACCCTTACCCGGTATCAAGTGGCGCCTCGTGGCGCACCAGGGTGTAGTTCCAGTCGCCGTGGAAGGGATGCCGGGTCAGAGGTAGGGCGGCCAGGTC
>NZ_JBHSPA010000054.1:0-43156 GCF_042656245.1 Nonomuraea insulae
GATCCCGAGAGCAATGATCACGGCCCTGGTCACCACACCCCCGCCCAGCATCTCGCTGTATGCCTGGAGGGTCAGGCCGTGGGGGACGATGACGATCCCACCGGCCTCGTTGATGGAGGCCTGCGTGGAGAAGCTGGTGATCCCACCACCGAACTACCGGACGATGTCCCCTTCGTCGGCGCGACGAACTGGTCCGGCGGCCGTTCGGCCACCCGCCACCTGATCGAGCTGGGGCACCGCCGGTTTCGACGACCTCCCCATCACCGCCCTCATCGATCCTCCGCTGACCACGGTTCACCAGCCGCTCACCGAGATGGCCGCGGCCGCCACCGAACTGGCGCTCGCTCCGGGACGCGGCGAGGAGACGCCACAGGTCGGGCTCGAACTGGCCACCACCTTCACTGTTCGCGAGAGCACCGCGCCGCCGGTCGGCCGGTGACCTCGGAGGGGCTTGATCACGACGGCGAGCGCGGGGACCATGCGTCGTTCGTCCTGGAAACGCCTTCGGCACGCGGGCGTCAGGCGAGTTCCCAGACCCAGCCGGAGGCGCGAGAGGAGGAGACCGACACCTCGCCGTGCGCGCGGGTGACGGTGAACCGCGTGGGCTCGCCGGTGGCGTGGTCGGTGACGGTGAGGGTGGTCTCGCCCTCCGGTCCTGGGTAGACGCGCAGGGTGAGGCCGTCGAGATGGTCGTAGTCGGGCCGGTCGTCCCTGGCGCCGATGGGCAGGACGGCTCCTTCGCGGACGTAGATCGGCATCGAGGTGAAGCCATGCGTCTCGGTACGCCAGCGCCCGCCCTCGATGCGTTCACCCGTCAGGTAGTTCGTCCACGTCCCGTCGGGCAGGTAGACCTCCACGGTCCCGTCGGGGGTGAAGACGGGGGCGACGAGCAGGTCGGGGCCGAGCATGTACTGAGTGTCGAGGTGGGCGGCGTTGCGGTCGCCGGGGAACTCCATGGCCATGGGCCGCATCACCGGGGTTCCGCTCTGGTGCGCCTGGACGCCCGCCTGGAACAGGTACGGCATCAGGCGCAGCTTGAGCTTGGTGAACAGCCGGGTCACCTCGACGGCCTCCTCGTCGAAGACCCACGGCACGCGGTAGGACGAGGAGCCGTGCAGCCGCGAGTGGGAGGACAGCAGCCCGAAGGCGAGCCAGCGCTTGAAGACGCCGGGGTCGGGGGTGCCCTCGAAGCCGCCGATGTCGTGGCTCCAGAAGGAGAAACCGGAGAACGCGAGCGACAGGCCGCCGCGCAGGGTCTCCGCCATGGACTCGTAGGTCGATCCGGTGTCGCCGCCCCAGTGCACCGGCATCCGCTGACCGCCGGCGGTCGCCGAACGGGCGAACAGCACCGCTTCACCTCGGCCCCGCTGTTCCTCCAGCACCTCGAACACCGCCTGGTTGTAGAGCTGGGTGTAGAGGTTGTGCATGCGTTCGGGCGCGGAGCCGTCGAAGTAGGCGACGTCGAGCGGGATGCGCTCGCCGAAGTCGGTCTTGAACGCGTCCACGCCCTGGCTCAGCAAGGCGCGCAGTTTCGACTGGAACCAGCGCGTCGCCTCAGGGTTGGTGAAGTCGACGAGCCCCATGCCGGCCTGCCACAGGTCCCACTGCCAGGGCGACCCGTCGGATCGCTTGAGGAGGAATCCCTGCTCGGCGGCCTCGGCGAACAGAGGTGAGCGCTGGGCGATGTAGGGGTTGATCCATACGCAGACGCGCAGGTCCTTGGCGTGCAGGCGGGCGAGCATGCCGTCGGGGTCGGGGAAGACGCGCGGGTCCCACTGGAAGTCGCACCAGTTGAACTCACGCATCCAGAAGCAGTCGAAGTGGAAGACCGACAGCGGCAGGTCGCGCTCGGCCATGCCGTCGATGAACGAGGTGACCGTCTGCTCGTCGTAGTCCGTGGTGAAGGAGGTGGACAACCACAGGCCGTAGGACCAGGCGGGCAGGCGTGCGGGGCGGCCGGTGAGGGCGGTGTAGCGTTCCAGGATCTGCTTGGGGGCCGGCCCGTAGATCACGAAGTATTCGAGGCTTTCTCCCTCGACCGAGAACTGCACCCGCTGCACCGCCTCCGAGCCGATCTCGTACGAGACGTGCCCAGGATGGTTGACGAAGACGCCGTAGCCGCGGTTGGTGAGGTAGAACGGCACGTTCTTGTAGGCCTGCTCGGAGGAGGTGCCGCCGTCGGCGTTCCAGATCTCCACCGTCTGGCCGTTCTTGACCAGCGGCCCGAACCGTTCGCCCAGCCCGTAGACCACCTCGCCCACGCCCAGCGAGAGCTGCTGGGCGAGGTGGACGGACGGACCGGGCCTGGGATTGCCGACCGGGCCCGGGTCGGTCTGCGCGTCGCCGGTGAGCCGGAAGTAGCCGATGGACTTGTGGCCGCTGGAGGTCAGCGGGCGCTCGTCACCGTGGAAGGACAGGCTCCAGGGCGCCCCGGGGGCCATGGTCGCGCTCAGCGCGCCGCTGGTGAGCGTCGTTCCGTCGGTCTTGACGATCCCGTGGCCGTCCTCGGTGCCGACGAGGTCGAAGCCGCGCTCGTCGGCGCCCCCTGCGTGGTGATCGATCCGGACACGGATCACGTTCGCCAGCGGTGACGACAGCCGCAGCGACAGCACCGGCCGGTTGAGGGTGTCTCCTCGGCGGTTGATGACGGTGGTGGGCGCGGTCACGCCGAGAGCGGCGTCCTCGGTCCGGATGTCGTAGGCCTCGGCCGCGTACAGCGCGGTGACGCCAGGGCGCAGTTGCCAGAGCCCGTCGGTGAACTTCATTCGTGGGAATCCTTTTCGAACGACAGTGACCGGGTCACCCTTTGAGCCCGCCCGCGAGGAGGTCCGCGCGCCAGAAGCGCTGCAGGACCAGAACGAGGATGATCAGGGGGATGACGGCGACGGCCGATCCCGTGATGACCAGCGAATACAGGTCGCCATCGCCCGCGCCCTTGCCCAGGAACGTGTACAGACCCAGGGTGATCGGGTATTTGTCCTGGTCGGAGAGCATGATGAAGGGCAGCAGGAAGTTGTTCCAGATGCTGACGAACTGCAGCAGGAACACCGTGACCAGCCCCTGCACCATCATCGGCAGCACGATGGTGCCGAAGATGCGCAGCTCACCGGCGCCGTCCAGACGCGCGGCCTCCAGCGTGCTCTCCGGCACCGATGCCACGGCGAAGACGCGGCACAGGAAGATCCCGAACGGGTTGATGATCACTGGAAGCAACACCGACCAGTGCGTCCCGGCCAGGCCGACGGCGGCCAGCAGCAGGTACTGCGGGACGGCCAGCACGATCCCGGGCACGAGCACGCCGGCCAGGATGACCGAGAACAGCGCCTGACGCCCGCGGAAGCGGAACTTGGCCAGGGCGTAGCCGGCCATGGCCGACACGAGGGTGGACAGGACCGCGCCGACGCCGGCGTACAGCAGAGAGTTGAGCCCCCACGTCCAGAACTGGCCGCCGCCGTAGGCGCTGAGATTGGCGAGGTTGTCGAACAGACCGCTGCCGGGTGCGAAGGAGAACGTGGTGAACAGCTCGCGTGTGCTCTTGGAGGCGGCGACGACCACCCAGGCCACGGGGGTCAGGCAGTACAGCGCGCCGAGCAGCAGTACGGTCAGTGCCAGGCGCGGCCGGCGCCGCCTGCCCGGCCGCCGGCGGTTGCCGAACTGACGGTCGCCGGTACGGGTCACAGCGGTCATGCGTTGTCTCCGAAGGTCCGGCGCTGGAAGAACCGCAGCAGCAGCAGCGACAGGACGAGGATGCCCAGCGCCAGCACGACGGAGGCGGCCGCGGCCCCGCCGAGGTTGTCGTTGGTGAACGCTTCTTGATAGATCTTCATCAGCGGCACCCAGGTGGAGCTGATCGTGGTCGTCATCGGCCGCAGCGTGGCCGGCTCGCTGTAGAGCTGCAGGGTGCCGATCACGGAGAACAGTCCGGTGAGCACGAGCGCGGGCGCCACCAGCGGGATCTTGATCCGCCAGGCGATCTGCAGCTCGCTCGCCCCGTCGATGCGGGCCGCCTCGTAGACGGAGGTGGGGATGGCGCGCAACGACGTGAAGATGATGATCATGTTGAAGCCGACGCCGGACCACAGCGCGATGTTCGCCAGGGAGAAGTACAGGGCGGGGAAGCCGAAGAAGTCCAGCGGCCCGGCGTCCAGTTGCCGGGCGAGATAGGTGACCGGGCTGGTGCTGGGCAGGTACAGGAAGCCCCACAGCAGGCTGGCGATCACGCCGGGCACCGCGTACGGCAGGAAGATCGCGGTGCGGGCGAAGCCGCGCGCCCGCACCCTGGGGGTGTCGAGCAGCAGCGCGAACAGCAGCGCGAGGCCGAGCACGCTGGGGATGCCGATGATGCCGTAGAGCAGCACCCGGCCGAGCCCGGCGACGTATTCGGGGTCACCGAGCGCGGCGGTGTAGTTGTCGAACCCGATGAAGGTCTGCACGCGCCGCCCGAACGCGCCGCCGCCTTCGACGCGGAAGCCGCGGAAGCTCAGGTAGATCGCATAACCGATCGGGATGATCATGAACAGGGTGAAAAGCACGATCGCGGGCGAGGCGAACAGCCATGGGGTGGCGGCTGCACGCAGGCGCGTGCGCCGACCGGTGGAGGTGGCGGGCATGAGACGTCCAGGGTGGGGATTGAGCCGTACGCGGCTACTGGGTAACGGTGTAGCCGGACTTCTGCAGGTCAGCGAGCACGGCCTGCTGCGTGGCCTGGTACACCGCGCGGAAGGAGGTCTTGTCGAGCGCGGCCTTGTTGAGCGCGTCACCGAAGGCGCTCTGGGCCACGTTCACGTTCGGGCCCCAGGTCACCGGGATCGTAGTGTTCTTGATCACCTGGTCGGTGACCTGGTAGAAGTCCTTCTGCTGGGGCATGAGCTTCGGCGGCTCGGCACTGAGGGTCGCCTGGCGGCCGGCGTTCCCGCCGGGGAAGATGTCGACGTCGAGCAGCGACTTACTGCCTTCCTCCGAAGCGCCCAGCCAGGCGGCGAAGGCCGCGGCCTCTTTGGCGTGCTTGGACTTGGCCGGAACCAGGTAGGCGGAGCCGCCCAGGAACGGCACCGCGGCCTGGCCCTTCGTCCACTGCGGCAGGGGCGCGGACTCCCACTTGCCGGCGGTGTCCGGCGCCACGGTGTAGATCACGCTCGGCGCCCAGGCTCCTGCGGCCCAGCTCAGGATCTTGCCGTCGTTGACCTTGGCGTTCCACTCCGGGGTGAGCAGCGGCTCGACCTTGACCAGGTCCCGCTCCACGAGGTCCTGCCAGAAGTCGGCGGTCTTGAGTGAGGCCTCGCTGTCGATGCCGACCTTCCAGGCGTTTCCGTCGGTGCTCCACCACTGCGCGCCGGCCTGGGCGGCGTGGGCGGCGAAGAACTCGAGCTGGTTGGCGGCGAAGCTGGCGATGTAGGCGTCGGGGTCCTTCTTGTGGATCTGCTCGGCGGCCTCGGCGTACTCGGCCCAGGTGGTGGGGACCTTGACGCCGTACTTGTCGAACAGGTCCTTGCGGTAGGTGAGCACCATCGGGCCGATGTCCTGGGGCACGCCGTAGACCTGGTTGTTGAAGGTGGTCTGGGCCCAGATGTTGGGGTCGACGCCGGACTTGGCGCCGGCCACGTCGGCGGTGATGTCCTTGACGGCTCCGGCGACCACCAGTGCGGGGACTCCGCGGTATTCGATCTGCACGACGTCGGGGGTGTCGCCGGCCTGGTCGGCGGCCAGCAGCTTGGCGGCGGTGTCGGAGGTGCCGCCGACCTCGGACAGCTTGACGGTGACGTTCGGGTGCAGCTGGTGGTATTTGTCGATGATCGCCTTGGCCGCCGGATCGCTGCCCTTGAGGCTCCAGGTCCAGAACTCCAGCGTGACCGGTCCACTGGCGCTCGCCGTGCCCGAGGAAGCAGAGTCATCGGACGAGCAAGCGGCCAGCGACGCCATCAGAGCGGCCGCCAGAGCGGCGGCGCCCAGAATCGTCCGGCGCCGGCGGCGTCGGGGCGTAGAGGGGGACGGTGGGGTCATGACGATCTCCTCGGGCGGGTGGTGCAGCCGGCGGACTGCCGGGTCGTGCGTTGGGATCTAACCTGATGTTAACGTTGTCATTCTGTCAAGACCTTGCTCGTAACAGAGCCGACATCGTCTCGGAGCGCACCCCTTTGCCCACCTTCCGCAATCCGATCCTGCCCGGCTGCCACCCGGACCCGTCGATCTGCCGGGTCGGTGAGGACTTCTACCTTGTCACCTCGTCGTTCGCCTACTATCCGGGCCTCCCCCTCTTCCACAGCCGTGACCTGGTCCGATGGCAGCAGCTCACCCACGTGCTGAACCGGCCGGGGCAGCTTCCGCTACAGGGACTCGACGTCTCCGACGGGATCTGGGCGCCGACCATCCGTCACCACAACGGCAGGTTCTACGTGGTCTCCACCCTGGCCAGGAACCGGCAAGGCAGCATCACCTTCATCGTCACGGCCGAGGATCCAGGCGGTCCGTGGTCGGATCCGGTTCCGCTGGAGGCCGAAGGCATCGATCCGTCGTTGTTCTTCGACGACGACGGCCGATGCTGGCTCACCGCCTGCCGGGACGCGCCGCAGCCGGCCGACAGCGGCCCCGGCGAATTGTGGATGCGCGAACTGGACCTGGACCTCCTCAAGCTCGTCGGCCCCACACACGTGCTCTGGCACGGAGCGGTCCGCGGGGCCTGGGTGGAGGCACCGCACCTGTACAAGCGCGACGGCGTGTACCACCTGATCGCCGCCGAGGGCGGTACCGAGGGCAACCACAGCGTCACCGCCGCCCGCTCCGACACCGTGACCGGCCCCTACGTCACCGACCCGCGCAGTCCGCTGCTGACTCACAGGCACCGCAGCCTCGAAGAGCCGGTTCACAATGTCGGCCATGCCGATCTGGTGGAGACGCCCGACGGCGAGACGTGGGCGGTGACGCTGGGTGTCCGGCCCATCGACGGGACCCACACGCTGGGCCGGGAGGTGTTCCTGGTGCCCGTCGTCTGGAGCGCCCGAGGGCCGGTGTTCGCGCCGGAATCAGGCGGCGTGCGACTGCTGGAACGGTTGCCGTCGCCGGCGTCCGGGGAAGGGATCGGCGAGACGGCGGTAGGTCGGGTGCACTTCCGCGAGCCGATGCTCGGCCTGGAGTGGAACAGCCTGCGCGGCCCCGTCGGCGACCGGGTCAGACCCGCGGCCGATGGCGGCGGGCTCGACATCGACCTGGCCCCCCAGCCGCTCAGCTCCACCAGCGTGCCGGCCTTCATCGCCCGGCGACAGCAGCACGTCCGCTTCCGCGTCCGCACCCGCATCAGTTTCCTCGCCGCGCACCCGGCCGAAGAGGCCGGACTGGCCGTCTTCCAGAACCAGGACCACCACGCCACTCTCGCCGTCACCGCCGACGAGAACGGACGAGCACAGGTCGTGCTGACAGCCCGGGATTCGGGCACCAGCACCCGCCTGGCGTCCGCGCCGTCGCATGCGCAAGAGAGTCTGCTGGAGGTCGAGGCGGACGAGAACGGCTACACCTTCCGCCTGTCCGACGGCACCCGGTGGACCAGCCTGGCCACCATCGAGCGGTCCTTCTTCAGCACCGAGCGAGCAGGCGGGTTCGTAGGCGTATACCTGGGCCTTTACGGCACCAGCAACGGCCACGCCAGCCAAAGCCGCGCGCGCGTCCACTGGTTCGAATACCAACCGCACACCGAGCCGCCAGGCTAACGCCGGGGCGGCCCAGTGCTGCGACGTACCACGAGCTCGGGAGCGATCCGCTCAATCGAGGCCGACTCACCTCGCATCATCCGCAGCAACTGCTCGATGGAGCGCTCACCGAGACCGAGGAAATCCTGCCGGACCGTGGTGAGCGCCGGCACCAGATAGGCCGCTCCGACGATGTCGTCGAACCCCACCAGCGACACGTCCTCGGGAACTTTGACGCCGAGCTCGGCGAAGGCCGCCAGCACCCCCATGGCCATCTGATCGTTGCCGGCGAAGATCGCTGTCGGCAGCTCATCCGCGTGACGCGTGACGAGATAGGTGGCCAGCCGATATCCGCTGTTGCCGGTGAAGTCGCCCTCGAGTAGCTCGCCGCGGGCCTGCGGCGCGTCCGCCAGCGCGGCTCTCCAGCCGTCGACCCGAGCCTGCGCGTCGAAGGTCCGCAACGCGCCGGTCAGATGGACGATGCGACGGTGCCCCAGCTCCAGCAGGTGACGGACGGCCATGCGCGCGCCCAGCTCCTGGTCGAGCTCGACGAAGCCCAGGTCCGGGTTGGGCACGTTGCCAGACATGATCACTGTCATCGGTACGCCGGTGGCGATGTCGGCCAGGGCTTCCACCGCCATGGGTCGGTCCGCGATGACGGCGATGCCCTCGACCGCCTGGTCGGCGAGCCGCTGCAGCGTTTCGGCCAGGTCCAGGGTCGTGCCGCCCTGCCAGCTGGCCAAGTTCACCCAGTATCCGGCCCGCTGCGCCGCGCCCTGCACGCCACGCAAGATTCTGGGTAGTTCGTACAGCTCAGCTCCGGCGAGCACCACCCCGATCGTCGAGGAGCGGCGGCTCTTGAGCGCGCGGGCGACGCTGTTGCGCCGATAGCCGAGCTTCTCGATGGCAGCCTCGACACGAGCCCGCGTCTCCGGACGCACGGAGGGGTGGCCGTTGAGCACCCGGGACACGGTGACGTGCGACACGCCGGCCTCGCGTGCCACATCCACCATTCCTGGTGCCCGGTTCATGTCCTTCGCTTCCCAGCCGCCACCGCGACGTATCCCGACTGCCTGTGTTCGATGGTTCCATACCTGCCAGCAGGCTCAGGGGATCAGCGCCACGCGGCAGATGGATCATATCCGGCTCAAAGCAGTTCAAGTCGTATGCCTTGTGGATGTGCGCTGGCGAGTCTTCCGCGATTTCGGCACCCTCTTGCCAGGTCCGCGATCAATCAGGGTGAAGGCGTCCCAGGCGGCGGTACCGAGAAGGCACGCACCGGCACCCGCTCCCGTGATGGCGCTGGGCGGGAGTCCAGTCTGCCGATGCATCAGGACGGTGACGACCGCGGTGGCGGTCAGCAACGCGCTCAGCACGAACAGCCACGAGTTGCCCAGCACAACCGCCAGCGGCCAGAAATGCACGCCTACCACCAGGCGGATCCACGGCGTGATGAACGTCTGGCGTCGCCGTAGGGCGAGCACGGCGAATTCGATGCCGTTGCTGCGCATTGCACCCTGTCCCCCCGCCAGTCCCTGGTGCACACCGGCGAGCTGCTCGAGCGCCACCAAGACCTCGACCGCATCCCTGCCTGGCTGAACACGCGCCGCCAGGATCGGCGCGCCGGCACGGACCGTGACCTCGCCGGAGCGGGTCGTGGACCGCATCGACGTCGAAGTGCCGACCCACGCCTCGGGCGTCCCGGTCTTCGATTCCGGGATCACCGGCACGACGATGATGAGCTTCGACGTCTGGGACAGCGATCTGCCCGCCATCGAGGTCTACGGCACCGAAGGGACGCTCACCCTGCCCCACCCCAACCACTTCGACGGCGACGTCCGTGTGCGGCGGCACGGCGAAGCGGACTGGTCCGTCCTGCCGCCCGCCGTCGAGTTGTTCGGCGCGGTCGGCACCAAGGAGCAGACCCGCCAGGCACTCGGCGTGCGGGATCTGGCCGACGCGATCGAGGGCGGGCCGCACCGCGCCAGAGCGGCGTTCGCCTTCCACGTGCTGGAAGCACTCTCCGCGATCGACGGGCCCACAGACTGTCCGTCTGGAGAGTACGTGCGAGCGCCCAGGCGGCCGCTTCGAGGCTTGAGCGTCCGGTAGGAGCACACGAGCCGGGCGGCTCCACGGTAACGCCACACCTGCGCCGTCCGGTTGGGAGTCAGCGCCGCCCCGTGGTCACGTCGAGCACCACCTTGCCGGTCACGTGACCGGACTCCACGAGTGCGAGCGCGTCACCCGCCTCGGCGAGCGGGAAGACCCGGCGGACGCAAGGGTCCAGCTTCCCGTTCATCACCAGATCGGCCAGAGCGGTCAGCGTCGCGGTGCTGTTCGCGCGCCTCAGGGGGCAAGCCTTGAACCGTGCCGCGACTTCCTCCCCCGCCACCGTGGTCACCAGCGTCCGGGCGGTGACCACGGCGGTGACGCTTTCGAGCGCGTCATCGCCGACCAGATCGAGGACGGCGTCGGCTCCCGCCGGAAGTAGCTCCTCAATCCGGCGCCCGACGCCACCGCGATCGTAAGCGACCGCCGTGGCGCCGAGAGACTCGAGAAACGCGCCCTTCGCCTCACTCGCGATGCCCACAACCGCGACGCCGCCCATGACCGCGAGCTGGGCGAACCGCACTGCGTACGACCCAGTCCTGCGGGGACGTGTACGTACCCGGGATTGCCAGCATCAGCTCGACCGCCAGGAGGGGTGACGCCGGGCGCGATTCGCAGATCGAGACGGATGCGGCAGACCGCGGGCGTGACCGCGAGCATGCGCTCCCAGCCGCCGCCGTCGCAGTGCGGTGCCGCTCGGGATACTCCGCCAGCCACCGTTCCAGCCGCATCACCACCTGGGCGGCCATCACGATCGGGTTCTGGTACGGCAGGCGGTGCCGGCTACCGGCGTAGGTGTGGATCCCCGGCACGACGATCTCGAACCAGCACAGACCGACCTCTTCGTGCGCGACGAAATCTCCCGGCTTGGCGATCACCGCGTACTCGGAATGCCAGCCGCGTTCGAGCAGGAAGGAGCAGCCGACGCCGTGCCCCCGTGTTCAGGCGGCCGGTGTCGTCGATGGCGTTGGTCGGCATACCGCCCGCCCAGAAGGCGACCAGCAGGTCTCCGGCGAGTCGCGGGCGCACCGCGACCAGCGCCTCGCCCACGACGAGGACGCACGCCGCGTGGCCCTTGGGATTGCTCACACCCAGGCCGCTGACATAGGGGTCGTCGCAGCGCGCCTCGGCCCGCATGTCGGGGCGCAGATGGGGGCCGGCTCACGGCACGTCCAGGTCCGGGTCTCCGGTGGTCAGGGTGTCGATCGGGGCGTACAACAAGAGGTCGGCGCCCGTGCCGTCGCCTCTCAGCCGCCCGACGGCATTGGCCTGGCCGTCGTCGACGCGCTGCCGTAAGCCGGGCCGGACACTGGCCTGGCCGAACCGTGATGGAGTCAGTACTCGATGAGGGCGCGTCCGACGATGCGGCCGGCGGCGACCTCGGCGTACGCGCGCGCCGCTTGGGCGAAGGGATAGCGGGCCGAGACAAGCCGGGCCGGGTCGAACGCACCCGAGCGTACCGCGTCGAGCAGCCGTGGCATGTCCTCGCGCGGCAACCCGGCGTACGACCCGATCAGCGCCACCTTGCGGCGGACGAACACCGTGAGGTCGGGGATGATGCCCCGCCCGGAGGTGCCGCCGAGTCCCGTCACCACCACCCGGCCGCCCACGGCGACGATTTGTTGGGCCTGCAGGAGGGTGTCTGACGTGCCGATGGTGTCAAAGACGACGTCGGGATCGCCGCCGAGCACGGAGCGGACCCGGTCAGCCAGCCCCCGCTCCGTGTCCTCGGACGCCACTTGCTCGACAGAGTGCGCCGCGGAAGGCGGATCCGCGCCGTCGAGCGCCGCCGTCGCGCCGAAGTCCAGCGCGGCGCGCCGAGCGCCTTGCCGTAGATCGGTCGCCACTGTGCCAACCACTCCGGCGTGGCGGGCCAGCGCGATGACGCACAGTCCGACACCACCCGCGCCGATGACCAGCACGCGCTCGCCGCCCGTCAGCCGTGCGGCCCGATGTACGGCTCCGTACGCGGTCAGGCCCGCGCAGCCGAGCACCGCGGCGTCGGCGAGCGGCCATGCCGATGGCCAGTCATTGGGCAGCGGGAAGACGGCGGTCGCGGGCAGCACGACGTGTCTGGCCAGGCCGCCGACTCCGGAGGCGCGCAGTGCTGCGCCGTCGAGGAACCGGTAGCGGTGAGTGCCGTCGAAGCGCAGACCGTCGCGCTGCATCGCCGATCGGAAGGGGGCGCAGTCGTCGTCCGCGCCGGCGGCGCACGCGGCGCACTTGCCGCAGGGCACCAGGAAGGAGCAGACGACCCGATCGCCAGGCCGCACCCGGTCGACCGATGGTCCGGTCTCGGTGATGGTGCCGGACAGCTCATGCCCGAACACACAAGGCGGGGCGACCGTGCCGTGTCCCCGCAGCTTGTGCACGTCGCTGTGGCATGCTCCGCAGGCCGCCACCTCCAGCAGGACCTCGCCTTCCTGTGGCGCGGCCACCTCCACGCGACGGATCTTCAGCCCAGGGTCGACCCCCTCGAACACCGCCGCCACCGTGGGCCTCCACCCGCTCACCTGACGCCCCCATCCGTATGCGAGCCCGCCACGCCCGCAGTATCTACGGAGGAGCTTGCACGCGCAGCGGCGGCGGCGCCCGCGATCCTGCCGAAGACGGCTCCCGACGTCAGCCCGCTGCCGCCCGGGTAGTTGCCCGAGAACAGGCCACCCACCAGTTCGCCCGCCGCGTACAGCCCCTCTATCGGCCGCGATTCCTCGTCCAGCACGCGGGCGCTCGTGTCCACGTGCAGACCGCCGAAGGTGAACGTGATGCCGCAGCTCACCGCGTACCCGTAGAACGGCGGTGTCTCCAGCGCCAGTGCCCAGTTCGACTTGGGCGGTTCGGTCCGCGCCCGCCGCCGGTCCTTGATCGAGGGGTCGAACGGTTCGTCCACGATCGAGGCGTTGAACTCGTCCACTGTCCGGCGCAGTCCCTCGGGCGAGATGCCGAGTCGGCTCGCTAGCTCCTCTACGGTGTCCGCGCCGGCCCAGGTGATCGGCTGGCTGTCGTATTCCTCGGTACGCAGCATCGGCCGGGTGGTGGCGTCGAACAGTTGCCACGCGACGCCGCCGGGCCGCCGGAGGATCTCCCGGCCGTACTTGGCGTAGGTGTAATTGCGATAGTCGGCGCCCTCGTCCACGAAGCGGCGGCCGTCGCGGTCCACCACGATGCCCAAGGGGTAGCTCTGGCGGGTGTACTGGTTGGTCAGACGTCTGTCGCCGCCGCCGGGTGGGGCTCCGGCGTCCCAGGCAACGCTGTGGCAGGTGCCGTAATCGCCGTACGGGGCGGCGCCGAGGGCCAGGGCGAGTTCGAGGATCGCGCCGTCGTTCGTGGGGGTGCCGCGGACGATCGCCCGAGCCCATTCCAGACCCAGGTGGCGGGCCCTCAGGCGCGAGCTGGCCTCAAACCCGCCCGCGCCCAGGACGACCGCGTGGGCTCGCACGGTGTGCTCACCGCTCGCGTCGGCGTACGTCACCGCAGTCACCGCGCCGGCGTGGCCGCGATGGAGCGCCGTCACGTTGGCGCCGTAGCGGATCTCGACGCCGGAGGCCACCGCCGCCGCGGTGTGCTGGGCGATCAGGCCCTTGCCGCCGCCGACCGTGCCGAGCGCGAGACCGCCGAAGAACTTCCAGATGCCGCCGCTCTCGTACGCCTGCCGCTCGTACATCAGCCGCCAGCCGATGCCCTTGTCCGCGAGCCATCGGACGGTGTCGCCGCTGCGCGACACCAGCAGCCTGGTCAGGACGGCGTCGTTGCGCCCGTCGGTGACCCGTTCCATGTCCGCGGTGAATTCGGCGGCGGTATACGGCGGCAGAACGGTTCTTTCCAAGCGTTCGTCAGGGGCCAGCATCGGCGTGACGTCGGCCAGCCCCTCGTGGGCCAGCCGAAAGGCGCCCGCGGTGTAGAAGGAGTTGCCGCCCGCCTCGTCTCTGGGGGCCCGTTCGAGTAGCAGCACCCGCGCCCCGTGTTCTCGTGCGCTGTGCGCGGCCGAGAACCCGGCGTTGCCGCCGCCGACCACGAGCACGTCGATGTCCCCGTCGATGTCCACGCCGGTGTCGGTGTCCGTCATGTGTTCCTCCTTCAGCTCAGTCGGCGAACGGGTCTTCGGGCGCGTCGTCGCCGTAGTCCACGACGACGCTCTTGACCTCCACGTACTCGCGCAGCACGGCCAGGCCGTTCTCTCGCCCCAGGCCGCTCTGCTTGTAGCCGCCGTACGGCAGGGTCCAGTGCACCGGACGGAAGGTGTTCACCGAGACGAGCCCGGCCTGGAGCCGTTCGCTGACCCGGTGGGCGCGCCCGACGTCACGGGTCCAGAGGCCTGCAACGAGACCGTAGGTCGTGTCGTTGGCGATCGCGACGGCCTCCTCTTCGGTGTCGAACGGGATCACGGTCAGGACCGGCCCGAACACCTCTTCCTGCGCCAGCCGCGAGCCGTTGGCCAGCCCCTCGAAGACGGTCGGCTGCACGAAGTAGCCACGGTCCAGACCTAGTGGGCGACCGCCGCCGGTGACGACGCGGCCACCCTCGTCGAGGCCGAGTTCGATGTAGCGGCGCGTCTTGTCCAGCTGCTCGGCCGAGGTCTGCGGGCCGATGTGGGTGCGCGGGTCGAGCGCCGGACCGACGCGGATGCGTTCGGCACGGGCCGTCAACGCGTCCAGCACCTCGTCGTACACCTCGCGCTGCACCAGCAGGCGCGAGCCCGCGGAGCAGGACTGGCCCGTGGAGCGGAACGCGCTGTGGGTGGCGACGGTGATCGCCCGTTCCAGGTCGGCGTCGGCGAACACGATGTGTGGTGACTTGCCCCCGCACTCGAAGGAGACCCGCTTCAGCCCGTCGGCGGCGCTGCGCATGATCTGCCGCGCGGTTTCGTAGCTGCCGGTGAACGAGATCTTGTCCACGCCGGGGTGGCTCACCAGGGCGTGTCCCGCGCCCGCGCCGCGTCCGGGCACGATGTTGACCACACCCGGTGGCAGCCCGGCGTCGTGGACCAGGCGTGCGAATGCGAGCGCGGACACCGAGGTCTGCTCGGCGGGCTTGAGCACCACGACGTTGCCCGTGGCCAGAGCAGGTCCGAGCTTCCACGCGTACAGGCTGATCGGAGAGTTCCACGGGGTGACGGCGCCGACCACGCCGACCGGTTCCAGGCGGGTGAAGGCGTGCGCGCCGGGGCGGTAGGGGATCACGTCACCTTGCAGCTTGTCGGCCGCTCCGCCGTAGTAGCGCAGCCACTCAGCGGCCCGCCGCACCTCGCCGACGGTGTCGCGCAGCGGCTTGCCGTTGTCTCTGCTCTCCAACTCGCCGAGCGAAGTCGCGTCCCGCTCCAGCAGCGCGGCCAGCTCGGTGAGCAGGCGTCCACGCCGGGTGGCGGTGAGGCGGGACCATGGCCCATCGAGCGCCTCCCGCGCCGCGGCGACGGCCAGATCGACGTCGGCGGGTCCGGCGTCGGGAACCGTGGCCCATACCTCTTCCGTGGAGGGGTCGATCGACTCCAGGCGCGCCCCGCTCTTCGGGGCCTGCCACTCACCGCCGATGAACAGGCGGTCCTCGTGAAGCATGCTCATCGAGCCCCCTCCAGGGCGGCGTCGGCGTGCAGGTCGACGTCCTTGGTCTCGGGCCCCAGGTACGCTCCCACGGCGAGCAGGATTCCGCCGACGACGTACAGGACCATGGTGGTGTGCGTGGCCCGCATGAAGGATGCGAGCCCGCTCTCGTAGAAGGCGTAAAAGGACGGGATGATCACCGCGACGCTGTAGCCGATCCCGTACCCGCTGGCCCGCATCCGAGTCGGGAAGCGCTCGGACAGGTACGCGGCGGTGCAGCCGAAGCAGCAGATCGAGCTCAGCACCAGCGCGATCGTCAGCACCGTCAGCACGGGCACGGAGGTGGCGCCCGAGCCGACGATCGCCAGATAGATCAACGGCGCCACCACCGCGGCCAGTACGCCGCAGCCGATCAGCACCCGGCGGCGGCCGAGTCGCTGGCTCAGCGCGCCGGTGGCCGGGTAGGCCGCGATCAGGGCGACCTGGGCCAGGACCATCACGAGCGTTCCCTGCTGGCTGGTGACGCCCTCCAGGGAGCGTAGCGTTACCGGGTACGACGCCGAAGTGGCGTTCGAGATCAGCCAGACGCCGGTCATCATGACAAAGACCTGGCGCAGGCTGCGCGCTCCTTCTCCGCTGAGCAGTTGCAGGGCCGGATGCCGCTGCTTTTTCCCGGCGAGCCCCTGGAAGGCGGGGGACTCGTCGACGGTGCGCCCGTAGTAGAGGGCGAAGCCGAAGGTCGCCGCGGCCCCGATCAGCACGGGCACGCGCCAGCCCCATGCCGTGTACGCCGAGCCGGTGCCACTCATGACGGAGTAGGTGAGGGCGGACACGACGCAGAAGGCGATCGGGAACCCCATCGTGATCAGTCCGCCGTACAGGCCGCGCTGGTGCGGCGGGCTGCTCTCCATCGCCAAGGGGATGGCGCCGGTGTACTGGCCGCCGAGGAAGACCCCCGTGATCAGGCGCAGAACGACCAGCAGGAAGACGGACGCGATGCCGATCTGATCGAAGCCGGGCAGCAATGCCAGCGCCAGCGTGCCCGCGGCGCAGCCGTACATGGCGATGAGCGTGGCTCTGCGCCTGCCCACGGTGTCGCCCACGGCCCCGAACACGACGGCGCCGACCGGCCGCCCGAGCAGCGTCGCGGCGAAGATCAGGCCGCTGACCAGGCTCACGATGGTCGGCGAGACCTCATCGGAGGCCATGAAGTAGCCGAGCGCGGGCGCGATGGTCACGACCGGCAGGTAGATGTCGTAGCAGTCGATGGCGAAGCCGATGGCGGCCCCGCGGGTGGCGCGCACACCGCGCTGGGCGTCGGGGGTGGTGGGGGTGGTGGGGGTGCCTGTCACGGTGACCTCCATGGGTCAGACTTGCTGGTCCCGGAGCCAGCCGTCGAGCATGGCGGCGAAGTCCGGGATCTCTTCCATCGGGTAGTGGCCGACTCCCTGCAGCACGGTGAGCTCGCAGTTCGGGATCGCCGCCGCTGTGGCGTCGGCGGTCGAGTCGGTGAGCCAGAAGTCGTCGGCGCCGATCACCAGGCGCGACGGACAGGTGATCGTGGCCAGGACGGGCCGCAGGTCGTGGCGGCTCCAGCCGATCAGGTCGTTCAGCGAGACGCAGGGGTCCTCGCGGCGGTGCATCTCGGCGATCAGGGCGCGGCGCTGCGGCGCGACTGCACCGCCACAGGCCGCCAGCGTGCCGTAGTACGTGCGGTCCGCGCGGCTCGGCGACGCGGCGTCGGGCAGGGCGCGGCGCAGGGCGCGCTCGTTCTGCCCGTTGTTGTGCGCGTCCGCGGCCATGGCGACCAGGCCTGATGCCTCATCGCCGAGTCGTGCGGCGATGTCGAGCGCGATCTTGCCGCCGATCGAGCAGCCGACGATCCTGGGTCGTCGTAGGTCGAGCGCTCTGATCACCGTCACACACCATTGCGCGTAGGTGTCCAGGTCGCTGATCGGGCCAGCGGCCGGAAGCTCCGACCGGCCGTGGCCGGGCAGGTCGACGACGACCGCCTGCCAGCCGCGCTCGGCCAGCCCTGCGACGGTGTCGCGCCACTGCGCGCCGCTCTGGCCGGCGGAGTGCACGAGCAGCACCGGTGTACCCGCGCCGTAGGTCTCGGCGAACGCCAGCCTGCCGTTGATCTCCAGGTAGTGCGCGGTGCCCGTGGCGTGTGGTCGCGGGTCGGTCATGCGGTTGCCCCAGCTCGGTGCATGACGCGCAGATTGTCGACGATGGCCTGGAGTGCCGCGGTCAGCCGTAGATAGGTGTAGGTGTCGCCAACAGCCCAGAACTCGCCGCGGTGGACACGTACGATCAGGTCGTTCTCGGGGCCGGTGAGCAGGCCCGCCCAGCTGTGCTCGGCGCCGCGCAGCGTGAAGTCGGGCCCGGCGGGAGTGCGCCCTGCGGCCTCGATGATCGCGCCGCGGTAGACGCGCAGTACCACCTCGTCATTCTCCGAGGCGAGGCCGATGCCGCCGTCGAACAGCTCAGTCGTCGAGCTGAACAGCTCGTCCTTCTCCAGCAGAGTGGCGAGCGCGCGGGCCCACCGGGGCGAGAACGGTGTGTTGGCGACGGGGTCGGCGTCGGCGTTCGCGACTCCATGCGCCTTGACCAGCACGGCGCTGCTGCCTTGCTGCAGCGTCTGGTCGCCGGACGTGCGCAGCTCGATCCATCGGTTGACGACGCCTCGGTCTCCCGCTGAGGCACGCCTGGTGCGGGTCACGGTCGTGCGGTAGTGCAGGCGCTGTCCCACGCGCAGCGGGGCCAGGTAGCGCCAGTTGGTGTCCAGCAGCGCGATCACCGAGTCCCGTAGGGCACCGCTCTCGTGGACGGTTCCGAAGTAGCGGGCCAGCCCGAGCGGACCGTGGGCGATGGGCCCGTCCTGGAGCCCGTCCGCGGACGGCAGGTGCATCGGGTGCCGATCTCCGGAAAGCCGGGCAAAGTCGGTGAGGTCATCCACTGTCAGTGTGAACTCCGGACTGTGGACGCATTCGCCCAGCCGGAAATCCTCGAAGTACCGCGTCGTCCCGGGCACCGAACCTCCTCTCGTCAGCCTCACGTCTCCAGTAAGGCTCTAGAACGGTCGTCCGATCTAACAGCTTGAAAACTAGGCAGGTGCTGATGGCATAGTCAAGGCTTAACCTGGACGAATTGAACTCTTGACAGCGTCAGGCGCGGGCATCCAGGATCTCCATATGAACGATCGTTCTACGGCGTCCAACTCGCGTGACGCCGTATACGCCGCAGCTCTGGAGGCCTTCGCCGAGAAGGGATTCCACGGCGCGAGCATGCGAGACATCGCCCGCCGCGCCGGAGTGGTGCTGTCGAACCTGTACCACTACGCGGACTCCAAGTCGGACCTCCTGGTCGAGCTGCTGAAGAAGGCCAACTACGACCATCTGTCCGCGACCGAGTGGGCCCTGACCGGGGCCGACGCATCGCCGCGGCACCGGCTCGAAGCGGCGGTGAAGGCGTACGTCGGCTACATCGTCGACCATCCGATGGAGGCGCTGATCGCGCACAGCGAGCTGCGTTATCTCGGCGATGACGACCGCAAGCGGCTGGTGATGGCGCGCGACCGGGTCGAGGCGCTGTTCGACGGCATCATCGAGGACGGTGTGCGGGCCGGCACGTTCACCACCTCCCATTCCAGGGGAGTCACCAGGGCGGTGCTCACCATGTGCGCCGGCATCGCCCAGTGGTACCGGCAGGACGGCCGCCTCTCGCGCGAGGACATCGCCGGCGAGTACGCCGACTACGCCCTCGCCCTGGTCGGCAGCATCCACGACTGACATACCGCTCCTTTTCGCGCAACCAGGAGGTACCCGTGACCGCCTGCTCCACCGTGTACGAACTCTTCGCCGACGCAGCCAAGCGTCGGCCCGACCGCATCGCCCTGGTCGACGAGACGTTGTACGGCCGCGGCGCCGCCCTCACCTACACCGAACTCGACACCGCTAGCCGCGAGCTGTCGGCGGGCCTGCACGCGCTGGGCCTGAGACGTGGCGACGCCATCGCGTTGCTGTTGCCCAGCTGCGCCGAGTGGGTCATGACGTTCCTGGCCGCCGCCCGGCTCGGCCTGCTGGTCGTCCCGCTCAACACCCGCTACAGGGGCGCCGAACTGCTGCACCTGCTGCGGGTGAGCCGCGCCAAGGCGCTGGTCGTCGCCCCACGGTTCGAGTCCGTCGATCTCGCCGGCCGCCTCGTCGACGTGTGGCCGCGGCGCGAGAGCCTGGAATTGCGCTGGCTCGTGCCGGTGCACGCCACAACCGTTCCCGGCGCTCCCGACGCTCTGGCCACGGTGCCGCTGGAGGACCTACGCCGACCGGTGGCCGACAGCATCGCGCCCTGCGGGGAGCCGGCCGATCCGGTCATCGTCTTCGGCACCTCCGGCACCACGTCGGCGCCCAAGCTCGCCGTGCACACGCAGCAGACCGTCACGCGGCACATCAGCGAGGTCGCCGCCGTCGTGGACCTCACCGAGAGCGACGTCGCACTGTCGGTGCTCCCGCTCAACGGGACGTTCGGCTTCGTCCCCTTCGCCGCCGGGCTGTCGGCGGGAACGACGCAGGTCCTGCTGCCCGTCCACGACCTCGACCGGACCGTGGAGGCGCTGGCACGGCACAGCATCACGTTCCTGACCTGCGCCGAAGGCCCCCTGCGCGAGGTGCTGGCCGATCCACGCGTCGCGGCCGGACAGGCCGGCCGGCTACGCCGGATCGTCACCGCCGGAGTCGCCATCGAGGACATCGTGGCGGCCGCGGACGCTCGCGGGATCCGAGCCGTCAATGTGTACGGCTCGTCGGAGTTGTTTGCCTTCGCCGCGACCTGGGACTTCGCTGCTCCTCCCGGCTCGCGGGCAGTCGCCGGCGGCCGTCTGATCCCCTCGGGACTGTCCGTTCGCGCGGCCGACGTCGACACCGGAGAGCCGCTGCCCGACGGCTGCGAGGGAGAGCTCCAGTTCCGCGGCCCGACATTGTTCACCGGCTACCTGGCCAACCCGGAGGCGACCTCCCGCGCGTTCACCGCCGACGGCTGGTACCGCAGCGGCGACCGTGGCCGCACCCTGCCAGACCGGATCCTGGAATACCACTCCCGGCTCGGCGACGCCATGCGGGTCAAGGGCTACCTCGTCAATCCCGCCGACATCGAGACCTGTCTGATGGCCCACCCGGCGGTCGAGTTCGCGCAGCTCGTAGGCGTACGAGAGCCGCACACCGGCGACGACCAGCCGATCGCTTTCGTCCGTATCAGCCCGGGTGCGAGCGCGCGACCCGACGACCTGATCGAGCACTGTCGACAACTGCTGGCCGGTTTCAAGGTGCCCGTGCGGGTCATCGCACTGGCGGAGTTCCCGACCACACCGAGCGCCAACGGCGACAAGATCCGCAAAGACCGGCTGCGCGAGATGGCTGCCGCGCTGCTGGCCGCCCCAGAGCAGGAGAACCCGTGAACCACCCACAGGACCCCGTACGATCCGACATCGCCTGGGCCACATCGGACCGGGTCGTCGTGCACGGCCTCGATCTGGTCACCGACGTGCTCGGGCATGTCGGGCTGGGGGACTTCGCCTATCTCGAGCTCTTCGGCCGCCTGCCGGACACCGACGAATCGGTCGTGTTCAACGCGCTGGTCGTCGCGCTCGTCGAGCACGGCCTCACGCCCAGCGCCCTGGTCACCCGGCTGACCCACCTTGGTGCGCCCGAGTCACTGCAGGGCGCCGTCGCCGCCGGGCTGCTGGGCCTGGGCGACACCTTCGTAGGCACAATGGAGGGCGCCGCCCGCTACTGCGCCGAGGCCGCCAACGAGCCCGGCTGGCGTAGCGACGATGACGCGCTCGCCGCGCTGGCTGCACGCATCGCCGCTTCCTTCCTCGACTGCCGTCATCCTGTGCCCGGCATCGGACACCCTGTGCACAAGCCGCTCGACCCCCGCGCCGAGCGGCTGTTCACCCTCGCGCGCGAGCACGGTGTGGATCCCGCGAACGAACGGCTGGTGCGCGCCGTCGCATCTGCCGCCGCGACACGCACGGGCAAGATCCTTCCGGTCAACGTCACCGGAGCAATCGGCGCCATCGCAACCGCCATGAGCGTGCCACCACGCGTGGTTCGAGGGCTCGGCGTCATGGCCCGCGCTATCGGCCTGGTCGGCCACCTCGTCGAGGAGCACCGGCAGCCGATCGCCGCCCACGTCTGGCACGACGCGGAACAGCGAGCCACAGCCTCGCGCAGTCCTCGTCGTTGACAGTTGCGCAGTTCCGGGAAGTGCCGACGCCGTTGACTCACCGAGGGTGCGCTGGATCCACGAATCTTCTCCACGGTGATCTCCTAGCGAGAGCTAGCCCCCGTTTTCCGCACGTGGGTGATCTTCAGCGGAGATCTCGTGGATCGATGTCGAGGAGGTCCAGGAGATGGAGTTGAAGGTCGGTGGGTTGCGGAATGGCCGAGGGTGACTGGCCGGTGCCCGGGAGGAGCCGGATGCCGGCCAGGGCGTCGAGGATGAGCTTGCCGGTGGGGATGGCGGGGCGGCCCGCGTACAAGCCGCGGCATAACCGGTGGCCTCTGGTAGGACCGCCCCGCTCAACATCATTGAGATTCCGCACAGCTTTCGGCATGCTCTGCGAGTCGCCCCGACACCCCCGCTTCCTTGACAAGCCGCCCCCACCTGGCTGATCGACCGAACTGGCGAGCGATCGCCAAGCCCGTCGGCAGCTCACCGTGTTCAGCCAGCATCTCCTGCGCCCATATCCACGCAGTTCGTTGCCATCCGCGTCGCCCTCGAGACACGGCGTCCTCATCACCGCGCTCCTGCTCCTGCTCTTCATCCTCGACCGTCACCTGATCGTGATCGGTTCGGCGGGCTGACCTGCGTATCTGGCTCATCAACATCTCGTACGCCCCGATCAACGCGAAGCTCGGCCAGCCAGCGATCACACGACCGATGAAGGTCGGCTCAGCCACCGCGATATTGGCCCCCAGACTGGCCAAGCTGCTCAAGACCAGCATGATCCAGGGAAGCGCCCCTCCACGGGATCCGGATCGGCTGGCCAGCAGCAACGACATGGAGGCTGTCACAATCGTGCCATCCACGGCGAGGGGAATGAGCGCTGCCGCCAACCGATCCTCACCGTGTTTCATGGCGAGTTCGTGCATGTGGCGGAAGGAGACCACCGCGGCGATCACCGCGACCAACAGGACGCTCACGGTGGTCACTTTCCAGATCCAGAGGTCGGACCTGCTTCGGTTGCGAACCTCCGCCACGTTCGACTTCGGGAGCCGGTGCTCCCTCTCGCCGTCGCTCACGAGCCAACACCTTTCTTGGTCATTAGCAGCTGTCATGTCTGTGCAGGCTGAGCACGTCGGCTGTAGGGCTTGGGAAGCGGGTACACACTTTCGACCGTCGCGCTCGGAACCGCTTTGGAGGGGCGTACCGCTGCACGTGGCCGCGCTCTGGTTACACGTGTCGCTTCTGTGCTGGAGAGTGCCCGAGGTTCAGATGGACCGGAGATCGCGTCAGCCAAGTCAGTGATCGCGGAGACGTTGTCCGCCTTGACGGTGATCTTGATCGAGACCTCATTGGTGTCGGCCCGGTACCGTACCTCGAGGTGGAATGCGTCGAAGAGCCTGCGCCGCAAATCATCGCTGAGGGATCTGAGGCAGATCCTCAGCCGAGGGAGCTTATCCAGAAGCGTTTGGTCCGCATCTGGCTGCTCTTCTTCCTCTAGTGCCGCAAGCTCCGCGATTCTGGCCTTTCGGGCTTGCCCAAGCTCTGCGTAGCGTTGCTGAAGTCGCCTGCGAAAATCCTGATCGATCTCATCATCGCCAGTCGGCACATAATCCTCGATCTGCAGAAGCACATTGTTCTGGCGCTTCTCGACATCCAAGATCTGCCTCTTGGCCCGCTGAACCGCCGACTCCTGCTTCGGCGCGTCGTCGGCAAGCCGGGCCCGCAGCGCTCTCAGACGTTCAGCTCCGAACACCCGGTTCGCGAAGAACTCTTGCAGGTGGTCCAGCAGATGGTCTTCACGAACCCAGACGCTCTTGGGGTGCCGGGCGTACCAATCACGCCGATCCTCGTGCTCACGTTTGTCCGGTTTGCATACGTAGTACAGGTTCTTCTTTTTGGGGTTGCCTTGCATCCGCCTGCCACAGGCGTCGCATACGACAAACGCCCGAAGGGCATATGTATGCCATGTCTTCGGTTGGCGCGTTGGGTTCGTCGTTACAGGAGACCCTTGACGAGATTGAGCAATCCGGGCGGCTTTCTGGTAGACCTCCTTCGTCACGAGAGGCTCGTGGGTGGGACGAGGCGACCAGACCCACTCGCTTGGCGGGTTGTTCTTACCGCCTTTCTTGCTCGCGCGCCGATTCCACACCATGTAGCCGGTGTACTTGGGATTGCACAAGATCTCCCGGACGGCAGAGCCGCTCCATCTGCCGAGGGCACGTTGCGGATTTGTTGGCGTTGGCGGCGGGTACGTCTGTGGATCGAGGTTGAGCCGGTCAGCGATCGTGTCGTAGCCAAGCCTGTGGACCACCCGCAGCAGGAAGATGTACGTGACCGTCGGCCCTTCGGCAGGATGCGGGACCAGTCGGCTCTTGGTCTTGCCTTCTGCGCGCTTGGCAGCCACTGGATGCGGGAGCCTGTCGTTCCGGTAGCCGTAGCAAGCCTTGCCCGTGTTCCAGCCTTGCTCCGTATGCTCACAGGTGCCGTCCCAGGCCAGTTCGAGAGTCTGAAGTACGTACCACTCTGAAACGGCCTGCTTGACCCGACGCGTGAGCATGGGCGTGGCCTGTTTGCGCGATCGCCCATCGCTGGGGCGGCGGAGCTGCGGCAGTGGCTCATCCGCGGCCAAGAGCATCACGCCGGCCTGTTCGAGCTCGTACTCGACCTTGGTTCCGAAGTAGGTACGGCGGGCGACGCGCTCGATGGACTCGCAGATGACAGCGGCGAAGCGGCGGTCCGGGCGCTTGGCCTCAGCCAGCAGGTCCTGGATCCCGCCATCGCGGGAGATCGGGATGTCGAACGCCTCGTGCGCGTGGCCACGGCCACGAGCCTCAAGGTCCATCCGGCCCGATTCCACGTCGTAGAAGTGGGCAACGATGAGAGACCCGGCTGGTAGGGCGTTCCGGGACGAGCGGAGTTGCCGGGGCAGCGAGAGGGTGGGGTCTTGCTGATCGTCCGTGGAGGTGCGGCCGAGCCAGGCCACCGAGAGGGGAATCTCGGCGGCCTGGGCGGCTTTCACATCATCGTTGTCTTCCCACGGAAAGCTCACGGCTTCTGTTGCTCGAACAGACACCGCAAGACCTCCAAGATGACGGCGAGTTGGCGTGCCTCGATCTCGTCACCCTCGGGTCCGCCGACAGCGACTACTTCGATCCGCACGTCCGGCCGACGGTTCTGTGGTCGACCGGGCCCTGCAGAGTACGCGACTGAATCCGATTCGGGAGGCCCTGAGCAGGCCCTTTGTATCCCTGGAGTCACTGTCCCGGCTCTTCCGGAGTCGACTCGGCTTCAGCGGCGACGACGCGGGCGCGGGCGAGGTCGCAGAATGGTTCGCTGATCTCGATCCCGATGAACGACCTGTTGAGTTGCCGTGCGGCAAGTGCCGTGGTTGCCGCTCCGGCAAAGGGATCGCAGACGGTGCCGTTGGGGCGGCAACCGGCGGCAATGGCCCGCAGCGGGAGATCGATGGGGAATGCCGCGAAGTGGGCCGCCTTGAGCGGGCGAGTGGAGATGGACCACACATCCCCCGGGTTCCTTCCGTTGGGGTGTGCCGCTGTGTGCCGCTGTCCCGTGGGCAGCATGGCGCTGCCGTGATCCTTGCCGCAGAAGGCGTCTTGGTCGTCGCTGTACTTGCCGTCGGCAGGCCAGGCAGTTCTGATGCTGTTGGTCTTGTTGCCGCCTTTCCGCGCTCGGCGGGACAGAGGGCGGTCTCCGGTGCAAGGCTCTCTGATGGCGTCCAGGTCGAACCAGTATCGACGCTGCTTGACCAGCATGAAGATCATTTCATGACGGGTGGTGACCCGGTCCAGAACGGACTGCGGCATCGCGTTCGGCTTGTGCCAGACGATGGCATTCCGCAGAATCCAGCCGTCTTCTTGGAGAGCGAAGGCGACGCGCCAGGGAACGCCGAGCAGGTTCTTCGGCGGTACCGATAGCCGTGCGCGGGGGCGTACGACTGGTTGGTAGGGGTTGTAGTTGGCGCCGCGCGCCCATCCGTCGGAGTTCGCGGCGTAGGAGTCGCCAAGGTTGAGCCAGAGCGTGCCGTCGTCGGCGAGCACCCTGTGGGCCTCGCGGAAGGTCCTTTGCAGCGTCCCTACGTAGCCGGCCAGCGTGTCCTCCTGACCGTACTGACCTTCGACGCCGTAGTCGCGAAGGCCGTAGTACGGCGGGCTGGTGACGATGCAGTCGACCGAACCAGTGGGGAGTTCGGCGAGTACATCGCACGCGTCGCCGAGGTAGAGGGTGGCAGGGCCGTTGGTCCAGTAGGGCTGCCTCATCGCGCCGACCTTTCGTCGGCGCTGCCGCTGTGGCATGCGCTCAAGGGGTCGGTCGGCTGTGCTCCGGCGCCGGGTGACAGCATCCGCAGCGGCGGGATCGGGGACGGCTCTCTGGTTTTTGAGCCATCCGGAATCGATTGATCGTTGGTACTGAAAATCGGTGATGCGGCGTTGGTTCGCGTCGTCATCGCCAGTTGGGGCGGGCCTCAGATCCGCACGCCCCACGCCGGTGCGAACCGCCGTAAGAGCGCATTCACAGGTGAGCAAGAACCTCTGGCGACCCTTTGGCGCAGCGCTGTGAGCCTTGGCGAGCACTCGTTGATCTCTGGCGGATCGAGGTGCTCATGTTTGCCGCCCAAGATCGCGAATAGGAGCGCCTAAGGCTTGCCAGAGGTGGTTCCTAAACAGGGCTGCGAGACCGAAACTTCCTCTCGCAGTGGAGCAGCCCGATGCGTACCGACCTTCCCGAGCCGAACGTCTCTCCGCTCAATGTCGCCGAGCGTGTCTTCCGACTTCTCTCGAACGCTCCCGCCGGCCTCGGCCTTGATGGCAGGACGCTCGCGGCCGAGCTGCCGCAGCGTCAGATTCCGCTGCTGGAGCTTCGCGACCTGCTGGCCTCGCCCGCGCTGCCCCTTGCCGCCCGCGATGCCGTCTGGCGTGAGCTCGTCACTCGCGCCCGGTGGGAGGGTCCGCAGTGGCGGATAGCAACGATCGGGATGGCCCTGCCGACCCTGCGGCGCATCTGCGGCCGGCTCTGCCTGCACGAGGGTGCCGGAGATCCCGGTGTCATCGAGGCCACGGTGGTGCGCGGCTTCATCACGGCGGTGAAGGACAGCGACATCGACCGGCCGGACATCCTGCCGCGCATGTGCACCACCGCCAGGTGCGCCGGCGAGCGGGTCCGCCAGGCGGCCGAGGCCGGATTCGTGCAGGCCATGCCGGCGCGGCCGGACCCGGTTGTTGTCTTGGCCGAGGCGGTCGGCATGGACATCGCCGGTGTGCTGCTCGAACACGTACGGCCGCAGGGCAACGGCCTCGATCTGTCTCCGGCAACGGCACAACGGCAGCGGCAGCGGCGTGAATCGCTCGTGGCCGATGCCGTTGTGGCTGGAGATGTCGGACCGGCGCGGTCGCTGGCGATCGCGTCCTCGCTGCGGCGCAGGGCGCAGCACAACCCGAAGACTTCCGCGCGGAGCCGGATCACCTCAGATCCGAAGCCCATCACCATCAATGTGAAGGGAGGCCGGGGCAGCCCCACCGGCTCCGCGCGGATCCACACCCTCCTGCGCCGGCATCGTCGGCTGCGTTTCCTGCGCTGCGTGGCGATGGCGGCACTGGTTGCCGTTGTGCTTGCCGCTGTCGCGGTGGCCGCGCTGGCCGAGACAGCGGCAACAACGATGCCGACGCTCGCGTCCGGCGCTCCGCCGAAGGATCTCAACGCGGTCTTCGACAACCTGCGGAACTGGATGATCGGCCTGCTTGCCGCGCTGGCAACGCTCATGCTCACCATCGGCGGCCTGCGCTATCTGGTGGCAGGCGGGGATCCGGGCGAGGTGCAGAAGGCCAAGGCGGCACTGAAGGCCGCGGCCTTCGGCTACGGCCTTGCCGTGCTGGCGCCGCTGTTCGTGGCCGTGCTCAAGGGCATCGTGGGCGGTGGGTGAGCCTGATGAGCCCTTCACCCCTGCTCGCGGCAACCGTGCGTGGCCTGCTCATTGCCGCCGTTGCCGCAGCCACGCTCACCGTTGCCGCCGGCAGCGCGTGGGCGCTGCCGGAACCGCCGCCCGCGCCTTCGCCCTCGCCGGAGTTGCCGTCCCCGCCGACGGTGACCTTCGGGTTCGGCGACTGGATCACCAAGCAGATCAACTCCTGGTTCGCGACCCTGGTCGCCTCCGCGATGAAGCCGCTGCTGGACGCGCTCGCGGTGACGCTGCTGGCAACCCCCGACGTGGCCGGCAACGAGCGGCTGTTCGACCTGTGGACGGCCACCGCCGCCATCGCCAACTCCGCGTTCGTGCTGCTGGCCACGATCGGCGCGATCACGGCGATGGGGCATCAGACGGTGCAGACCCGGTACGCGGTCAAAGAGGTGCTGCCGCGCCTGGCCATGGCCATCCTGGCGACCAACACCAGCTTCCTGATCTGCGGCAAGGTCGTGGAAGCGGCCAACGCGGTGTCGAAGGCGGTGCTCGGGCAGGACTTCGACAGCCAGCGGGCGGCGGCTCAGCTGCGCTGGCTCATCCTGCCGCCCGCCAACACGCAGATCTTCTACATTCTGCTCGACCTCGTCGCGATCATCTTGATGATCATGCTGCTGGTCAGCTTCATGATGCGCATGGCGCTGGTCCTGCTGCTGGTGGTGGCCGCGCCTCTGGCGCTGGCGTTCCACGTGCTGCCGCAGACCGAGGGGCTGGCCCGGTTCTGGTGGCGGGCTTTCGGCGGCCTGCTGGTCATCCAGGTCGCGCAGTCGCTCACGCTGGTCCTGGCCGTACGGATCTTCTTCAACCAGGACGGCCGGTTCCTGCTCGGCATCACCCCGAACGGGCAACTCACCAACCTCATCCTCGCCCTCTGCCTGCTGATCATCCTGGTGCGCATCCCCTCCTGGATCTCACGCAGGATCTTCATCCAGGGCGGCGGCCGCGGGTCGACGGTGCTGCGGATCGTGAAGTACGCCGTGATCTCCAAACTGACCACACCCGTGCTGCGCGCCATGCACCTCGGCCGAGGCGGCAGCGGAAGCCGGGCCGGCGGCCGGGGCAGGAGCGGCATCGGCAGGACGGCAACCCGGGCCGTGACCGGCAAGGTCATTGCCACCGCGATCGGCGGCCCGGCCGGCACTGCCGCGGCAACGGCACTCACTGCCCGCGGTGGGGCAGGGGCGGCCGGACAGGCTGCCACTCCCGCAGGGAGCCAGGGCAGAACCCGGCCCAGCACGACACCAGCGCATCCCGCCTTGCCGGGAGCACAGCCGCGCTGGCAATCGGCCAACCGGCGCTGGATGCCGCCCGACCCGCACGCTCCGGTCTCCTGGGGCAGCCCCGAGACATCCCAGGCCTACCGACGCTGGTCGTCCAACCCCGTCCAGCCATGGACGCCGCCGGACAGCTCTCCGGCGAATGACGCGCAAGCACCCAGGCGTCCCGCACCCCCGGCCAGACGCCCCGTAACGACCATGCCGCCGGCCGCGCCAACGGCATGGGTTCCGCCCGGCAACAACCCGGCGCCCCCGTCCTCTGCCGGTCGTCGCTTCCCGCCAGGCAGCGGTCAAGGACGCCGCACCCGACGCCCTGGCGGTGAAGAACGGTGAACTGGCAGGCAGTGCGGATACCCGCAGACGTGGAACAGCCCGACAAGATCATCGGCTCGTTCACCGCCCGGCAGGTGGCCATCCTGGCCGGCACCGGAGCTCTGCTCTACGCCGCCTACACCCTCGCCGCCGATCACGTGCCGCCGCTGGTCTGTGTCGCGGTGGCCGCGCCGATCGCGGTCGGCGCGGTCCTGCTGGCCATCGGCCGGCACGACGGCATCTCCCTGGATCGCTACGTGCTGGCGGCCATCCGCTACCGGCGCTCCCCCAAGCACCTGGTCTCTTCCACCGAGGACATGCCCATGCCACCTGCCTGGATAGCCGCCACCGGGCGGCGCCCGCCCGCTCCGCTCAAGCTGCCCGCCCGCGGCGTGGCCGGTGACGGCCTGATCGACCTGGGCCCGGACGGTGTCGCCGCGGTGGCCGAGATCTCCACCGTCAGCTTCGCCCTGCGTACCCCCGATGAGCAGGACGCCCTGGTGGCGGTGTTCGGCCGCTGGCTCAACGCGCTGTCCGGCCCCGCCCAGATCTTGGTCCGGGCCGAGCGCGTGGACCTGTCCGACACGATCGCGACCCTGCAGGACAACGCTCGCGGGCTGCCGCATCCGGCGCTCGCCTCGGCCGCGCTGGAACATGCCGCCTTCCTGGAAGATCTGTCGGCCCGTCACGACCTGCTGCGCCGCCAGGTGCTGCTGATCATCCGTGAACCGGCCGCCAATGCGAGCGGCCGGGACGCTGCCGCCGCACGGGCGCTGCGCCGGCTGGAGGAGGCATCCCGGGTGCTCGGCTCCTGCGGGCTGACCGCCCGGCTCCTGGACACCCGAGCCGTCATCGCGCTGCTGGCCTCCTGCTTCGACCCCGCCGCCCCTCCTCTGCCCGACGACCTGGCCCTGCCCGGCGAGGTCATCACGACCGGAGGCCCCGGTTGAGAATCCGCCGTACCCCTGCCCCGCCGACCCGCTACGGTCCCGACGCCGTCACCGTCGACGCCCGGCACCTGACCGTCGGCGGCAGTCTGTGCGCGACGCTGGCCATCACCGGCTTCCCCCGCGAGGTCGCCGCCGGCTGGCTGGAGCCGCTGCTCACCTACCCCGGCCGGCTCGACGTCTCCCTGCACGTCGAACCCGTCCCCTCGCTGGTGGCCACCGACCGGCTGCGCAAGCAGTTGGCCCGGCTGGAGTCCGGCCTGCGCTCCGACCATGAGCACGGTCGGCTGCTGGACCCGGGCGCCGAGGCCGCCGCCGAAGACGCCCAGGACCTCGCCGCCCGTATCGCACGCGGCCAAGCCAAGCTCTTCCGGGCCTCGATCTACCTCACCGTGCACGCGGGCACGCAAGACGAGCTCGACGACGCGTGCGCCCAGGTACGTGCGCTGGCCGCCTCGCTGCTTCTGGACGCCCGGCAGGTGACGTTCCGGCAGCTGCAGGGCTGGGTCTCCACACTCCCGTTCGCCTACGACAACCTCGGCATGCGGCGGACGTTCGACACCCCCGCGCTGGCGGCGGCGTTCCCCTTCACCAGCCCCGACCTGACCACCGACCTCGGCGCCACCGCCGTGCTGTACGGGGCGAACATGGCCAGCGCCTCCCTAGTCGCCTGGGACCGCTTCGCCCAGGACAACCACAACTCCGTCACCCTGGCCCGCTCCGGCAGCGGCAAAAGCTACCTCACCAAACTCGAAGCGCTGCGCTCGCTGTACGCGGGCATCGAGGTCGCCGTCATCGACCCCGAAGACGAGTACGCCCGCCTGGCCCACGCGGTCGGCGGCGCCTACGTCCACCTCGGCGCCCCCAAGGTCCGCCTCAACCCGCTCGACCTGCCCCCGGCGAGCCAGCGCGGCGAGGACCCGCTCACCCGCCGTGCCCTGTTCCTGCACACCCTGACCGCCGTCATGCTCGGCCAGCCACTCACCAACACCGCCAAAGCCGCCCTCGACCGCGCCATCCTGGCCACCTACCGCCACGCCGGCATCACCACCGCCGCCCACACCTGGAACCGCCGCCCCCCACTGCTGAGCGACCTCGCCGAGGCCCTGGCATGCGACCCCGACCCGCAAGCCAAAGAGCTGGCCGCCGGCCTGGCCCCGTACGTGTCCGGCAGCCACCGCCAGCTGTTCGACGGCCCCACCACCACCAGCCCCGACTCCCACCTGATCGTCTTCTCCCTGCGCGACCTGCCCGACGAGCTCAAAGCGGTCGGCACCCTCCTGACCCTGGACGCGATCTGGCGGCGCGTCTCCGACCCCTACAACCGGCGCCCCCGCCTGGTCGTGGTCGATGAGGCCTGGCTGCTGATGAAGATCCCCGAAGGCGCCCGGTTCCTGCTGCGGATGGCCAAATCTGCCCGCAAACACTGGGCCGGCCTGTCCGTGATCACCCAGGACGCCGCCGACCTGCTCGGCTCCGACCTCGGCCAGGCCATCGTCGCCAACTCCACCACCCAGATCCTGCTCCGCCAGGCACCCCAGGCCATCGACACGGTCGCCGAAGCCTTCCACCTCTCCGACGGCGAACGGCAACTACTCCTGTCCGCCGAACGCGGCACCGGCCTGCTCACCGCCGGCACCAGCGGCCAGCGCTGCCCGCTGCAGGTGATCTCCAGCGCCCGCGAACACGAACTCGTCACCTCCTCACCCCAGGAACTGGCCGAACTCGACTACGAGGAGCCCGAGCTGTGATCTACGACCTCCTCCAAGACCCCGACGCCGTCCTGCAACAGGCACTCCACTGGCTGCACGCCTACGCCTGGCAACTGATCGCCGTGGCCTTCGGCATCGAAGTCCTCACCATCCTGACCAGCGCGGTCACCGTCCGGGTGCGGCACCGCAGCCTCACGCGTGGTGCGCGCTGCGTGGAGATCCTCGCCCCACCCACCGCCACCATGCCCGGCGCCGAAGCCCTCTGGAACAACCTCATCGGACTGCTACGGCCCGCGTGGAAGCGGCTGCTGTTCGGCCAGCCCCACCTCAGCTTCGAATACGGCTTCGGCGCCGGCGGCGTCACCATCCGCCTGTGGGTGCCCGGCACGATCCCGCAATACCTCGTCGAACACGCCATCGAAGCCGCCTGGCCCTCCGCCCGCACCACCCTGCACCAGGTCACCCCGCCCGTACCACGCGACGGCCACGCCACCGGCGGGCACCTCGTCCTGGCCCGACCCGAACGACTACCGCTCCGCCACGCTCACCACACCGACCCGTTGCGCGCCCTCCTCGGCGCGGCGGTCGGCATGCCCGGCTGGCAACACGGCTGCGTCCAGGTCCTCGCCCGCCCGGCCACCGGCAGCCGCCTCACCGGCATCGGTAGCGGCACCGCAGCCCGGCTGATCCGAGCCCTCCTCGACCTGGTCGTCCCCGGACCACGATCGACCCGGCCACCCATCAACGGCGTCGATCGGCTGGAGGAGTCTGCTGAGGCGCGGGCCATCAGGGACAAGGCCCACCACTCGCGCTACGAGGTCGCGATCCGCTACGTCGTGCAGGCCGACGACGACCCCGCAGCGGAGCTGCGTGAGATTCGCCGCAACGGGGTTCGTGGCCGGGCCCACGCGATCGCCTCCGCTTTCGCCCTGTTCAGCGGGCACAACCGGCTGGAACGCCGGCGGCTGCGCCGGCCCGTCGCCCGCTTGGCCTCCCGCCGGATGCGCCGCGGCTACCTGCTGTCGGTGCCCGAACTGGCCGCGATCGCCCATCTCCCCCTGGACGCCGCCGTCCCCGGGCTGCAGCGCGCGGGAGCCAACACCGTCCCGCCGTCCCCGAAGATCTCCCACGGCGGCGCGCACGCCAAGGCGCTCGGCTTCTCCGACGCCGGACACCAGCGTCCGGTCGCGTTGCGCGTCGCTGACTCCTTCCACCACGTCCACGTGCTGGGCCCGAACGGCACCGGCAAATCCACCCTGCTGGCCCAGATGATCCTGTCCGACATCGGCTCCGGTCGCGGCACCGTGGTCATCGACGCCAAGGGCGACCTGGTGCGCGACCTGCTCGGCCTGATTCCCGAAGAGCGCGGCGACAAGCTCGTCCTGATCGACCCCGACGACCGTCACCCCCGCCCCTCCCTGAACGTCCTGGGCGGGCCGGACCTGGCCATGGGCGTGGACAACCTGGTCGGCATCTTCCACCAGATCTACGCCGACAACTGGGGACCGCGCACCGACGACATCCTGCGCGGCTGCGCCCTCACCCTGGCCCGCAACAACGGCACCCTCGCCGACATCCCCACCCTGCTCTCCGACATCACCTTCCGCCAACGCCAGATCGCCACCCTCGACGACCCGCTCCTGCGCGGCTTCTGGACCTGGTACTGCACCCTGTCCGAACCCGCCCAGGCCCACGTCACCGCCCCCATCATGAACAAGCTGCGCGCCTTCCTGCTACGCCCCTTCGTCCGCGACGTGATCGGCTCGGCCACCTCCACCTTCGACCTGAACGACGTCCTGAACGGCGGCGTCCTGCTCGTCAGGCTCCCCAAAGGTGTGCTCGGCGACGATTCGGCCCGGCTGCTCGGCTCCATGGTCCTGGCCCAGGTGTGGCAGGCCGCCGCCCGCCGCGCCAAGATCGGCCGCTCCCGCAGCCCGGCCGCCATGTACGTGGATGAGTGCCAGAACTTCCTCACGTTGCCGCACGCCCTGTCGGACATGCTCGCCGAGGCCCGCGCCTACCGCATCTCCCTCATCCTCGCCCATCAGCACCTGGCCCAGATGCCCCGCCAGCTGCGGCACGCCATCTCCTCCGACGCCCGCAACAAGATCTACTTCTCCCTCTCGCCGGAGGACGCCCGCGAGGTCGAACACCACTTCACCCCGTTCCTGACCGCGCACGACCTGGCCAACCTCGACGCCTACCAGGTCGCGGCCCGCCTCGTCGTCCGCTCCGCCGAAGCGCCGCCGTTCACGCTGCGCACCCGGCAACTCCCCGACCCCTCCCCCGAGGCCGCCGTGCGCCTGCGCGCCGCCGCCGCACACGCGCACGGCCGTACGACCACCACCGCCACGCCCAAGCCGGACGCCCGGCGCACCTTCTAGAAAGGGAAACCCATCATGTCCATCCGCTACACGCCCACCATGCTCACCCAGCTGGCCGCCCGCCTCACCGACCGCGACCGCAAACTCATCCGCCTGACCAGAGACTTCCGCGTCCTGACCTCACCCCAGGCCAGCGAGATGTTCTTCGACACCGACGACGCCGCCCGCCGCCGCCTGCTCGCCCTGACCCGCATGGGCCTGCTGGAACGCTTCCGCCCCAACCTCCCACCCGCCATGGGCACCGCCCCCTACCACTACGTCATCGGCGAAACCGCCGCCGCCGTCCTCGCCTCCGAAGAAGGCATCGAACTGAGCGAGTACGGCTACCGCCGCGACCGCATCCTGTCCATCGTCTACAGCCAGCGCCTGGCCCACACCGTCGGCACCAACGGCATCGCCACCAGCCTGCACGCCCACGCCCGCCGCCACCCCCTCACCGACCTGACCACCTGGTGGCCCGAACACCGCTGCGCCACCGAATGGGCCCCCATGACCCGCCCCGACGCCTACGCCCGCTGGACCGAAGGAGCCCACACCCTGGAGTTCTTCCTCGAATACGACACCGGCACCGAACCCCTCGACCGCGTCGCCCACAAACTCGACGGCTACGCCCGCCTCACCGAATCCAGCCGCATCGTCACCCCCGTCCTGTTCTGGGTCCAAGGCGAACGCCGCGAAGCCAACCTCCGCAACAAACTCAAGCACCACCCCGCCAACATGTTCGTCCCCGTCGCCACCGGCCACGCCGCCACCGTCCACGGCACCGTCGACGACGGACCCGCCGGCGCCCGCTGGCTCCCCACCGACCTCGACCACCCCCGCTTCCGCCTCGCCGAACTCGCCAAACACTGGCCCGGCCTCGGCCCCCAGATCGCCCCCGACCAGGACGCCGAGGACGAGGAAGAGGCGGAGGAGAACGAATGATCCTCGAAGCCGGGCTCGCCAAGGCCATCGCCGCCGGCGGCGGCCTCATCTCCAGCATCGCCCTCATCGGCGGCATGGCCGGCGGCGGACAGTACGCCACCACCACCGCCGACCCAGACCGCCTCGCCTCCGCCGTCTGCGCCTACGTCAGGAAGGAACCGAAGCCTGCACCTCCACGCAAGCGCAGCAGCAAGACCATCTCCCCCACCCCACAGCAGATGGCCAACGCACGCATCATCATCAGCACGACCCAAGGTCTCGGACTGCCGCCCCGGGCCGCCATCATCGCCCTCGCCACCGCTCTGCAGGAATCCAAGCTCAACAACGCGACCATAGGAGACGACGGCCGAGCCTTCGGTCTCTTCCAGCAGCACCCCGAGTACGGCTGGGGAACCCAGGCCCAGGTCACCAACCCGCGCTATGCCACCCAGACCTTCCTCTCCCGCCTGGTCAAGATCAAAAACTGGGAGGGCAAACCCCTGACGGCCGTCGCCCAAGCGATCCAGCGATCAGCTTTCCCCAACGCCTACGCCAAGCACGAAACCCGCGCCCAACGCCTCTCCACCACCTTGGCAGAACGCCCCGCGAAGCCAAGAACGTCACGGAAAACCGGCGACACCCTGCGACTCTCCGCAACAGATTTCAACGCGGTACGCGGCAGCCTCGAACTGGCGACCTCACTCGGCGTTCCACGCGCCACCCTCGTCGCCGACATCCAGGAAGCCCTCAACGCCGGCAAGCTCCCCAGCGCCCGCCGCAGCGCGAAACCCGATATCGGCCAGCTAGCCGAAAAGATCGTCACCACCGTCGCAGAACGCGTCTGCGATGAACTGAGCCGGAAGATCAGTGAGGTGCTCGATCCGGAGACCCTCGCCGCCATCCGAACCTCCGGCCGCGGCGCCATCGCCCTGGCCGCCGCCCTTAAAATGATCGGCGTGCCCTACTCCTGGGGCGGAGGAGGCCCCTCCGGACCCAGCTTCGGCATCAAGCACGGCGCCGCCACCAAGGGCTTCGACTGCTCAGGACTAGCCGAATACGCCTGGGCCAAAGCCGGAGTGAAGATCGGCGGCCACACCTCAACTCAATGGAACGCGGGCGCTCGCATCCCGCGCTCCCAGCTCAAGCCCGGCGACCTACTCTTCTTCGCCACCAACCCCAACAACCCCGCCACCATCCACCACGTCGTCCTCAACATCGACGGCAAACAGTACGTCCACGCACCAACCACCGGCAGCAAAGTCCAGATCGGACACTGGACGGCCACACGGGAAGTCGAATACGCAGGAGCCGTACGCCCTGGGTAGTCACCGCGTCAGCTAACGATCTCCACCTGTGGGCCAGTCAAGAAGCGGCTCGCGCACCTGGCGCGGGCCCTTCTTTGGCGTGCTGCATGGCAGACAGCTTTCCTTACGCCAACGCGCCAACGACCGCTCGTGCACCCGTAGCCGAGCCGTGATCGCCCTGGTCAACTCTCCCGCCTCGGCCGCCTGCAGCCGTACTCCCACAGCTCCTGCTCCGCGGGCGTGTACCCACCCCTCTGCCCGTGCCGCAAGTCCGGTCGTACCGCACCAAACGCTATCCGTAACAAGCCAATGACTCTACGCATTCAAGCTGTGCACTTGGTCTCACGACATGAGAACGCTTCGTCTCCGACCAGGCAGTCAACGAAAGGAATTAACCTCTCGACTCATGGCTTTGACCTGGGTAAACCTCATTTAACAACAGCGACTGGGAGCGCTCCCTAGCATGCATGCTAGGGGCAAACAAGGTATTGCATAAAATGCGAATACTTACTTACTATATGCCCGAATGTGCACCGGTAGGGGGAAATGTTCGCCTGTCGGGAGGTTTAGGCAGCCGGTGCCATCGCTTTTAGTCCACGGACGGGGGTTCCGTTTGGCGACAGGTCCCCGCCCGTGGAGCATCATCGATGCAACAGGGAGTCTAATGCGCAAGGCACTGCTTCTCATCCTAAGCGCGAGCCTGTTAGTGCTCGGCTTAGGCAGTCCAGCACCCGCGTCTGTAACTCAGAGTGTCGACGACACGTTGATCGCCGGCACCATCGGTAGCGCTGCTCTGCGGGATGACACCGCTGCTGGCTCGGCCAAGATATACGTCTTCGACGCCGAGCAACGAAGCGGCAAGCTCGCATCCCTAGCCCACACCACGACTGACAGTAGCGGGCGGTTCTCCCTGCCCCTGGCAGGCAATACCAGTGGGATCACCAAGTCAGCGGCCAAGCAGGGCGGCTGGAACAACTTCATGTTACTCGTCGTCGACGGAGACATGTACGATGTTCAGCACTTTACCCGCAGGTACGACGGCCAGCGGTGGATCGACCGGTCTTCCAAGCCGTCCGCGCAGGTCAACGTGCCTGTCTCTCCGCAGATGCGAGCCGCCACCGATAAGGGCTCGTCGGTGGCGCAGCCGTTCACAGCCAGCGCCAATGACGGTTCGCTGACCCTGGAAGCGACCGAGGTCGACTGTGAGACAACTTGTGAGAACGTTGCAACCACAGCGGCCCGAGTCGAAATCGAAGGGAACATGAAGGCGACGTTCACCTACGGTCAGACGGTCAGCTCCGAGATTGAGACCGGCGTAGGCGCGGAGTCCGGCGAGGGGGGTCTGATCTCGTGGAAGATTTCCGGGTCGGTGCACATAGGGACAAACGCCGGCTTCACGCGCGACTACATCCTCGCGGCCACCACCAAATATGTTGGTGCTGCCGCCTACATAAAGCTTGGCATGAATTATGTCGACACTAAGTACTGCAATTTTGCAGTCTGCTATCGGGTCAGGCAGGCTACTGCATGGACCGGAGAGATTTCCCAAGTGACGGACATCCCGATGGATGATCGTGGCCCGGACAGCCCCATCTACGCCAGCAAATACTGGGATTGCACTCCCCACGAGAATATGGGGAAGGTCGAAAAGACGTCAGGCAACAATATGAAATACGTGTCAGCAGCCGAGATCGGCGGCCTCAAGCTGGGAGCTACCACAGCCTGGACAGATTCGTTCAAGGTGACGTGGGAGTTCGAAACGGTCGAGAAATTCGTCGGCAACATCGAATTCTGCATGGTCGGTAGCAATACCTGGGCATCCAATGCTGACGAGATTTACTGGGCGCTAGCCCAGTAAGCTAAAGGGAAGATCAGGTACAAAGGATAGGCATGCAACAAACCTTATCACGGATAATACTCAGCCTTCTGTCAGCGGTAGCCCTCTTGATTGGGGCATGCTCCAGCGCTTCCGCGGCTATCACTCCTCCAACCTTTGCGGCGGCACCAGATTGTCCACTGACCAGCAGTGTCAGTGCTGCCGGCACGTGCGTCACGACCCGGATCCTCCTCGCGGTAGTAGGCAATGGGCAAACCTACGACACCTACAGTTGGAACTTCGGGGATGGCTCACCCGCAGGACAAGGGGCCTCACAAACTCACAGCTACCCAGCCAAGGGTGTCTATAAGGTGACACTCACCGTCACCCTCGGTGGCGAGACAGCCTCGACCTCACGCGATATCGAAGTCGCTCTCAATCCGCAGTCGACTTTCGCCATCACTTGCGATGCCAAGCGACTGTGGTGCGGATTTGACGCCAGTAGCGCCATTGCAAGTGATGATACGGCGACCATCACCTCTTACGCATGGCGATTCGGCGATGGCAGTACCGGCACCGGTGCTGTGCTAGATCACAGCTACACTGCCCTTGGCCGCTACGCCGTGGAATTAACAACTACGGACAGCAAAGGGCGGACTGGCTGGACACGCAAATACGCCGTGCTCAAGGACGAGCAACCGCCAGACAATGTTCCACCACAGGCTTACTTCGACTACCTATGTATCGACACCTGCATGTTCGACGCCAAAGCCGCAACCGATTCCGATGGCACCATTGTCAAATATCAATGGAACTTCGGTGACGGTAGCTCTGCCGAGGGGAAGCAAGCACAGCACACGTATACTGGCTCGGGCCCATACAAGGCGACACTCACAGTTACCGACGACAAAGGTGCATCCAATTCGTTCGCTAAGGACGTAACTCCCCTATAAATGTGTGCCCTACCCCCGGACGCATCACCGGATGCGCCCGGGGCCGGAGCTGTCTCTCATGAACGCGCCGGGCGGTAAAAGCAGCGCGGCGGAACTGGGCACTGCCGCGCACGGTGCGACACTTTTGTTCGTCGAGGGCCGGTACAACTTGCACGGCCTATATTAGCCTGGGCTACGCTAGCCCTGCTGACTACGAGGATGTCGCGGAAGCCTCACCATCACGCTGCCGGTGTCCGTCAAAGCGAAACAAGCTCAGTGCTACTCGTTTGAAGAGAGACTTTGCAACAACACGTAACCGGGCATGTGCTCAGCGGGACGTACGCCCACGGTGAACATTTCTGGCTCGTCGAAGACCGGTTCTCCGTTGGGGCGGCGGGTGTAGGGCACGCGGCCGTAGTCCACGCCGTCGTCTGAGTCGAAGCTCATCCAGGTGATCGCTTCTTGCTCTCCTTCGCGCAGAGGATGATTCGTCACCGCGCGGCTGAAAACGCTGTCTGTGGCGATCACCCACACCTGGGGTACGGCGAAGATCCATCGGGTGGCGCCGATTTCTCGCGCTTTGACGGCGGCTCTTGTCTCGAAGGCATGTGCCGATTGCTGGTCGCGGAGGTAGTCGTAGTCGCTGAGCACGAGCAGGCGTTGGCCTTGGAGTGCGGCGATGGCGGGGCAGTCGCGGGCGAGGATGTTCTTTTGGAGCCGTTCGGTCACGTTGTGGAGCAGCGCGGCTGTCTCGTCGTTCATGTCGCCCTCCGAGCCTGGCGTTCTCCCCGATCCTGCCACGCAGCGGCGGGGTGCGGCGCAACTTCCTGGGCGCCGCACCCCGCCCAGGTCAGACGGTTGCGGTCAAGAGAGGGCGGTTCAGCACCTTCTCCAGGGTCTGGAGGGTGGCAAGGTCGAGGTCGTCGACGCCGCCGGTGACCATGCGGTGCATGTTGCGTTCGGCCCGTGCCGCTCCCCTCACGGTCTGGTTATGGTGGGTGAAGGTGTTGACGGCTTGGACGACGCCGAAGGCGGTGCCCTGCCAGGGGCTGACGCGCGGGTCGTAGTCCCAAAGGCGGGCCAGAGTGTGGCGCTTGTTCTCGGCCAGGGTGCGCTTGCGGCCGCCCTCTTTCGGTACGGGGACGTGCCGCTCCAGGAAGGTGGTCCAGTCCTTGCGGGAGACCTCGATTCGGCACAGGCGCTGGACTTCGGCGGCGAAGCCGTCGGCGATCTGGTGGATGATGCCGAGGGCGTCGCGGACGTCTGCGACGTGGTCGAGGGAGCGGCGAGAGTGCTTGATCTTGACGCGTTTGGCGTTGTTGGTGGCCAGGGCGGCGGACAGGGTGTTGTCGCAGACGATGAGTTGGGCGCCGGTCTGGTAGGTGGAGGACAGGGAGCCGTCCAGTGAGGTGGCCGCGGACAGGAACGGGCGGAAGGCAATGCCCTCAGGGGTGGTGCAGGTATCGGGGACCTCGACCTGGACCCAGGCCACGGCGCCGCCCTTGAGCAGACCGGCCGAGCCGATGGACAGGTCGTCGTCCAGGATGGTTTCGATGTGGTCCACGAGCCAGCGCTTGTATTCGTGGATGCGGAAGCCCTGTTTGAAGACGCCGAGGATGCGGCCGGTGTCGGGGCGGATGATGGCTTTGCGGTCGGGGTCGGTGAGGCGGGTGACGCCGTCGCCGGTCAGGTAGGTGGTCTCGATGGTGCCTTCGACGGGTTCCCAGGGAAACAGGCGGCGCTTGACGTCGTCGACCGGGATCGGGCCGGGGTAGTGGTTGGGTTCGTCGCCCTGCCGGCTGGCGCGGTAGTGCCAGGCGGTGCCGCGCTTGGTGGTGAAGCCGATGAGGGTGTTGTTGTTGAGCCAGGTCAGCGTTTCGGCGGACATGGAGGGCCTTCCTTGTTGTGCTGGGCGCGTGCGAAGGGTGCCCGGCACCCCGTGCGGGGTGCCGGGCTACCGGGCGGGGGTGGTTAGAGGGGGTGGCCCTGCCACAGGCGCAGGGCTTGGCGGGTGTCGTCCTTGCTGGGGCGGGCGGCGGCGCGCAGGTCGGTCAGGGTCCAGGCCAGGCGCAGGAGTTGGGTCATCGCCGTGGGGGTGATGGTGCCGTGGCGTAGCAGGGGGTCGAGGGGGGTGAGGGCGTCGGGGTCGAGGCGGTGGGTGGTGCGCAGGTCCAGCCCCGTGAGGTCGGCGTTGGTCTGCCCGGCCTGCCCGGGCTGACTGGGCTGTCTGGGGGTGCTGGTCAGGCGGTGGGCGGCGCGGGCGCGGGCCTCGGCCACGCGGGCGGCCACGGTGGCGGTGGATTCTCCCGGCTTCGCGCTCCAGTCGTGCGGGTGGATCGGGGTGGTGATGGCGATCCGGTCGCGCAGGGTGGCGAGCCGGTTGAGGTAGCGCTGCCGGTTGACCGGGGTGCAGCGGCAGGAGCCGGTCGGGCAGGGGCACGGATGGGTGGCCAGGACGAGGTGGAAGCGGGCGGGCAGGCGGACGATGCCGCCGGTACCGGCGAGGATGATCTCGCCGGTGTCCAGCGGGTAGCGCAGGCCGTCCAGCACGCTGCGGGCGAACTCCGGGGCGTCGTCGAGGAACAGCACGCCTGTGTGCGCCAGTGACACCGCGCCGGGGCGTACCCCGTTGTCGGTGCTGCGGCCGAAGATCGCATCGACGGTGGTGGTGTAGTGCGGCGTGCACAACGGCCGGTGGCCCGGCCACGGGATTTCGGTGAGTGCGTACAAGCCGTAGATCTCGGTCTGGCCTGCGGCGTCCAGCGGCGGGAGGAGGGCGGGCAGGCACGCGGCCAGCCCGGCGGCGGTGCCCCTGCCACGCAGGAGCAGGTGGTGTCCACCGGCGGCGGCGATCTCCAGGGCGCGTTTGGCAGGCTGGTTGCCGGGCAGGTCGGCCAGGTCCAGGCCGGGGGCGTGTTCCGCGATGGCGGCGGGTGGTGGTGCGGTCAGGGTCGGGCCGTTGTTCAGCTGGTCGACCAGGTCGGGCAGGGAGGCGGCGGGGATGACCGCCCACTGTCCGGTGTGGTCGATGCTGGCGGCGGGTACGGCGATGGCGCTGATGCCGGAGCCGGTCAGCGTACGGATGGCGCAGGTCAGCCCGCGGACATGCCGCAGGCTGCCGTCCAGGCCGAGTTCGCCGAGGAACGCGGTCTGGGCCAGTGCCTTAGCGGGGATCAGGTCGGCGGCGGCCAGGACGGCCATCGCGATGGCCGCATCCAGGGCGGAGCCGTAGGCGGGCAGGCCGGAGGGCAGTACGGTGACCGTGACCTGTTGGTCCGGCCAGGTGTAGCCGCTGTTGAGGATTGCGGCGCGTACCCGGTCCCGGATCGGGGCCGTGGTGGTGTCCGGCAGGCCGATCAGCTGGAAGCCGGGCGGGCCGGGACAGACATCGGCCTCGATGCGGACGAGGTGGCCTGCCAGGCCGATCACGACGGCCGAGGAGGTGACGGCGAAGCCCATCCCCCTTCACCGCCCTTCGACCGGGGCGGGCAGCCGGGGCAGGGCCGCCGTGGGGCAGGTGATGAGCTGGGTCTCCAGCTCTTCAGTCGTCAGGGTGGCGTGCATCTGGTGCACCGCGGAGGGCGGCACGCCGTGGCTGAGGGCGTAATCCAGCAGGTACGCCATGCTGTAGGAGGGATTGTCGGCGCGAGCGCGATCGACGGCGATGCGCGCCAGGGTTCCGGCGCCGGAGCCGTAGGCGGCTATGGCCAGCAGCGTCGCGGGGGCGGCGACGTAGCCGGGTTCGACGCGGCGGGCCACCTCGCTCCACAGCGCGATGTGGGCCGCGGCGGGATAGGTGCCGACCATCAGGCTCGCGGCATCACGCACCAGGATGGCGGTGAGCAGCAGGCCGAGCCACGCCACCTCACCAGCGGGGATCGACTCCCCGGCCTCGTGGCGGGCGAAGGCGGCGTGGACGCACCGCAGGCCCTCCTGGTACCAGAAGCGGGGCGCTGCGGTGCCCAACGCGGTGGCCCGCTGACGCGCGACGCGGGTGGCTTCGCGTACGGCGTCACGGTCCGCTCCCTCCAGCGGCTGCAGCAGG
>NZ_JBHSPA010000055.1:0-2321 GCF_042656245.1 Nonomuraea insulae
GATGCCCGACGGCCTCGCGCAACTCGACCGCTACCTGGACCGCCTCACCCTCCCCACCGGAGCGCTGGTGATCTTCGACCGGCGCCCCGAAGCCCCGCCATGGAAGGAACGAGGCGCTTTCGAGCAGGCGACCACGCCATCCGGCCGCCAGGTCACCGTTCTGCGGGTGTGACGCCGCCCGTGAGGTCGAAGAGGAGACCGGCTGGCGACCCGACCCTCTGAGGCCGCGGCTCCACGCGCAGCCGACCAACGGCATCTGCGACCCCGAGCATCACACATATTCCGTGCTGACAACGCCCAGCGCATCGGGCCGCCGAGCATGTCGGAATGTGTGCCTGAACCAGGATTGTGCCGTCGTTGACAGGCGTCCCGATAGAGCATTCCAGCTTCCGCATTGATGCCATCACTCACCGTGATACAGGCGATGGAGATCGATCAGCTCCACATCGGCCCGCCCCCGCGCGGCCTCCCTCAGGTCCTCGGCGAACCCCGAGCGAGCGAACAACAGCAGCTTGGGCGGCCGATCCACCTGGGCGTCCGGCAGCAGGGCACGCAGATGTTCCAGCCGCTGGAGTTGCCGGGCGTCCATGGGCGAGAGGGTGCCCTTGACCTCACCGATCGCGGTGATCCGGTCAGGAGCGGACGAGTTCGTCTCCGTCACCACGATGTCGAGCTCATGCCCCTGCCGGTGAGCGCGACATGAGACATCGCTGGGACGTACGGCACTCGCGACTCCGCCCAGCGTGTCGCTGGAGGCGTGCAGGAAGCACCATTCGCGGGCGAGGTCCTCGAAGTGCGGGCCGTAGATCTTGGAAGCGACCGTGTCGGCATTGGCCTGCCAGACCCGGTCGGCCCGACCGGCGACCAGTTCATGCTCTCGCCGCTGCGTGACCAACTGATGGAGCCGGACGATCGGTTCTGCGACCTTGAACACGCTCCGTTTCTGTCGCAGCGCGTCGTCTACTTGCTCGATCAGGCCGATGTCCTGCAATCCGGTGAGCAGATGAGCCAACGCCCCGGCTGGCCGCCCGAGCGCTGCGGCGATCTCCGAGCGGCGGTGGTTGCCCTCACTGATGGCGGTCAGCACGGAGGTATATGAGGTGGGATCGGTGATCGACGGCTCCTCGCGCAGCAACAGTCCACCTTCTCGGAACATCGCCGAGGCGGGGTTCAGCAGGCGTCGCTGTACCCATCGGTCGAAGGCGCCGAGGTCGGCCGGCCCTGATCCGCCGCACATTTCCAGGTACGCAGGCGTACCGCCGACCAGTGCGTTGACCCGGAAAGCCAGTTCGGGATCGCCCTCCAGCCCCCAGAAGACGCTCGCGTCACGGAACCCGAAGGGCCGCACGACCAGTTCGAGTACGGCCCGCCCCCGCAGAGGAGCCCCTCCGCCCAGCAACTGGGCCATCGTGGTGAGCGCGCTGCCGCAGAGGATCATGCGGGTTCGGGTGTGCTCCTTCGCATGACTTGTCGGACTGAGCGCCTGCTGCAAGTACGACGGAAGCGCTGGGGTGGTCGAGACGAGATAGGGGAACTCGTCAATGATCACCGGCGTGGCTCGTTCTTCGCCGAGACGGAGAAGCTCGTCGAGTGCCTCACGCCAGTTGCCGAAGGGCTCCGGCCGCCGGAGGCCACGGTAGTCGGCGTAGGCGACGCCAAGATCTGCAAGGTTCTGTGCCTCGGTCTGTTGCGTGGCACCAAAGATCAGGCCGCCGGTTTCCTGCGCGAGAAGTTCGAGCATGAGCGTCTTGCCCTGGCGGCGGCGCCCGTACACGAGCCCCAAAGTGGCGCCCGACGAGGGGGCCGTGACGAAGTCGGCCAGCTCTTCCCACTCGGTGTCACGACCGAACAGACGAGTCGGCTTTCTGAGCATCGAAGCCTCCCTGTCGATAATGATAGGCATAGCTATGATAGTTAAAACTATCATTATCTCCCAGACACACAACCGGTCAAGGCGTTTGTCGCTCGCGCGAGGCTGCAGGCAGGCATCCCCTTGTAGCGTGGTGCCGGTCCAGGCGTCCACCCAGGGGAGCAGTCGCATGCGCTGGCAGGTGCACTCGGAAGAACCGCTCTACACCGACCGCTGGCTTGACGTTCGGGTAGCTGACGTGGAGCTTCCGGACGGCACGCATCTCGATCACCGGCTCATCCGTACCGCACCCGGAGCCGGTGCGGTCGTCACCGACGATCAGAACCGCGTCCTGCTCATCTGGCGGCACCGCTTCATCACAGACACCTGGGGTTGGGAGATCCCGATCGGCAAGATCGAGGATGGAGAGGAACCGATCGTGGCCGCCGCCCGCGAGGTCGAAGAAGAGACC
>NZ_JBHSPA010000055.1:2473-287929 GCF_042656245.1 Nonomuraea insulae
GACGCCGCCCGTGAGGTCGAAGAGGAGACCGGCTGGCGACCCGGCCCCCTACGGCCACTGCTCTACACTCAGCCGACCAGCGGCATCTCCGACTCCGAGCACCACATCTTCCGCGCCGACACCGCCCAGCGCATCGGACCGCCCACCGAGGCATGGGAGGCCGAGCGCATCGAGTGGATGCCGCTTACTGATATCCGACGCTTGATCGACAAGCGCGACATCGTCAGCGGGACCAGCATGAACGCCTTGTTGTACGTGCTCACAGATGACCCTGTTCGGTGATGGCCGAGCCAACATTCCGAACAACCATCCCGGTCAACAACCCAGCAAGCCCCGGGGCGACACCATTGGAGGGCCACCACGGCTGACCACCACCGGTGCTTTCCAAGGTCGGGGTGGGCATTAGATGGCCCACCGTGTAGCTGGGCAACGGGTGGGCTCGATGGCCGGAGGCGGGGGTTGCGCCGGGAGGCGCCTCAAATAGAACAGCCTGAGCCCGACCCGCGCGAAGCGCTTCATAAGCGAAGCCCTTTTGCCGGGACGGGAATCAGGCGGTCTACGAACTACTTGGTGTTGGCTTTCAGGTAGTCGGTGTTCATTTGGGCGATGGTGTCCAGGGGGATGCCCTTCGGGCAGACCGCCGTGCACTCTCCCGTGTTCGTGCAGCCGCCGAACCCCTCAGCGTCCATCTGGTCCACCATGGCCTTCGCGCGCGACACGCGCTCCGGCTGGCCCTGCGGGAGCAGGCTGAGGTGGGTGATCTTGGCGGCGGTGAAGAGGGAGGCGGAGCCGTTCGGGCAGGCGGCCACGCAGGCGCCGCAGCCGATGCAGGTGGCCGCGTCGAAGGCCGCGTCCGCGTCCTCCTTGCGTACCGGGATGCTGTGGGCGTCGGGGGCCGAGCCGGCCGGGACCGAGACGAAGCCGCCCGCCTGGATGATGCGGTCGAACGCGCTGCGGTCCACCACCAGGTCCTTGACGACCGGGAACGGGGCCGCGCGCCACGGTTCGATGGTGATCTCGGCGCCGTCCTCGAAGTGGCGCATGTGGAGCTGGCAGGTGGTCGTGGCGCGCTGTTCGCCGTGGGCGACGCCGTTGATGACCATGCCGCACATGCCGCAGATGCCCTCGCGGCAGTCGTGGTCGAAGGCGATCGGGTCGTCGCCTTCGAGGATGAGGCGCTCGTTGAGGACGTCCAGCATCTCCAGGAAGGACATGTCCGGCGAGACCTCCTCCACCTTGTACGTCACCATGCGGCCCGCATCCGAGGGGCCGCTCTGACGCCAAACGCGCAGGGTCAAATTCATGCCCGGGGCTCCTTCGCTTCGCTCACTCGCCCGAACCCGGGCATCAATGGATTGCCGCGTCTGATGGTTCCCTCGCTCACTTGTAGCTCCGCTGGGTCATCTTGACGTACTCGTACTCGAGCGCTTCCTTGTGCAGCACGGGCCCGTCCGGGGAGAACTCCCAGGCCGACACGTGCGCGAAGTTCTCGTCGTCGCGCAGCGCCTCGCCGTCGGCGTCCTGCGACTCGGCGCGGAAGTGGCCGCCGCAGGACTCGGTGCGGATGAGGGCGTCCAGGCACATGAGCTCGGCCAGGTCGAAGAAGTCGGCGACGCGGCCGGCCTTCTCCAGCACCTGGTTGAGCTCCTCGGCGGTGCCGCTCACCTTGACGTTCTGCCAGAACTCCGCGCGCAGCTCCGGAATGCGCTCCAGCGCCTTGCGCAGCGACTCCTCGGTGCGTTCCATGCCGCAGTAGTCCCACATGAGCTTGCCCAGCTCGCGGTGGAAGGAGTCGGGCGTGCGGGTGCCGTTGACGGACAGGAGCCGGTCGATCTTGTTGCGGACCCTGATCTCGGCCTCGGCCACGGCCTCCTCGTCGACGTCGCCGAAGGGGCCGGCGGCCAGGTAGTCGCCGAGGGTGGTCGGAAGGACGAAATATCCGTCGGCCAGGCCCTGCATCAGCGCGGAGGCGCCGAGGCGGTTCGCGCCGTGGTCGGAGAAGTTGGCCTCGCCGACGACGAACAGGCCGGGAATCGAGGACTGCAGGTCGTAGTCCACCCACAGCCCGCCCATCGTGTAGTGGACGGCGGGGTAGATGCGCATCGGCACGTCGTACGGATTCTCGCCCGTGATGCGCTCGTACATCTCGAACAGGTTGCCGTATTTCTTCTCCACCGCGTCGCGCCCGAGGCGGTTGATGGCGTCCCGGAAGTCCAGGTACACCCCAAGACCGCCCGGTCCGACGCCGCGGCCCTCGTCGCAGACGTTCTTGGCGGCGCGGGAGGCGATGTCACGCGGGACGAGGTTGCCGAAGGCCGGGTAGATGCGCTCCAGGTAGTAGTCGCGCTCCTCCTCCGGGATGTCGCCGGGGGCGCGGTCGTCGTTCTTGCGCAGCGGCACCCACACCCGGCCGTCGTTGCGCAGCGACTCGGACATGAGCGTGAGCTTCGACTGGTACTCGCCCGACACCGGGATGCAGGTCGGGTGGATCTGCGTGTAGCAGGGGTTGGCGAAGTACGCCCCGCGCTCGTGCGCCCGCCAGATCGCGGTGGTGTTGCAGCCCTTGGCGTTCGTGGACAGGAAGAACACGTTCCCGTAGCCGCCGGAGGCCAGGACCACGGCGTCGGCCAGGTGGCGCTCGATCTCGCCGCTCACCATGTCGCGCACGATGACGCCGCGGGCGCGCCCGTCGGAGATGATCAGATCGAGCATCTCGTGCCGGGTGTGCATCTCCACGGTCCCGGCCGCGATCTGCCGCTCCAGCGCCTGGTAGGCCCCCAGCAGCAACTGCTGGCCCGTCTGGCCGCGGGCGTAGAACGTACGCGAGACCTGGGCGCCGCCGAAGGAGCGGGTGTCCAGCAGGCCGCCGTACTCGCGGGCGAACGGCACGCCCTGCGCCACGGCCTGGTCGATGATGTTCACCGAGACCTGGGCGAGGCGGTAGACGTTCGACTCGCGGGCGCGGAAGTCGCCGCCCTTGACGGTGTCGTAGAAGAGGCGGTAGATGCTGTCGCCGTCGCCGCGGTAGTTCTTGGCGGCGTTGATCCCGCCCTGCGCGGCGATGGAGTGCGCGCGCCTGGGCGTGTCCTGGTAGCAGAAGGACTTGACGTTGTAGCCCAGCTCGCCAAGGGTCGCGGCGGCCGAGCCGCCCGCCAGGCCGGTGCCGATCACGATCACGTTGAGCTTGCGCTTGTTGGCCGGGTTGACCAACTTGGCACCGAACTTGCGCTTCTCCCAGCGTTCCTCGACGGGGCCGGAAGGAGCCTTGGTGTCCCGGATCTCCGGGCCTTCGGTGTACTTCACTTGACGACTCCGAACGTGATCGCGAGGGGCGGGGCCAGGAAGCCGACGACCAGGACGATGGAGACCAGGCCGGCCGTGGCGCGCAGGACCTTGTTACGGTCGCGATTGGCCCAGCCCAGCGTCTGGAAGCTGCTCCAGATGCCGTGCCGCAGGTGCAGGCCGACCATGACGACGGCCACGAAGTAGATCAGCGTCACCCACCAGCGGGACGGCTCGAAGCCGGCGACCATCCGGTCGGCGGGGGCGGCGTCGAAGCCCTTGGGGTTCACGACCCCGAAGGTGAGGTCGAGCAGGTGCCAGACCACGAAGAGCGCGATGGTCAGGCCGCCCCATCGCATGATGTGCGTGGCATAGCCGTTGGCCTGCGACTTCTTGGCCACGTACTTGACGGGCCTGGCCTTGCCCGCGCGGCGGGACAGCGAGATCGCGGCCCACATGTGCAGGACGACCGAGGCCACGAGGACGATCTCCACGATCGTCAGCAGCGTGCGGTAGGGGGCGATCGGCTCCAGCAGCGTGCGCAGCGCGTGGGCGTATTCGTTGAACGAGTCCCGGCCGAGGAAGATCTTGAGGTTGCCGAGCATGTGGCCGAGGAGGAAGAGCACCATCACGGCGCCCGTGACGGCCATGACGACTTTCTTGCCGTTCGAGGAGCGCAGGAACCCGCCCGGCTTCTTCCTCGTCGGCGCTTTCTTGGGAGCGGTAACAGGCGCAGTGGCGGCGCCGCGCTCTATCGTGGCAGTCACGTCTTCAGACGCTAGGTATCCAGGGATGATCCGTCCAAGTCATGATGAGCCTGGTTTCGATAGCCGCCGGCTATGATGTGGGAAGGTGCGGCTTTTATCGGGGTCTTATGTCGTGCCGGTGCGAGGAAAATCACATGCAGTTCCAGCAGCTCGCGTACTTCGTCGCGGTGGCGGAGGCCAGGCATTTCACCCAGGCGGCCGAGCGCATGCGGGTCGCGCAGCCCTCGCTCAGCAAACAGATCAAGGCGCTGGAGGACGATCTCGGCGCGCGGCTGTTCTCGCGGGCGCGCGGAAACGTGACGCTCACCGCGGCCGGGGAGGCGCTGCTGCCGCTCGCCCGCCGCATCCTGGCCGACGCCGACACCGCCAGGCAGGAGGTGGCCCAGCTCGCCGGGCTTCGCCGCGGCAGAGTGCGTCTGGGGGCCACGCCCTCGCTCTGCGCCGGGCTGATGGCCGACGCGCTGGCCCGCTTCCACCGCTCCTACCCGGGCATCGAGCTGATGGTGGAGGAGGGCGGCTCGCGTGACCTGATCAGGGCGCTGGCACGGGGGCAGCTCGATCTGTCGCTGATCATCATGCCGCTGCAGAGCGACGACCCGTCGCTGGTCACCGAGGAGATCCTGCGCGAGAACCTCGTGGTCGTCTCCCCCTCCCACGAGCAGATCAGGGGCCCGTACCTGCGGATCGAGGACCTGCGGGGCCGCTCGATGGTGATGTTCAGGCGCGGCTACGACCTGCGGGAGGCGACGCTCGCGGCGTGCCGGCAGGCGGGGTTCGAGCCCAGGTTCGCGGTGCAGGGCGGCGAGATGGACGCGGTGCTGCGGTTCGTGGAGGCCGGGCTGGGAGTGGCCGTGGTGCCGTCGATGGTGCTGGACGGGCGCCCGGGGCTGCTGGGCACGCCGCTCGCGCCGCCGGGGCTCAGCCGTACGATCGCGCTGGCGCACCGCAAGGATGTCGAGCCGACGAGGGCCGCGCAGGCGTTCAGAGAGACGTTGTTGTCCTTCGTCGTGGAGGCCGGGCACGAAGGCACGCTTCCGCAAGGGGTCGAGCTCATCGCAGAATGAGCAACAAGTGCTCCCACTCCCATGAAGAGGCGCTTTGACGGCAAATCTCGCAGAAACGCTGACGCTGCTCCTCATCGAAGACGATGACGGCGACGCTTTCCTCGTCGAGGAGCTGCTCAAGCAGGCCGTGGCACCGCCGAAGATCTTCCGCGCGCGGAGTCTGGAGGAGGCCAGGGCGAAGCTGACCCCCCAGATCCAGTGCGTGCTCGTGGACCTGTCCCTGCCGGACGCGAGCCGATTGGAGGCCCTGGAGGCGGTGCTGGCGGTCGCGCCGCACACGGCGGTCCTGGTGCTCACCGGGCTCAACGACGTCCAGACGGCCCTGTCCGCCGTGCAGTCGGGGGCGCAGGACTACCTGGTCAAGGGGGACGTGGACGCCCGGCTGCTGGCCAGGTCCATCACGTACGCGATGGAGCGCAAACGCGCCGACGTGGCCCAGATCAAGCTCATGCAGGCGGAGCTGACCGCCAAGGAGAACGCCAGGCTGGAGAGCGCCCTGCTGCCCGGCCCCCTGCTGCGCGGCGCGCCGATCGAGCACATGACCCGTTACCTGCCGGGCAGCGGCGGCACCCTGGCCGGCGACTTCTTCGACACCGTGCAGACGCCGGACGGCTCGGTGCACCTCGTGATCGGCGACGTCTGCGGGCACGGCCCCGACGAGGCCGCGCTCGGGGTGGCGCTGCGCATCGCCTGGCGCACGCTCGTGCTGGCCGGGCAGACGGAGGCCACGCTGCTGCGTACGCTGGACACCCTGTTACGCGCGGAACGCAAGGCCCCGGAGATCTTCACCACGCTGTGCACGGTCACGATCACCCCCGACCTGCGGCACGCCAAGATGCGCGTGGTCGGCCACCCGCCGCCCGTGCTCGTGCGCGACGGCGTCGTGGAGGTGGTGGCCGGCACGCCGTCCGGCCCGCCGCTCGGGATCTTCCACGACGTGGAGTGGCCGGTGATCGAGGTGCCGCTGGGTGCGGAGTGGTCGATGATGCTCTATACGGACGGCCTGATCGAGGCGGTGGTGAGCGAGCCGGGCCGGCTGCTCGGCGTGGACGGCCTGCTCGACCTGGTACGCGAACACGGCGTCATCGACCTCGACCGGCTCATCACCCACGTGGGAACGTTGAGCGACGACCTGGCCGTGATCATGGTGCAGAAAGGGAGAGCATGAAGATCCACCCGCTACCTCCCCCCAAGGAGCCGACCGGCCTGGGCAAGCTGCCCGCCGCCCGCTGGTTCCTGGTGACCGGGACGGCGGCCGGCGTCACCTTCGTCGCCGGCGTGGTCATCATCATGGCGATGACCGCCAGGACCGCGGAGCTCAACCCGCGGCCGGAGGTGGGCGCGCAGCTCGACCGGCTGACCGTGGCCCTGATCGTGGTCTTCGTGCTCCTGCTGGCCTGCGGCGTCGGGCTGGCGCTGATCGTGCGCCACGCCGTGCTGAAACCCATCGCCCAGCTCACCGAGCAGGTGCGTACGGTGGCCGGCGGCGACTTCGACCACGCCCTGCACGTGGACCGCCCGGCGGAGCTGGCCGAGTTGTCCAGCCACATCGACTCCATGCGCGCCCGCATCGTCTCGGCCTGGCGGACGGCCTCGGACCAGACGGAGGAGCTGCGCAGGTCGAACGGCGAGCTGGAGCAGTTCGCGTACGTGGCCAGCCACGACCTCCAGGAGCCGCTGCGCAAGGTCGCCAGCTTCACCCAGATGCTGGAGCAGCGCTACGGCGAGCAGCTCGACGAACGGGCCAGGCAGTACATCCACTACGCGGTCGACGGCGCCAAGCGCATGCAACTGCTGATCAACGACCTGCTCGACTTCTCCAGGGTCGGCCGGGTCACCGGTGAGAAGGCCGAGATCGAGTCGGTCGAGCTGCTGGACCGGGCTATGGAGAACCTCGCGGCCACGATCGAGGACACCGCGGCCACCGTCACCCGCGACGAGCTGCCCCGGGTCACCGGCAACGAGCTGCAGCTCACCCAGCTCTTCCAGAACCTGATCGAGAACGCCGTCAAGTTCCGCTCCGAGGAGCCGCCGCGCGTGCACATCGGGGCCAGGCAGGTCGGCGAGATGTGGGAGTTCAGCTGCGCCGACAACGGCATCGGGGTCGAGTCCAAGTACGCCGACCGCATCTTCCTGATCTTCCAGCGCCTGCATCCGCGCGATGTGTACCCGGGGACTGGCATCGGACTGGCGCTATGCCGGAAGATCGTCGAGTACCACGGGGGTCAGTTGTGGCTCGACGGCGATACTGATGGCCACGGCGCCACGTTCCGCTGGACGTTGCCCGCGGCGGGAGGCGAAGGATGAACGAAGGGCGCCCGATCGAGGTGCTGCTGGTCGAGGACGACCAGGGGGACATTCTGCTCACCAAGGAGGCGTTCGACCTCAACAAGGTGCGCAACCGGCTCAACGTGGTCAACGACGGCGAGCAGGCGATGGCCTACCTGCGGCGGGAGGCCGGCTTCGCCGACGCGCCGCGCCCCGACCTGATCCTGCTCGACCTCAACCTGCCCAGGATGAGCGGCATGGAGGTGCTGAGCGAGGTCAAGGCCGACGCCGCGTTGCGCACGATCCCCGTGGTGATCCTGACGACCTCCGAGGCGGAGGAGGACATCCTCCACAGCTACCGGCTCCACGCCAACGCTTATGTCTCGAAACCGGTAGATTTTGAGCAATTTATCCGGGTTGTCCGTCAAATCGACGATTTTTTCGTGACTGTGGTTAAGTTGCCCGCCCCGGGTCAGCGCCTGTGACGCCCGTACGTGACAGGAATCACAGCCGGTCATCGAAAAAGTGAGTGACCCCGCTCACAAATCACGATCCTGTCGTCGTAACGTATCCCCCACCAACGCGCGCCCGACGCGGAGTACCGCCGTGAGCGCGCCCAGCGAAACGAACCACGGACCCCCTGCGCTAAGGGTCCGCGGGAGGTGGAGAGGTCCGCGATGACCCAGACGACGCCCGAAGCTCCAGTCCGAAGGCAGCGTGCGCAAGTAAGGGTGCGCACGCTGCGAACAGACAGATGGTGGCTGGTCCCGCTCGTGACATTCCTCGGGCTGGCCTCATTCCTTGTCTACGGCGTATGGGCGATCATCGACAACAGCATCTTTATCGAGCCGTACATCGCCCCGTTCGCCTCACCCTGCCTGGCCGAGCTGACGTGTCCCGAGGGGGCGCGACTGTTCGGCTGGGCGCCGATCGGCGACTGGTACACGCTGTCGCCAGGATTGCTCATCCTGGCGCTGCCCGGCGGGTTCCGGCTGACGTGCTACTACTACCGCAAGTCCTACTACCGCTCGTTCTGGCTGTCCCCGCCGGCCTGCGCCGTGCAGGAGCCGCACGGCAAGTACACCGGTGAGCGGCGCTTCCCGCTGATCATCCAGAACGTCCACCGGTACTTCTTCTACGCGGCCATCGTGATCGGCATCATCCTGGCCTACGACGCCATCCTGGCCGTCGTCCACAAGCCGCTGGGCCTGGGGAGCTGGATCCTGATCGCCAACGCCGTCCTGATCAACGCCTACACGCTGTCGTGCCACTCCTGCAGGCACATCACCGCGGGCAGGCTCAACCACTTCTCCCGTCACCCGCTGCGGTATCGGGCCTGGACGTTCGTCTCCAAGCTCAACGCCAAGCACCAACCCCTCGCGTGGGCCTCGATGTTCTCGGTCATGGGCGCCGACCTGTACGTGCGCCTGGTGGCCAAGGGCATCATCGCCTTCCCGTACGCGTAAGGACAGTTTTCAGTGGAAACCACGCACAACACAGAGCGCCACGAGTACGACGTCGTCGTCATCGGCGCGGGCGGAGCCGGGCTGCGAGCCGCCATCGAGGCCCGCCAGCAGGGCAAGCGGACGGCGATCATCTGCAAGTCGCTGTTCGGCAAGGCGCACACGGTCATGGCCGAGGGCGGCGCCGCCGCCGCGATGGGCAACGTCAACTCCGACGACAACTGGATGGTGCACTTCCGTGACACCATGCGGGGCGGCAAGTTCCTCAACAACTGGCGGATGGCCGAACTGCACGCCAAGGAGGCGCCCGACCGCGTGTGGGAGCTGGAGGCGTGGGGGGCGCTGTTCGACCGCACCAAGGACGGCAAGATCAGCCAGCGGAACTTCGGCGGGCACGAGTACCCACGGCTCGCACACGTGGGCGACCGTACCGGGCTGGAGCTCATCCGCACGCTGCAGCAGCGCGTCGTGGCGCTCCAGCAGGAGGACTACGAGACGCACGGCGACTACGAGGCCTACATCAAGGTCTTCGCCGAGTGCACGGTCACGCGGCTGCTGAAGGACGGCGACGCCATCTCCGGCGCGTTCGGCTACTGGCGCGAGACCGGAAACTTCGTGCTCTTCGACGCGCCCGCGGTCGTCCTGGCCACCGGCGGCATCGGCAAGTCCTACGTCGTCACCTCCAACTCCTGGGAGTACACCGGCGACGGCCACGCCCTGGCCCTCCTCGCCGGCGCGAACCTGATCAACATGGAGTTCATCCAGTTCCACCCCACGGGGATGGTCTGGCCGCCGTCGGTTCGCGGCATCCTCGTCACCGAGTCCGTACGCGGTGACGGCGGCGTGCTGCGCAACTCCGAGGGCAAGCGCTTCATGTTCGACTACATCCCCGAGGTGTTCAAGGACAAGTACGCCACCACGGAGGAGGAGGGCGACCGCTGGTACACCGACCAGGCCAACAACCGGCGCCCGCCGGAGCTGCTGCCGCGTGACGAGGTGGCCCGCGCGATCAACTCCGAGGTGAAGGCCGGTCGCGGCTCCCCGCAGGGCGGGGTCTTCCTCGACGTCTCCACCCGGCTGCCCGCCGAGGAGATCAAGAGGCGGCTGCCGTCGATGCACCACCAGTTCAAGGAACTGGCCGACGTCGACATCACCGCCGAGCCCATGCAGGTGGGCCCGACCTGCCACTACATCATGGGCGGCGTCGAGGTGGACGCCGACACCGGCTCGTCGAACGTGCCCGGCCTGTTCGCGGCCGGCGAGGTCTCCGGCGGCATGCACGGCTCCAACCGGCTGGGCGGCAACTCGCTGTCCGACCTGCTGGTGTTCGGGCGCCGGGCGGGCGCGGGCGCGTCCTCGTACGTGGACTCGCTCACGGCCCGGCCCAAGGTCGAGCCCGAGCTGGTGGAGACGGCCCTGGAGGAGGCTCTGGCGCCGCTGGGCCGCAGCGGCGAGAACCCCTACGAGGTCCACCACGAGCTCCAGCGCACGATGAACGAGCTGGTCGGCATCATCCGCAAGTCCGAGGAGGTCTCCGAGGCTCTGGAGGCCGTGGAGAAGCTCAAGGAGCGCGTGCACCTGGTCGGGGCGGCCGGCTCCCGCATCTACAACCCCGGCTGGCACCTGGCGATCGATCTGCGCAACATGGTGCTGGTATCGGAGTGCGTGGCACGCGCCGCGCTCCTGCGCGAGGAGAGCCGTGGCGGGCACACCCGCGACGACTTCCCGGGGATGAACCCGGGATGGCGCCGCAAACTGCTCGTCTGCTCCACCGAGGACGGCTCCGCCGTCACCGTCGAGGAGAAGGTCCAGCCGTCCATGCGCGACGACCTGATCACCCTCTTCGACCGCGACGAGCTGCAGAAGTACCTCACCGACGAAGAGATGACCGAGTTCGACGGGATAGCGGAGAAATGAGCTACAAGGCAAAGTTCAAGGTCTGGCGCGGTGAAGGTGGCGAGGGCGGACTCGAGGACTTCACCGTGGAGGTGAACGATGGCGAGGTCGTCCTCGACATCATCCACCGCCTCCAGGCCACGCAGGCGCCCGATCTGGCGGTGCGGTGGAACTGCAAGGCCGGCAAGTGCGGCTCGTGCAGCATGGAGATCAACGGCAAGCCGCGGCTGGGCTGTATGACCCGCATGTCCACCTTCGAGGAGGACGAGACCATCACGGTCACGCCGATGCGGACGTTCCCGGTCATCAAGGACCTCGTCACCGACGTCTCGTACAACTACCAGAAGGCCAGGGAGGTCCCCTCCTTCACGCCGCCGAGCAACGTGCGTCCGGGCGACTACCGGATGAAGCAGGTCGACGTCGAGCGCTCGCAGGAGTTCCGCAAGTGCATCGAGTGCTTCATGTGCAACAACGTCTGCCACGTGATCCGCGACCACGAGGAGAACAAGACCAACTTCTCCGGTCCCCGCTTCCTCATGCGGATCGCCGAGCTGGACATGCACCCGTATGACGTGGCTGACCGGCAGGAGGAGGCCCAGCAGGAGCACGGGCTCGGCTACTGCAACATCACCAAGTGTTGCACCGAGGTCTGCCCCGAGCACATCAAGATCACCGACAACGCGCTGATCCCGATGAAGGAGCGCGTGGTGGACCGCAAGTACGACCCGCTGGTGTGGCTGGGGAACAAGATCTTCAAGCGCGGCAGCTGATGAGAAAGGGGGGCCGCTGGCCCCCCTTTTCTACTTCTTCCTGCCGAAGCGCCTGCGCTTGGAGTCCGGCATCTCCTTGGTCGGCTCGGGCTCGGGCCCGACGGGCGGTAGCGGCTGGACCGCCGTCACGTCCTCGTCGGCCGGCACGTACGGCGGCGGCTCGTAGTCCTGCGGCTCCCTGGTGACCGGCTCGAACAACGAGCCGGGCTGCCACGGCTCCGAGTCGCCCTGCTCGGCGGCCGAGGCCGCCCCGAGGGGCAACTCCTCCCCGCCTTCGTACGGGCTCGCACCGCCCGGCGGGATGTCCGACGGCGGCGGCGTGGGCGGGACCAGCGGCTCGAACGGGTCGCGCTCGCGGGACCTGGGCGGCTCGTTGTAGGAGTCGAACTCGTCCGGGTGCAGCACCACCGGCTCGTGCAGGGGCTCCGCGGGCGGGAAATCCTCCTGTACGTAGCCCTGGGGCGGGTACGGGTGGTTCGGGTCCTGGTAGCCGTACTGCTGGGGCGGGCCGCCCGGGTAGGTCTGCACCGGCACGAAGCTGATGATCGGCGCGTACGCCGTGCCGCCCGGGTATCCGGGGGCCTGGAAGCCCGCCGAGGCGTACCCCGGCCCCGCCGGGTAACCGCCGCCGGGCGGAGGCGGCGGCATGTCGGACCGGCCCATCATCGGCGGGCCCATCGGCGGGCCCGCCTTCCGCACGGCCGCCGCGTGGGCCATCCTGCGCAGGCGTCCCTCGAAGATCAGCACGGCGAAGAGCGCGAGCAGGACCAGCACCAGAGCGGGGATGCTGAGCTTCTGCGTCAGCGTGCGCTGGTCGAACTCCGGCGCCGCGTTACGCAACTCCAGCGGCACCTCCTCGGTGGAGGCGGCCTCCGTCTGCGCGGGCGGTGCGGTGGTCAGCGTCTCGGACGGCGCGATGCTCGGCATCTCGACCGACGCCTCGGGCGTCGACGACGTGGGCGTCGCGCTGGGCACCTCGACGCTCTGCGAGGGCAGCGGCTGCAGGTTCTGCGACGGCGTGCTCTCGGGGGTCGGCGCGGGGGGCGAGGTGGTGGTCTTCTTCGGGGTCGGCGACTTGGTGGTCTTCGTCGGAGTCGCGGTGACGGTCTTGGTGACCGTCGTCTCCGGCGCCCCGTCCTCCGGCTGGTCAGGCGCCGGCGAGCCCAGGGTGGTGGTGACCGTGACGGTGGTCTCCGGAGGATCGACGTCGCAGACATCGCCGGGGTTGCAGCCGGGCACCTCGCTGCCCGGGTCGTACGCCGACACCGAAGCGCTCGCGCTCTGCACGATGAACGGTGTCGCGCCGGCGCCGGTCAGTCCGAGCGCAAGGACGATAGCGGACACGGCCGTCGCTCGTGTGCGTGCCACCGGAGCCCTCCGCGTAGTCCCGTAACCATGGTCAAGGGAATACTAGCCGGGTAAAAGGAACAGTAAAGACGGAATTACAACACCTTTTTCCGTTTACTCCCTCGTTGTACCGTGACAATCAGCCACAGGCTCCCCATCAGTACTCCGATGGCTCCGGCGACCACGGGCAGAGCCCCGGGCCCATCGAGCGGACTTACCCATCCGACAGGGCGAACGGGCTCCTTGGACACCGCCATTCCCCACGGCAAAGGCGCCTCGCCGCCCGCGCCCGCCGCTTGGAACGAGACAAAGGGATTCGGCTGGGCACTGATCGCGCCGCTGGGCAAGGTCTGCGGGATCGCCCCAGGGCTCGGAACGGCGCTGGGGGACGTCTGAGGCACCACGGCGGGCTGAGCCGCCGGGGCGGGCTGCGGCACGACTTCCGGCAGCGTCAGAGCGGCCTCCGCGCCAGTCGGCCGCGCCTCGACGTCGCCGCCGCTCCTCGTGCCGGGCTTGGTGGCGGCCTTGGTGGCGGCCTGGGTGGCGGCCTGGGTGGCGGCCTGGGCGGTGGCCTGGGCGGTGGCCTGGGCGGTGGCCTTCGTGGTGGCCTGGGTGGTGGCCCGCCCTTCCGGCCGCAGGAGCCGGGCGAGACCGCTGAACGTCGCCGCGTCCCCCGTGATCGCCTTCTGGTCCGTGATCGCCTTCTGGTCCGTGACCGGCTCCCGGACCCGTACGGCCGTGGTCCTGCTCATGATCGTCAGCCCGGCACCCTCGGCGCTCCGCAACCTGGCCACCGCCGCCAGGACCACTTCCTTCGCCCCCACCGGCGCCTTCACCGTGATGTCCAGGGCCCGTTCCCCGGCGACCCTCCCCAGCCTGCACACCCGCGCCCCAGGAAGGACGGCGCCCGTGAGAGCCGAAACCCCCATGACGGTCAGCGCCCCGGCCGCGACGGCCCCCGTAGCGGGTGGCACCGCGGAGGACCCGGTTACAGCCCCGGAGGATCCGGCGGCGGCGCCCGAGGATCCGGCAGTAGCGCCGGAAAGCCCGGCGGCGGCGTCAGAAGGCCCCGCCACCGCCCCGCCGACAGGCGGGCTGCTGGCCTCCGGGCGGGCCGTCCGTGAGGCCTGCCCCGGCGACGGCAGGCAGGCCACCTCCGACAACGCCTCGGCCGGGCTGGCCGCCACCGCCACCCTGGCGCCCCTGGCCATCCCGTTCAACCGCACCCGGAACCGCTCCATGTCCCCGGTCCTGACCCATTTCCCGACACCGTCGGCCGAGTTCACCCGTTCGAGCACCAGCGACACCCCGGCCGCCGCCACGGGAACGGAGGGCACCGCCGCCAGGACCAGCACCCCGGCGACGACCCACCCACGCCGCATCGTCAACATCTCCCCCGCCGTGACAAATTACGCCTAGTAACCATTGTGTCACAGAGAGGGATGTCCTAATCACGTAGGAGCAGATTCTCCACGGTCTTCATGATGGCCAGGTCCGCCCCCAGCCACTCGACGTCGTAATATTCGCCGGGCCCCAGCCAGCGCAGCGCCAGGTGCTCCTTTGCCTGCGGTGTCCCCGAGGCCAGGGAGCAGAGCCAGACGCGCACCACGTACCCCCCGTCGATGGGCCAGTCCTCGCCCACCCGCTCGCCGACGGAGACCTCCACGCCGAGCTCCTCACGGCACTCCCTGACCAGCGCCGCCACCTCGCTCTCCCCCGGCTCCACCTTCCCGCCGGGGAACTCCCAGCCACCGGCCAGCGCGGCGGGCTCGGCCCGCTGAGCGGCCAGCACCCGGCGGCCGGGGGCGACGATCACCGCGGCGACAACCACAACCGTGCTCACAAGGGGTACGTCCTCTACAGGGATGAGTTCAGCTTCTGGACTTGGCCGAGCACGTCGGCGTTCTGGAGGGGACGGGTGAAGCCCACGCGGTTGTCGCGCGCCTGGTAGCTGGTGACCTTGATCGGCCCGCACAACGTGCACCGGGCCTCCAGCATCTTGCCCTTCGACACGACCAGCCCCACGTGGCCGGGGCTGCCCGCGGAGGTGCCCGGTCCCGCGTTGAAGAACACCAGGTCGCCCGGCTGCTCCTCGCCCTCTAACACCTTCACGCCGAACGGCCACTGCGTGAACGTCGTACGCGGGATCGTCAGCCCCGCCGCCTTGTACGCCGCGTAGATGACCCCCGAGCAGTCGAAGGCGTCGGGCCCCGTGCCGCCCCACAGGTACGGCTTGCCGCGCTGCGCCAGGGCGAACTGCAGGATCTTGGCCACGACGTCGCTCGGCGCGGCCTCGACCAGCGTGTCGTCGCACTCCGGCGATGCCTGGGGCGGCACCTCGACCGCGCCCGACTTGGCGTATTTCCTGGCGATCTCCTCGACCTGGTCCACGTACCACCAGGCGCGGTTGTAGACGAACAACGCACTCCGTACGTTCTCGGGGGCGCCGTTGCGCTTGAGCATCTTGGCTGCGCCCAGGATGGCGTCGGCCGGGTTGTACACATCGGCCACGCCGTCGCCGTCGCCGTCGGAGGCGTACCCGTTGATCGAGCCTGGGAACGGGAGCCTGGCCTTGCCGCCCCACGTGGAGATCAGGAACTGCATCGGCCCGGCCGCGCCCGCGGAGTTCGTGCCGCTCTTGACGCCCGGCAGGTCGGAGCGGCCGTGATCGGTCTCGCGCTTGCCGACGGCGGCCAGGATGTTCCACTGGACGCCGATCTTCTTGCCGTACTCCTTGTACAGCTCCAGGTATTCGGCGGGGATGTCGGACGCGGCCGAGTCGGACGCCTCCTCCACGTGCGCCGTGTCCTCGCAGTCCACGGTGGCGCCGCCGTCGCTGAGGAACGAGGGCATCGACATGAGCAGCAGCGGCGACACGATGACCGCCACCAGGAGCAACATTCCGGCCAGGCCGATGACGAGGGCCAGGCGCGCTCGTGAGAGTTTCACCCGGGTGTGTCTCCGTCCTGGCCCGCGTCGGACGGCAGGATGTCGTAGATCCGCCAGTCGGCTCCTGACTGGCTGACCGTGACCGCGTACTCCTCCGTGGCCGCCTTGTTGCCGCTCTTGGCGTTGACCTGCCTGATCGCGGTGACCACGAAGACGATGGAGGACTTCTCCACCTGCCTGATCTCCTTCAGACTGGCCGTGGCCGTGGAGACGATCTCGTCGTTGCGCTTGTCCTCGACCGCGCCCGCCGACGTCATGGTCCTGGCCAGGGTGTTGCCGAGCTCGGCCGTCGTGTACGCCTTCAGCCGGCCCGCGTACGCCGCCGGGTCCTCGTCGTAGCGGAAGGTGCCGTACGCGGCGGTGAACCGCTCCGCCAGGTCCGCCGCCGCGGCGAGCTGCTCCTTCTTCATCGGCAGGTAGGAGTACACGTCGAACGGCGCGGCACTCGCGGTCGCCAGCGGCGTGCTCGACGCCACGGCGGAGCTCGTGACGCGGGGCGCCTCCTGCTCGGGCGCGGCCTGCTCGGAAGCGTCCGGCCACATCGTCAGGTAGATCCCGACCGCTGCGATGACCACGACGATGGCGGCGAAGGCCACCCCCCGCCTGTCACCTGGCTGCGCCATGTTTTAGTCCTTGTCCGGATTGCTCGCCTTGAGCCAGAAGGGCACGGAGGGGCTGTCACCGCCGGAGCCATTGCCGTTACCGCTGCTGCGCAACCAGAGCGGGGGCGCGTCGGAGGAACGGGAGGACGGCTCGTCGGAGCTGAAGATCCGCGGGCCTGAGGAGGCGCCGCCGCCGGACCGGGACCCGCCGCCGCCCGACCTGGCGCCGCCGGACCCACCGGACCCACCGGAGCCGCCCGACCTGCCCGAGCCGCCCGACCCGCCTGACCCACCTGATCCGCCGAAGAGCCCGCCCGAGCCGCGTGAGCGTGTCCCGCCCGTACGCGAGCCACCCGAGCCGCCGAAGCGCGAGCCGCGAGAGCCACCGGAGGCCGGGGTACGTGAGCCGCCCCCCGAACCGCCACGCCGGGCCCAGCCGCCACCGGACCCCCCGCCGAACCATCCGCCGGAGCCACCGGAGCCACCGCCTGAGCCGACTGCGGACCCTCCGGTCGCGGACGTACCGCTCACCTGGGGACCCGCCGCCGGGCCGCGTGAACGGGTGGGCGCGCCCAGGTTGAGCGGCGGCGCCGTGCCCCTGCGCGGTTCGAGCGGAGCCCGCCCGGCCTTGCCGCCCTGCTGGTCGGTGTCGAGCGGCGCCGCCGTGGCCGGGATCCGGGTGCCGGAGGACACGCCCTCGCCTTCCTCGCCGCGCACGCGGACCTGGCCGCTCGCCGCGGCCGTCGCCGCCGCGCCCGCCGGGTTGGCCGCCCCTGCCGCCCTGATGAGCGGCTCGGCCTTGCGCAGCCCCCAGCGTCCGATCCGGGCCGAGGCGACCGGCGGCAGCACGCCCGCCGACCGCTCCAGGACCGACGAGCTCGCCGCCTCGCCCAGCATGCGGGTGGCCACCGTGTGGCCGTTCATCGAGGCGAACAGGTGCTGGAACGGACGCCGGTAGAAGAACACCGCGATCGTCAGCAGGGCCATGAACAACACCTGCATGCCCCAGGGCATGGCGGTGGAGATGATGAGCGCGTACCCGTACACGAGGACGCTGAGGACGATCGTCAGCACGGCCTGTCTCAGCAGCGTGCCGACGAGCATCTCCACCCAGCGCATGGCGACGATCCGCCCGCTGCCCGGATGCACGCCGATCAGCAGGAAGATCGGCCCCAGGATGAGCAGCAGCAGGAAGCCCACCTTCAGCACCAGCAGCGAGACCGCCACGAGGAAGATGAGCGTCCCGGCCACCAGGGCCGCGATGAACGCGCCGACGGCCACGCCGAGCCGGTTGGACCAGTCGCGGCCGGAGAAGGTGGCGTAGCGGGGGTCGTTCCTGAGCTTGTCGGCCAGCGAGGCGTACTCGGACTGCCGCGCCCCCACGTCGGGAGCCGGCTGCCCGGCCACGGCCTGTGGTACGGACTGCATCTCCAGCACCTTGCGGCCCCAGTCGCGCACGATCGGCTGCTGCGGGTCGGCGGTGCCGAACAGGCCGACCAGCCAGGGCTTGCAGACCAGGGTGGACCACAGCGCGTCGGCGTTCTGGTCGACGCCCGGCGTGCCGGTCTGGGCGTACCCGCCCGCCTTGACCTGCGCGTCGCCGCTTCCGGGCGGCGGCAGGCAGGACGCGCCGCCCGCGCCGGGCAGGCCGGAGAAGGCCGAGTTGACGACCTCGCCGGTCTTGTCGGTGATGACCTTGCCGAGCCCGGTGAAGTCGCCGGGACGGCTGAAGAACCAGACCGCCACGGTGACCGCCAGGACCATCCAGATCACGCCCTCGGCGGTCGTGGTGGCGCGCTTGCGGATCAGGCCGTACCAGGCCAGCCAGATGGCGCCGAGGATGACGATCGGCTGGAGGTACTGCCAGTACATGGCGTCGGCGAGGTTCTTGACGATGTCGTCGACGACGTCCTTGATCGACTGGAGCGGTCCCTCCGTGGCCGCCGCCTGGTACGTGGTGATCGTCAGCCTGTCCACGGCCTTGGCCGCGGTGAAGACGCCGTTGGCCCACATGTTGCCGAGCACGGCCACGTAGTCGGAGCAGGTCAGCTCGTGCGTGTTCCAGAACTGGCCGCTCATGCCGAACTGGCCGTAGTTGGTGGTCGGCGTCTGCGGGCCGCCCTCGGGGGGCGGCGGCTGGATCAGGCCGTCGAGACCGCTGCCGACCATGTCCGGCTGGAGCGGGCCCGACAGGTCACACGGAGCCGCGGCGACCGGTGTGGCGAACGCGCCCAGCACGAGCGGCACCACGAGAACGCCGGTGACGAGCGCGAGGAGCAGCGCGAGTCGTCGGGATAGCCGGATCTTCATGACCGTACCTCCTGCGCTCTGCCCACGCCCCCTCGAAGATCATCATGCCCGGCGCCGTCGGGTTTGTCGTGTGTCGGGTTCGTGTCGAGCCAACGGAGAAGTTCCTCGGAGATCAGGTCTACTCCGATGCGGCCCGCCCTGCCATCCAGATCGCGGAATACGCATTCGCCGTTGCCCAGCGAGCGCAGCACGGCCTTGTGCTCCTCCGACGGCTCCACCCCGAGCAGGGACATGACGTGGTCCACTTCCACCCGTTCCGTGGACCTGAACGCGAAGACGGACGACAGGCAGTTGGTCACCTGCTCGTTCAGCAGGTCTCCCGCGTTCTGCGAGACCAGCACCAGAGCGGTGTTGCGGGAGCGGCCCATCCGGCTGACCTCGGGCACCAGCTTGGCGCCCTCGGGTGTGGAGGTGATCGCCCACGCCTCGTCCAGGAAGATCGCCTTGGGCGAGCGCCGGTCGAGGCCGTTCATCAGCCTGCGCGCGAACTGGGACACCAGGTAGAGCAGCGCCACCGACAGCCGCTGCTCGTAGGAGTAGTCCTCCCTGGTCGTGGCCACGTCAGGCAGCGTCAGCCCGCCCAGCGTGAACACGGTGGTCCACCCCTCGGTGTCGATCTGGTCGCCGCCCGAGGGGTCGAAGCAGAGCCGGGCCAGGTGCATCTCCGACATCGAGCGCAACACCGCGCCCAGGTTCTTCGAGGCGGGGTCCTCGGCCTGCTCCAGGAAGTCCACGACCTTGCCCAGCGAGGGGTCCTCGCCGTTGGACACCGCCGCCACCGCCTGGATCATCGCCGACTCGCGCTCCTCCGACATCCGGGGCAGCAGCAGCCGCAGCGTCTCGGTGGCCATGGTCTTCTTCGCCGCGATGTCGTCGCCGAACGAGAACGGGTCCAGCAGCCCCGGCGCCGCCGAGCCGAGCGGGATCACCCGGGCCTTGCGCCCCCGCTTCTCCAGCAGTTGCACCAGCGACTCCGCGTCGCCCTTCGGGTCGATCACCGCGACCGTCACGCCGCGCAGCGACATCTGGTAGATCATCAGCAGCGCGAGCGTGGTCTTGCCGCCGCCCGGCTCGCCGGTGATCGCGATGGCGGTCGGCCGGTTGCGGGTGGCCGCCACCAGCGGGTCGAAGTGCACGATGCTGCGGGCCCTGCCGACGCTTTCACCGATGTACGGGCCGAGCCAGCCCTCGCTGCCGTCATCCAGCCGGTCGCCGAGGTCCACGGTGGCCGTGGCCATGCCTCCGGCGATCGTGCGCAGGGGCTGGCGCTGGGCGTAGGCGTTGACGCGTACCCGCTCGCCCGGCAGCGCCTCGCTGAACAGCGAGAACTGGTCGCCGGTCGAGTTCACCACGTCGATGCCCATGTCGCGGTAGTGCTCGACCACCGCCTCCACCCGTTGCACGCAGATCTCCTCGGTGGGGGCCGAGATGATCAGCCGGTGCCAGCCGTACACGAAGGGCAGCCGCTCCTTGGTGATGCCGTGCTCCAGCATCCGGGCCGCGTCGATCTGCTCGGCCAGCGCCAGCGGCGCCTCCGCCCCCGCCTCACGGATGTGGTGGTCCATGTCACGGGCGTGCGCCAGCTTGCGCGCCACGTCCTTGGACGCCTTGACCGGCGGGATCAGCCGCATCCGCGAGGAGACCTCCACCGGGAACGGGAGCTGGTCCGCGAAGTGCATCCACGGCTCCCCGTCGGGGAAGGGCATGAGGTCGGGGAAGCGGGCGAACGACAGGTGGGCCACGTACGAGTCGCCCTGCGACTGCACGATCCGCAACAACGACCTGCCGTTGTGGATCTCGCCCTCGACCAGCGACTCGATCTCGCCCCTGCCCCAGCGCCGCCGCGGACTGGCCGACGGCGGCGGGTCGCCGAGCGCGCCCGAGGCCGCGTGCTGGAACAACCACGCCACCTCGACGGAGGTGGCGTGACGCGCGTAGAGGGCGCTCGATGCGAGCGCCCGGCCGAGACGTTCCGCGGACTCGGTCCACCGCCCGATCTCACTGTCGGGTACGTGGTCGTCCTCCATCCCCAGCGCCTTCTCCGTCTTCTGGTAGAAGCCGAAGAGCTGGGACAACACGCCGCTGCCGAGCTGCTTGCCCCGCGGGCCGAGCCGCACGCCCAGGTAGACCTCCTTGGACCAGAAGTCCTTGGCCCAGACGTGCCGGTACATCTCCTCCAGGTAGTCGCGCCAGCCAGGCCCCTCGTCGGACGTGGCATTGAGCGCCATGGCCCACTCCGCCGCTGGGTACGTGCGGTGCGCGACCCTCAGGTGGACCTCGGCGTCGGGCATCCTGATCGCGGCCAGCGCGATCGTGATGTTGGTGGCCAGCGCCTCGCGCTCTTCCGGCGTGACGAACTCGTAGCTGACCGTCGGGAGCCGGAAGTACGCCCATGCGCAGGTGTCTGTGAGCAGGATGCGGTCGTCGAAGTAGCGGACCGCCAGGCGCTGGTGCGCTCGGGACGCCCTGCTCATGCCGCCCCCTCGGCGCATGAACGGGCCAGACCTGCTCGCTTGTTCACTTATCGCTCACCGATTCTCGTGCCCGGGGGGTCACTCGCCAACTCCTCTTCGCTCGGTCGTACGGTCTGTGCCGCGAAACCCGCGACCACCACACCGGCGAGGGCGAGGTAGGCCCGCCGCCCGGCCGCGCGCAACTGCCCTGGATCGACGACCTCCGCGCCGCCAGGCGCCAGATCGTCCTCCCAGGGGACCCTGACGATGGCCCGGCACCTGCCTCTGGCCACCGACTCCGCCTGCTCGACGTCGGTCATCGAACGCCTGCTCACGCCGTTGACCACCATCACGGCCCGCCTGCGCAACTCCGCGCAGCCGTGCCCGTCGAGCCACTCGTACGTCATCGCCACCGCCTCCGACGCCTCCTCGCTCGCCGGAACCACCAGGACGAGCTGGTCCGCGTACGGCAACAACCGGGCCGCCAGCGCGGCGGCCGGGTCGATGACGGCCAGCTTGTAGTGGCGGTCGAGCAGGCGCATGGATTCGCCGAGCCGGTGGTCGGAGAAGAAGGATCGATCCGCGAGCCGCTGCTCGGCGCCCGCGTCGGTGTCCGCGCTGATCACCTCCAGGCCGGAGGCGGTCCGCGTGGTGTACCCCCGCATCGTCAGATAGCCGCTGACCCGATCGAGCCCCGACAGCAGTGAGGTCAGGGTCTCGGGGGTCTCCGGCTGAATCTTGCTCGTCAGCGTGCCGCCACCGGTGCTGGCATCGACCGCCACGACCCGGTCGTCCCGGTAGTGGGCGAAGGCGTGCCCCAGCATCAGCGCCGTCGTGCTCTGCCCCGCGCCCCCGGTGCACCCCAGCACCACGATCCTCCGGCTCCCGCCGAACACGCCCCTGGCCCTGGCCTCGTCGATCTCGGACCCGTCGGTACGCACCCCGCCGCCGCCGACGACGACCTGGGCGATCCGCCGCCACCCCCCGGAGTCCCGCCCCACAACGGACTCGACCCTCCGCACCCGCCCGTCACCGGCCCTCGGCACCGGCACACCGATCTCCCCGACAGGCTCCCCCTGCCGCCCCGCACCATCACGCCCCACCACCGGCTCACGCGCATCCACCACGGAACCGTCACCCACCGACTCGTCAGCAGACGCCGCCGACGCCATACCCGTACGCCCCACCTCACGACCACCCACCGACTCGTGAGCGGACACCGCAGGCACCACGCCCTTACGCCCCGCCCCACGACCACCCACCGACTCGTCAGCCGGCACAACGCCCTTGCTCGGCACCTCACGACCGCTCACCGGCTCGTCAGCCGACACCGCCGGGGCCACGCTCTTGCGCGCCGCCTCACGCCTGCCCGTCGTCTCGGCCGTCCGCTCACTCGCCGCCTCACGAGCGCCTTCGTCCGTGGTGCCGCGCCCGCTCACCACTTCGCGAGCGTCCGCTACCGGGGCCGTGCGCTCGTCCGCCGGCGTCTCGTGGCCGACTTCCGTCTTCACGGCGTCGCCTGCTGCGGGCGCGGGACGATCCTCCGACGACGTGGCGAGGCTGTCTGCCGCTGCCTCGCGATCGCCCGTCGGCGCCGCGCTCTCGCTTCCCACCGCACTGTTGCCGTCGGCCGTCGCCCTGTCGCCGCGCTCGCCCTTCTTCGCGCCGCCACCGGCCGTCGCCGCGCCGCCACGATCGCCCTTCTGCATGTCACGGCCGTCGGTCTTCGCTGCGCCGCCACGATCGCCCTTCAGCGCGCCGCCACCGGCCGTCGCCCTGTCGCCGCGATCGCTCTTCGGCGCATCGCTGCCATCGGCCGTCCCCGGTCCGATGTGGTCGCCCGTCTCACCGGGCTTCTGCACTGCACTGACGACGTCTGGCGCCTCGGTGGCCTCGCCCGTCCGTCGCGAGCCGTCACCCTCCGGCGCTCCACCGACGGCACCGACCACCCGGTCGGCGACCTGCGCCTCAACAACCGGCTGCGGCGCAGCCTCCTGCGGCGCGCCCTCCTGCGACACGGCCTCCTGCACCGCGGAGGCATGCGGCGCGGCCTCCCGCTGCCCGGCCTCCTGCGGCCCGGTGCCCTCCGGCCCGGTGCCCTGCGGCGCGGTGCCCTGCGGCGCGGAGACACGCTCCACGGCGTCCTGCTGCAGGGGGACGGGTTGCACGGCGTCTCGTGGGGTGTCCACGCGGCCTTCGGCTCGGCGGGTGCTGGGGCGGGGGATGGGCTTGGCGTCAGGGTTGAGCGGGGGCCAGACCCGCTGCGTGCCCGACAGCACCAGCCCAGGGCCGAGCCTCGGCGGCTGCCCCTTCCGATGCTGGTCGCGGGCGCGCTCGTCCTCCGGCCGCTCCCCTTCGCGCGCACCGCCCTCGACGCGCCCCGCCACATCAGCAGGGACGTCGGCGGTGGCCGCGAGCCGGCGCAATCTCCGCAGCGCCTCGGTGTCGATGGGCTTGCCCGCCGCGGGCTTCAGGCTCTCCGCCGTCTTGATCGGCACCCCGGCCTCACGCGCGGCCAGCGCCTCAGCGCTCATCTCCGCGTGCACGACCTCGGCCGCACGCCGTCCCTCAGCGGCGACGTCCCGACCCGGTACTGCGGCGGCCTCTCGGCCCGTGTCCTCTTCGTTGGCGGTACCGCCAAAGAAAACCTGCGGGGCGGCGCCTTCCTGGCCGTGGGTCCCGGCTCGTACGCGGCGGACCGGACGGCGAGTGCCCGAACGCCCCTCATCGCTCACGACTTCGCGGACAGCGGTTCCGCTGTCAGCGACATGTTCCACCGGTGTGGCCGCCGCTGCGGGCGCGGACCCCGTACCCAAGGCTTCTTCCACCAGCGCCCGCTCCCGACGCGGCCCAGGCCCCCCTGAGCCCCCCTCAGCGGCACGCACGCGGCCCTTGAGCGCGGGTGCGGTGCCGCGGCGGGAACCCCAGCCTGTGCGGGGAGGCTCGGCGACGGGCGCGGTCGAGGCGGCGGCCGCCGCGGCGGCGACGGCGGGGCGGACCTGACGGGGGCCCGTGACGCCCTCGCGCCTGCGCTGCGGGTGGCGGACCTTGCGCGGCCCCTTCGTCCTGGCCCGGGCGGGCATGGTGCGCCAGACGCGACCGGAGAACGTGACGGCCTCGGGCTCGGAGGTGGGCGCCATGCGGTACCACGCCTTCGGCTGCCCCAGGTAGCGCAGGTGGGACTCCAGGAGTTCGGTGAGCCGCTTGCCCTCGATGACAGGACGGGTGGACAACCACGTCACGATGCCCGGCGGCACCAGGAACAGCACGTGCCAGGGCATCTCCACCGGCACGCCCACCAGGACCAGCAGGAGCGACCACGGTACGAACACCCCGACGAACACGCCGATCCAGACGATCGGCAGCGGCATCGGCAGGCGTAGGTCGTACAGCTTGTAGAGCCGCTTCTCGATCCGCCAGATGTTCGTATACGTGGGCAGGTCCACGCGGTCCTCCTCTCCACCCGCTCGTACATGACCGCCGCGGAGCGGTCTCAACCCTTACTTGATGCCCAGTGCGCCCGCGATTGCCCTCGCCGTCACCTCAATGATGTTGGGAACGTAGAAGATCACTCCGATGGCCACGGCCAATATCAGGAACTGTACGAATCGCGTGATCTCGCGGGTGAAGAGGAAGAAGAGCGCGACCACGGACACGACGACAAGGAACAAGGGGGCGAAGAACGCGCGCAGGAAGTTGGCCAGCCCTCCGGTGTCTATGCCGGTGGGCGTCGGTGTCGGCGTCATCTCCACCAAGGTGAGCAATACGGTCTTCAAGATCACTTCTTGTCCTCCCGGGGGGTACCGATCAGCAGCGCGGCCGTGCGTCTATCCAACAACCCGGCCGCCGCCGCGGATGTCAGCGACGAACCACTTGTCGCCCTGCTTTTCGACGGTCAGGCGATAGACCTGCTCCAGCGTGCCGCCGACCGCCGCTGGGTCGGTGGCGTTGGGAGTGGGCGGGGCGTCGCCTGCCGGCACAGCCCACACCACGACCGCCTGGATCTCTCGGGTGGCACCCCCCACAGGCACCACGACTTCCTTGAGCTGCGAGAAGGTGAACGCGCCGCCGAAGCTGGGCAGGCTCTTGCCCGCGGCGACGTAGCGCTGCAGCCCGGCGACGTTGCCGGAGGCGTATTCCTGGAAGAAGCCCTCCAGTTGAGGCTTGAGCTCGGCGGCGGCCGCGTCGTCGGCCTCCGGCGCGGCCACCTGGGGCAGGTCGGCCGGAGCGGGGGCGGGCAGGATCGCCGGGCGGCCGGACACGACGAAGCGCCCGCCCTCGTCGTCGCCGGAGTAGTAGATCGGCACCGACAACATCATCCGGCGGGGGCCGGACTGGAAGGCCACGCTGACCACGGCGTTCTTGCCGTCGCTCGGCTCGACGTCGTAGGGCTGCACGGCGACGGCCGCCAGCTTGCCGTAACCGTCCCAGCCCATCTGCGGGTCCATGCCCTCGGCCAGGAACGCCTTCAGCTTGTTCGACCTGCTGGCGGCGTCTTCCGGGCTGAAATTGAGATAGACCCCGGCGAACTGGGCGGCGAATGCCATGCCGCGGTCCGCGGGGAATCCCTTGTCGGCCTGCACGGCGCCATTGGGCGTAGCAGGCTCTTGCTGGGTAAACCGCTCAAATGGGGCACGAACCCCATTCACCACGATAACCAGAATAAGCGCCCAAAGAACGATGCGGCCGGTCCACACCAGCCATCGTCCGCCGCCACCCGACCAGCCACCGCGCCGCGGCCTGCGGGGCGGCGGCGCGTCGAAGTCAGCCGTATCGAGGGTTGCGGAAAGCCCGGGCCCGTCAGCGATCCGAGGATCGTGCTGGACGGTAGACCTACGAGCCATCACGCCTCCGCTCGCGCCGATCCCCCCGGCTGGCGCGGTGTCGTCCGTTGCCGATCCCCATCATCCGCGGTGAAGTCACCCTATCCGGTCTCCGCCATTGTTCCAGGAAAGCCACGCCCATGCTGCGGCATGACCGTCCTGAACGGCAAACCGGGCCCGTATGACAGGCCACAGTGCCGATTCCTGTCACTTCCCGGTTGAATCGGCTTTTGACCAGGCCAGACGCCTAAAATCGCATAGCGCGGCGGCCACGGATTCCTGTCCAAAATAGGCATGGACCGCTCGCGACCTGCGGATTCGGCATGGGTCGGGCGGAGGGCGCGTCAGGCCGGCTCGGGGTCCTGCGAGGTGCGCGCCTGACGCCTGCTGTGCAAATCGACGACCGTCGGCCCGACCGCCCGCTCCAGCGAGCCGCGCAGATCGGCCAGCATCTCGGCGGGCTCGCGCTCTCTCATCCGGTTCGCCATCTCGTTGCGCTCGTCGACCTTCCTGCGGAGGTACGCCTCGCGGTTGACGCGCAGGCCGTACATGAGCTCGACCCTGATGAGGGCGAGCTCCTCCTCAAGGCTGATGCCGGCGAGCGTGGGCGCCGGGCGTCGTTTCCGGATGATGCGACGGATCATGATGGCCTCCCGAGTCAGCGTGAACGCCGTGACGATTCGACGCGCGGGGGCCCAAAGTGGTTGACGCATCAGTTGTCCCGGGATCAAACATCCGGTCGCATCCGGGAATCAGCCGTCCAAGAGGGCTTCGCCGCCGTTCGCCGTCGGTAACCTACTGTAACGAAGACTCGCTCTACGTGATTGGACTCATGACATGCGACGAATGGCCGCCGCGCTCCTCACCGCCTACGCCCTCACGGGGTTCTCCCCCGCCGCCGCCGCGCCCGCCTGGGTGACCGCCGGCGAGTGCACGGACGACGGCGGCAAGATCACCCCGGTCGGGGAGGGCATGGCGATCTGCAGCGGCGGCATGTGGGACCAGGAGATGGTCCACCCCGACTGACCGGCTCAGACGTTGAAGCGGAACTCCACCACGTCCCCGTCGCGCATGACGTAGTCCTTGCCCTCGACGCGGGCCTTGCCCGCCGAGCGGGCGTTGGCGATGGAGCCGGCGTCGACGAGCTCGGCGAAGGAGACGACCTCGGCCTTGATGAAGCCGCGCTGGAAGTCGGTGTGGATCACGCCGGCCGCCTCGGGCGCCGTCGCGCCCTTGCGGATCGTCCAGGCCCTGGTCTCCTTCGGCCCGGCCGTCAGGTAGGTCTGCAGCCCCAGCGTCTCGAACCCCACCCTGGCGAGCTGGCGCAGACCCGACTCCTCCTGGCCCACGGACTGCAGCAGCTCCAGCGCCTCGTCCTCGTCGAGCTCGACCAGCTCCGACTCGATCTTGGCGTCGAGGAAGACGGCCTCGGCCGGGGCGACCAGCGTGGAGAGCTGCTCCCTGAGCGCGGCGTCGGTCAGCTCGTCGGCGTCGAGGTTGAACACGTACAGGAACGGCTTGGCCGTCAGCAGGTGCAGCTCGCGCAGCTCGTCGCCGTCGAGGCCGCTCTCGAAGACGGTCTTGCCGGTCTCCAGGACCGCCAGGGCGGCCTCCGTGGCCTCCAGGGCGGCCTTCTTGTCCTTGTTGTTGCGCGCCTCCTTCTGCAGGCGCGGGATGGCCTTCTCGACCGTCTGCAGGTCGGCCATGATCAACTCGGTGTTGATGGTCTCGATGTCGCGCTTGGGGGAGATCTCGCCGTCCACGTGCGTGACGTCGGGATCGCCGAAGACGCGGATGACCTGGCAGATCGCGTCGGTGTCGCGGATGTTGGCGAGGAACTGGTTGCCCCTGCCCTGCCCCTCCGAGGCGCCCTTGACCAGGCCCGCGATGTCGACGAACTCGACCTTGGCGGGCAGGATGCGGGCCGAGTCGAAGATCTCGGCCAGCACGGGCAGCCGGTCGTCGGGCACGCCGACGATGCCCACGTTGGGCTCGATGGTGGCGAACGGGTAGTTCGCCGCGAGCGCGTTGCCGGTCTTGGTCAGCGCGTTGAAGAGCGTGGACTTACCGACGTTGGGCAGGCCGACGATGCCTATCGAGAGACTCACGGAGAGCGAGTTTACTTGCTGAGGACGTACAAACAGGTCACCGGACGATAGCCGCCGTCGGCGCGCAGGTAGCGGCGCGTGGCCTGCGGGCAGTGGGCGTGCGAGACCTCGAAGGACAGGACCCTGGCCCAGGCGTGCGGTGAGTCGCAGGGAAGCCTGGTGACGGCGGATCTGGCGATCACGTCGGTGGCCGGCTCGGCCACGCACGCGCCCCGGTCGAGGACCTGCCCGCCGGGTCCCAGGCAGATCACCCGGTAGTCGGCGTCGAGGGTGTCCAGGGTGCCGGCGGGGCAGACGGTGGCGTCGGGGACGATGGCGACGGCCCTGCCGTACCAGCCGGAGCCGGCGCACGCGCGCTCGCGGGCGTCCAGGGTGATGCAGTCGCCCGCTCTGAGCAGGCCGCCGCCGCCTCCTGGGGCGCCCGGGTGCGGGTCGAGGAAGTTGCGTACGCACGCCGTACGGCCTCCGTCGATCCGCAGGACGTCGTCGGTGTCCACCGGGCAGTCGCCGGGCCCCGGCGGGTCGGGCGCCAGGGCGACCACCTCGGAGTCGCCCCCGTTGCACGCGGTCAGCGCGTACTCGCCCGTCACGCACGCCCCCGGGGACCAGCGCAGCACCGGCCGGGGCCGGTCGGCGTCCCCCGAGCCGGCGATGACGGCCCCGGCCAGCCCGATCAGGGTGACCGCCACGGCGGCGCAGGCTGCGGCCAGCTTCGGTCCCGTGTTCATCCCAGTACTTTGCGTGACCGTCAATGTGCCGCACAAGCGGAATGCCCAAGCGTGTCGGCAAGATACGCACCCCGGAGTCCTGCAATCATCGATGGAGTGGATGTCGTCTCGCTTCTCATAGGTCTCGCCGTCGGGCTGGTCATCGGGTTCCTGGTGGCCAGGACACGGGCGGCGGTGCGAGTGGCCGAGGCAGACGCGCGGGCCAGGTCGGCCGCCGAGAAGCTGGTCTACGTCGAGGGGCAGCTCACCGAGCGTTTCCAGGCGCTGTCCACACGCGCGCTCGACGTCAACAACGTCCGTTTCCTCGAACTGGCCGAGACCAGGCTCGCCGCCAGCCGCGCTGAGGCCACCGGCGATCTGGAGCAGCGCAAGCAGGCCGTCGAGCACCTGGTGGAGCCGCTGAAGGACGCTCTCACCCGGGTCGAGGCGCAGCTCCGCGACACCGAGTCAGGCCAGCGGGCGGCGCGGGCCGAGCTGGCCAAGCAGATGGAGTTCGTCCGTCAGAGCCACGAGCAGCTCCGCTCCCAGACCACCGCCCTGGTCAGGGCCCTGCAGCGGCCCGAGGCGCGCGGCAGGTGGGGCGAGCTGCAACTGCGCAGGGTCGCCGAGATCGCCGGCATGCAGCGCCACTGCGACTTCGACGAGCAGGTCACCGAGGGCTCCATGCGGCCCGACATGGTCGTCAGGCTGGCCGGCGGCAAGAACATCGTGATCGACTCCAAGGTCTCGCTGGCGGCCTATCTGGAGGCCGCTGAGGCGTCCGACGAGTCGCTCGCGACCGTACGCCTCGACGCCCACGCCCGGCACGTGCGCGAGCACATCGACCGGCTGGCCGCCAAGTCCTACTGGCAGGGCTTCAATCCCTCGCCCGAGTTCGTGGTGCTGTTCATCCCCGGGGAGGCGTTCCTGGCCCCGGCGCTCGAACGCGATCCCGGCCTGCTGGAGTACGCCATGATCCGGCGCGTGCACATCGCCACGCCGACCACGCTGATCACGATGCTGCGCACCGCGCACTACGCCTGGCAGCAGGCCGCGCTCAGCGAGAACGCGCGGGCGGTGTTCGAGCTGGGCAAGGAGCTGTACGAGCGGCTGTCGTCCCTCGGCAGGAACGTCGAGTCGCTGGGCAAGGCTCTGACGCGGTCCGTGGAGGCGTACAACAAGTCGGTCGGGTCTCTCGAAAGCCGCGTCCTGGTCACAGCGCGCAAACTGCACGATCTGGGCGTCGTGGACGGTGATCTCGAGTCTCCCGAGATGCTCGAAACGCTGCCCAGGCCCCTGGCCTCCCCCGAACTGCTCGAAACCTCATCTCTGATTTCCCACGCGAACGGTAAGTTGGCCAACGGGTCGCAGTGAACGGGGAGGGCCAGTGGGTGAGAAGGGCAGGCGTGCTGCCGTCAGGCTGACCGCTCGCGGCGCCATCGCGCTCGCCCTGGTGGCCACCCTGGCGGGCTATGTGCTGACGGCCGTGTTCGAGGTCGAGCAGATCGTGGGCGCGGCGTTCGTGCTGGCGAGCCTGCTCGGGGCGCTGCTGGTCAACCGGCGCGAGCTGCTGTCACTGGTGGTGACGCCGCCGCTGGTGTTCTTCTGCGCCACGCTGTTCGTCGAGCTCGGGCGGGCGTTCGGGTCGGTGTCGATCGTGCAGTCGCTGGCGCTGGGCCTCTACACGTCGATGACGCGGGGGGCGCCGTGGTTGTTCGCGGGCTCGGCCATCGTGCTGGGCGTCGCGTGGCGGCGCGGGCTGCGCGAGAACGTGCGCGAGCTTCGCGAGGAGCTGAAGGCGGGCGCGGAGGTGTCGCGCCCGCGCCAGCCGTTCGTACCCGAGCCTGAGGGCTATTTCGAACCCAAGATGTACGGGAGCCCACGCGGCGAGGACTAGGACGCCCGCAGGTCCTTGCGCAGCTCGTGGGGCAGGGCGAAGCGCATGCTCTCCTGCACCGGCTCGACCTCGCGCACGTCGTCGAACCCGTGCTGGGCCAGCCGCGCCAGCACCTCCTCGACCAGCTCTTCCGGCACCGAGGCGCCGCTGGTCACGCCGACCGTGGTGACGCCGTCGAGCCACTCGTCGCGGATGAACTCGGCGTTGTCCACCAGGTAGGACTCCTGCGCGCCGTAGTCCTTGGCCACCTCGACCAGCCGCTTGGAGTTGGAGGAGTTCTCGGAGCCGACGACGATGACGAGCTGCGACTCGGCCGCGATCTCCTTGACCGCCACCTGGCGGTTCTGGGTGGCGTAGCAGATGTCGTCGCTGGGCGGGTCGATCAGCGTCGGGAAGCGCTCCTTGAGCCGGGCCACGGCCTCGGTGGTCTCGTCGACCGACAACGTGGTCTGCGACAGCCACACCAGCCTGCTCGGGTCCTTCACCTGCACCTGGTCGACCGCGTCGAGGCCGTCGACGAGCTGGATGTGGTCGGGCGCCTCGCCGGAGGTGCCCTCGACCTCCTCGTGGCCCTCGTGCCCGATCAGCAGGATGTCGTAGTCGTTGGCGGCGAACCTCTTCGCCTCGTTGTGCACCTTCGTCACCAGCGGGCAGGTGGCGTCGATGGTGCGCAGACCGCGCTGCTTCGCCTCCTCGTGGACGACCGGGGATACGCCGTGAGCGGAGAACACCACGATCTCCCCCTGCGGGACCTCCTCGGTCTCGTCGACGAAAATGGCGCCCCTGGCCTCGAGCGTCTTGACGACGTGGGTGTTGTGAACGATCTGCTTGCGCACGTAGATCGGCGCGCCATACTGCTCCAGAGCCTTCTCGACCGCTACGACGGCTCGATCGACTCCGGCACAGTAGCCTCGCGGCTTGGCGACGAGGACTCGGCGGGAAGTGGGGGTCTGGGGCTCCATAGTTTCTATGCTACGTGGAGCGGCCATCTGGCCCGCGCGTGCGTGGTCGCCCGCTGTGCGCCAGACTGGCCGTCCAATACTGACCTCCCAGGGAGACGTTCATGTCCCTCAGCGACGTGATACGCAACATCGCAAAGACCGTCACCAACAAGGACGAACTCAAGGAGAAGGCAAAGGATCTGCCTCTTCTGGTCGTCCAGACCACACTGAGCGCCGCGGGGCAGGCGCTGCTGCTCGTGGACCGCGTGAAGAACTCCATCAAGGGGCTCGGCGGCAAGGAGCAGCGCGAGGAGGAGGAGTACGACTCCCGCCCCTCCGCGGCCCAGCAGGTTGCCGCCACCCCGGCCGAGGATGAGGAGAAGGCCGCGCGCAAGGAGCCGGTCATCTTCTCGCCGCGCCCCGGCACCGCCGAGCCCAACGGCGTCGCCAAGACCAAGCCGGACCCGGTCATCTTCGCGCCGGCGGGCAAGACGGAGTCCGCGACCGCCACCGAGCCTGAGACCGCCCCCAAGGCTCCCGCCCAGCCCGAGAGCGCCCCCAAGGCCGCCAAGACGGACGTGGCCCCCAAGCCCGCCGCCGAGCCCGAGACCGCCCCCAAGGCAGCCGTCGCCGAGCCGGAGACGGAGGCCACCCCCAAGGTCGCCGAGCCGGCCGTCGCGCCCGCAGCCCCCAAGGCCGTCAAAGAGCCCGTCGCCGTGGAGGAGCCCGCGCCCGCCGCCGCTCCTGAGACCAAGGCCGCCGAGCCGACCCGCGCGCCCGAGCCCGCCAAGGCCCCCGAGCCCGCCAAGGCTCCCGAGCCGGCCGCCTCCCCCGTGGCCGTGGACCTGACCGAGCCCCTGCCCGGCTACGGCGACCTCACCGTCGCCTCGCTGCGTGCCAGGATGCGCGGCAAGAGCGCCGAGCAGATCGGCGACTTCCTCGCCTACGAGAAGGCCACGACGGCGCGGCCCGAGGTCATCCGGATGTTCGAGAACCGCCTCGCCAAGCTCCAGGCCGGGGAATAGGTCACACCGAACCCGTAGTCTTCCGCCATGACCTCGAAGACCACGCCCGAGTCCCCTCTGCCGATCCGCACGGTCCTGCAGATGGTGGGCGGCTGGATCGGCAGACTCGGCACGGTCTGGGTCGAAGGCGAGATCACCGACCTGAGCGCGCGTGGCGGCACGGTGTTCCTGACCCTGCGTGACCCGGTCGCCAACGTGTCCGCCAGGGTCACCGCCCCGCGCGGTGTCTACGAGGCGACCGTCCCGCGGCCGGCCAACGGCTCCAGGGTGGTGCTGCACGTCAAGCCGGACTTCTGGGTCAACAAGGGTTCGTTCGCCTTCACCGCGCTGGAGATGCGCCCGGTGGGCGTGGGCGAGATGATGGTGAGACTGGAGCGGCTCAGGCAGCTGCTGGCCACCGAGGGGTTGTTCAACGCCGACAGGAAACGGCGGCTGCCGTTCCTGCCGGGCACGATCGGGCTCATCTGCGGCCGCGAGTCGGCGGCCGAGCGCGACGTGCTGGAGAACTCCCGCAGGCGCTGGCCCGCCGTGCGGTTCAAGGTCGAGGAAGTGGCCGTGCAGGGGCCCTACGCGGTGGCCGAGGTGACCGAGGCGCTGCGCAAGCTCGACGCCGACTCCGAGGTGGAAGTGATCGTCGTGGCGCGCGGCGGCGGCTCGCTGGAGGACCTGCTGCCGTTCTCCGACGAGACGCTCGTGCGCGCGGTGGCCGCCTGCCGCACGCCCGTGGTCAGCGCGATCGGCCACGAGCAGGACAGCCCGCTGCTCGACATGGTGGCCGACGTGCGCGCGTCCACCCCCACCGACGCGGCCAAGAAGGTCGTGCCCGACGTCGGGGAGCAGCTCACGCTGGTGCGCCAGCTCCGCGACCGGGGCCGCAGGGTGCTGAGCGGCTGGCTCGACCGGGAGATGTCCTGGCTGACGTCCGCCCGCTCGCGGCCCTCGCTGGCCGATCCCGTACGCGAGCTGGAACGCCGGGCCGAGCAGGCCGAGGCGCTGCGCGACCGGGCCAGGCGCTCGCTGTCGGGCTCGCTCGACCGCGCCACCGACGACCTCGCCCACCTGCGCGCCCGCCTCGTCGCCCTGTCGCCGGCGGCCACGCTGGAGCGCGGCTACGCCATCGTGCAGCACCAGTCCGGCGACGTCGTGCGCCTGGCGAAGGACGTCTCCCCCGGCACGGTGCTGACGATCCGGCTGACCGACGACCGCCTGACCGTGCGCACGGAGGAGCCGGACGAAACCGGGGGCGCGTGACGGATCCGGGGTCTACCTTCGGCGCATGAGAGGACTCACCCAGGTCGCGCAGCACGCCGACGACCTCGACAGAGCCACCGCCTTCTACCGCGACGTGCTGGGCCTGCGGCACATCGCCACCTACCGGCCGCCGGGGCTGGCCTTCTTCGACCTCGACGGCGTACGCCTGCTGATCGAGAAGGGCGCGCCCTCCGCGGTGCTCTACCTCGCCTCCGACGACCTCGAAGCGGACGTGGCCCGGTTACGTGCCCACGAGGTCGCCATCGTCGAGGAGCCGCACCTGATCTTCACCGACGACGGCACGTTCGGCACACGTGACAAGGAGATCAGGATGGCCGCGTTCAGAGACTCGGAGGGCAACCTGCTCTGTCTCATGACCTAGTGACGGCCTCGGCCAGGACGGTCAGTCCTGACTTGATCTCCTCGATCGTCATTCCGCGCTCCTCCCGCTGGAAGGCGATCAGCCAGGCGTTGATCGGCGCGAGCAGGGCGTCGGCCGCGTACGCGGCGTCGATCCGCGGGCACGCCTGCGCGAGCAGGGTGGCGAGGTGGACGTGGTGCACCTGGTAGGGCCCGGTGAACCGATGCGTCTTACCCCGCTCCAGCAGCAGGAACAGCCCCTGCTGCGCCACGATCCGATCGACCAGCGCGTGCAGGAACGCGATGATCCGCTCGCCCGCGGGAGCGCCGGGGCCGAGCGGCGGCGGCCCGGCGAAGAAGGCGGCCTGGAAGCGCCTCTCGTGCTCGTCCAGCAGCGCCAGCGCGAGCCCAGCGCGGTCGCCGAAGCGCCGGTAGACGGTGCCCACGCCGACTCCGGCGACGATGGCGACCTCGTCGAGTGAGAGGCTCTCCGCGCCGCACTCGTCGACCATCCTGGCGGCCACTTCGACGATCTTCTGCCGGTTCCGCGCGGCATCGGCCCGCTCGGGCTGGGATTGCCCGAGAACAGGAAGCGACCGGCGTTCACGCACGGGCCTGAGCATACAACTTGTAAACGGAGAATTCTCCAGTTAGGCTTCCAAGCGGAGAATTCTCCGATTATTAGGGAGCCAAGGATGGCCAGCGATTTCAACGAGAAGATCATCGAGGAGTTCCGGGCCAACGAGGGCCGGGTCGGGGGCATGTTCGAGGGCTCCCCGCTGGTGCTGCTGACCACCACGGGAGCGAAGAGCGGCAAGCCCACGACCACGCCGGTGATGTACCTGGTGGACGACGACCGCTACGTGATCATCGCCTCCAACGGCGGCGCCGACCGTCACCCCGCGTGGTATCACAACCTGCTCGCCGCCCCCGAGGCGAAGGCGGAGGTGGGGACGGAGGCCTTCGAGGTGAAGGCCGTGTTCATCGAGGGCGAGGAGCGCGACCAGCTCTACGCCCGGATGGTGGCGCAGGCGCCGGGGTTCGCGGAGTACGAGGCCGCGACCACCCGCCGCATCCCGGTGGTGGCGCTGAACAGGACCGCCGCCTGACCTGATCTCCCCCCGAGGTGGCTAGAAGGGGGTGTCATCGGAGGTGGGCTCGGAGCGGCGGGCCATGGCGGCGGCCAGCTTGACCCGAGCCCCCTGCAGCCACTCCTCGCAGACGGCCGCCAGCTTCTCCCCGCGCTCCCAGAGCTCGATCGACTGCTCCAGGGTGAGCCCGCCGGTCTCCAGGCGGCGCACCACCTCGGTCAGCTCCTCGCGGGCCTGCTCATATGAGGGTGCCTTCTCGTCTGCCACGGCACCACCCTAAAGGTGCCCGCCGACAACATCGGCCTCAAGCGCGCGATCAGCCCTGGGGTCGTTGTTGCAGGAGTGCCGCCAGTTCGCCCAGCTCCGTCCAGTCGGCGGTGCCGGTGATGACGAGCGTCACGTCGGGCAGCACGCGCACCAGCGAGCGCTGGTTCTTGTCCTCGCGGAAGCGCTGCTCCCACGCCACGCCGCCGACCTGCTGCGTGCCCGTGGCCTTGTCGCTGTTGGCCATGCGGCCGGCGAACCCGGCGGCCGGCTGCTCGTTGCTCTGCGCGAACATCGCGTGCTGGCGCTTGGCGGTGGCGTATCCCAGGTAGAGGACCTGCGCGCCGCTCTCGCCCTTGGCGATCCTGTTGCTGTTGGGCACCCAGTTGACCGGGTCCTGCCGGGGAGCCCACACGCCGAAGGGCACCGCGTGGCCGAAGTTGGCGACGGTGATGGAGTATTCGACCCGGGGAATGTGCTCCTCCCGGCTCTGCGGGGTGACCAGCAGGAACACTCCGGCCCCGGCGAGGCAGACGAAAAGGGCTACCGCGTAGCCGTACAGACCTTGGGTGAACCGTCGCACAGTTGGCGAGGTTACCCGCTGGAGGGGGCGGTCGCCGAAGTGGCCGGGCGGATCTGGCCGATGATGGCCAGCACCTCCTCGGCCAGAGCGCGGTCGTCGGCGAGCACGACCTCGGACACGGCGGCCGCCAGCGCCCCGGTGACCACCACGACCAGGGCGGGCTCGTCCTCGAACAGCGCCGCGTTGCGCTGCGCCCACTTGCGCAGCCGATCGCGCATGACCACCTCGAAGCCGGGCGGCCCGTCGCCGCGCAGGAACAACGCGGCCAGCTCGCGCTCCTCCAGGCAGCCGTCGAGGTAGGCGCGGGCGGCGCTGACGAACACGCGCATCGGGTCGCTCTCGCCGGCGGCGCGGGCCGTACGGGCGGCCTGTTTGGTGCGCTGCGTCTGCCTGGCCTGGAACTCCTCCCACAACGTGAGGTAGAGATCGGCTTTGCCGGAGAAGTGGTGGTAGAGGCTGCCCACGCTCGCGTCGGCCTTGGCCACCACGTCCGTCACGCCCGCCTCGGCGAACCCTTTCGAGACGAAGACCTGCCTGGCGGCGCCGAGCAGCGAGCTGCGCGTGGCGGCCCCCCGCTCGGACGTGCGCGGTTGGGCGACCTCGTTTTCCACATCGCTCATTCGGGATCTCCTCCACGGCGGGGCGCCACGCTCCATCTTGGAGGCAAGATCCTTGGCGCGCACAGCGGACGTGCAAAGTCCGTTCTTCGTAAGCAGATTATCCCCCTCTGTCCGGGAAGAGGCTGGCAACTACGATCGACATAGATGTCCCACGAGGAGGCCCTTCACCATGTCCGACCAAACGTCCGTGCCGCCGGCGCTCGCCACCAGCGAGCACGCCCCTGATCGAAACCTGGCGCTGGAGCTCGTCCGCGTCACGGAGGCGGCCGCGATGGCGGCGGCCCGATGGGTCGGCCGGGGAGAGAAGAACGGCGCGGACGGCGCCGCGGTCAACGCCATGCGCCAGCTCATCAACACCGTCTCGATGAACGGCGTGGTCGTCATCGGCGAGGGTGAGAAGGACCGCGCCCCGATGTTGTTCAACGGCGAGCGCGTCGGCGACGGCAGCGGCCCCGACTGCGACGTGGCGGTGGACCCCATCGACGGCACCCGGCTGACGGCGCTGGGCATGCCCGACGCGGTGTCGGTGATCGCGGTGAGCGAACGTGGCTCGATGTACGACCCGTCGGCCGTGTTCTACATGGAGAAGCTGGTCACCGGGCCCGAGGCGGCCGACATGGTGGACATCGACGCCCCCGTGGCCGCGAACATCAACGCGGTCGCCAAGGCCAAGCACTGCTCGCCCTCCGACGTCACCGTGGTCGTGCTCGACCGGCCCCGGCACGAGAAGCTGGTCGAGGAGATCAGGGAGACGGGCGCGCGCATCAAGTTCATCACCGACGGCGACGTGGCCGGCGCGATCATGGCGGCCCGCGCGGGCACCGGCATCGACCTGATGCTGGGCATCGGCGGCACGCCCGAGGGCATCGTGGCCGCGTGCGCGCTCAAGTGCCTGGGCGGCGTGATCCAGGGCAAGTTGTGGCCGCGCGACGACGCCGAGCGCGGCAAGGCCATCGACGCGGGTCACGACCTCGGTCAGGTGCTCACCACGAACGACCTGGTCAAGTCCGATGACGTGTTCTTCGCGGCGACCGGCATCACGCACGGTGAGCTCATGCAGGGTGTGCGCTTCCGTGCCGGCTCGGCGGTGACGGAGTCGCTGGTGATGCGCGGGCGGTCGGGCACGATCCGCAAGATCGAGAGCGAGCACCAGCTCTGGAAGCTGCGGGCGTACAGCGCGATCAACTTCGACACGGCCGGCTGAGCACTAGCGGCGGCGCTTGCGGCGGGGCGGTTCCTTGACCTTGACCTCGCCCGCGAAGTTCGTCGTGCGCACCTCCACGACGGGTGCACCCGGCTCGGTCGGCTGCTTGGTCAGGCGGACCGTCTTGTCCTTGGTCACCCGGATCACCTCCAGCCCCTCAGGGACGTGGATCTCCAGCCCGCCGAAGACGAGGGTGGCGTTGATGACGATCCGGTGGTTCTGCAGGATGGCGTCGCGGAAGTCGAGCTTGGTGGTGCCGAACATGGCCGTCACACCGAGCTCGGCGGGCACCACCCAGCGCCCGCCGCGCTGCTCCTTCTTGAAGATGGCGGAGACCGGCCGGCCGTCGAGGTTGAGCGGCTGCTGGTCGGCGGGCAGGAGGTCGGTGGTGAGGGCGGCCAGTTCGCCGAGCGTGCGCGCGGAGTAGAGCACGCCGAGCCGCTCCTCCAGCTCCTCCAGTGTGATCCGCCCGTCGGCGTGCGCGTCCTGCAGCACCTGGGCGATGCGTTCGCGGTCGGCGTCGGACGCGCGCAGCTCGTGCGGCTGCGGCACGTCCTCCGGTGCCGGAGGACGGCGAGCCGACACCCACTCTTCGGCGATCCGTTCCCCGACTTCCTGCAGCTTCGGCAACCACGATCCCGCGCGTTCGTTCACACTTCTGACGATATCCGGCGCTCGCCCAGTTCGCTTGCCCCGAATGGGCTGGTGTCAGCGGATTCTGGCGAGCAGTCCGGCTATCTCCTCCGCGAGTTCCGCGTTCACCTCGGCGTGGCGGTTGAGCAACCGGTACCACATCGCCCCGAAGACCAGGTCGACGGTCAGTTCCAGATCCACGTCCGGGGGCAGGACGCCGCGTTCCAGCACGGACCGCAGGGCGGCGCGGCGCGGCCCGATGATGGTGGCACGCAGGTCGGCGGCCAGCTCGGGATCGGACTGCGCGTCGGCCATCAGCCCGACCACGATGTGTCCCGAGACCCCCTGCGCCAGCGTGAACGTCTGCTCCAGGAACGCCACGAGGTCGGCCCGCGGGTCGCCGCTGTCGGGCGTCGGTGGCATCCGCTCGGCCATGACCTCGGTCAACGCCTCCAACAGGACCTGCGCCTTGGTCTGCCACCACCGGTACACCGTCTGCCTGCCGCTCCCGGCGGCCTGCGCGATGCCCTTCATGGTGACGCCCTGGTAGCCGTCGCGGGCGCACAGGTCGAGCGCCGCCTGGAGGATCGCTTTCCTGGCCGCTTCGCTGCGCGGTCTGCCTGTCATGGCGCCACTTTACAAGACACGATGCCTCGTTTATATTCGAGGCAAGATGTCTCGTATTGAGAGGAACGCAGCGATGCGAGTAGTGATCGTGGGTGGCACGACCGGTATCGGCCTGGCGGCGGCGGAGCGGCTGGCCGAGGGCGGCGCCGAGGTGTTCGTGACGGGCCGCTCGGAGGAGCGCCTGGAGGCGGCGCTGAAGCGGCTCGACATCCAGGGCGCGAGCGTGGACGCGCGCGACCCGGAGGCGACGCGGGCGTTGTTCGAGCGGATCGGCGCGTTCGACCACCTGGTCGTCACGGTGACGAGCCGCGGGGGTGCCTCTCCGCTGAGTGAACTGACCGGCGAGCGGGTGGCCGCCGCCGTGAACGACAAACTGATCCCGCACCTGATGACCGCGCGGGCCGCGCTCGCCGGCGGGTTGAGCCAGGAGGGGTCGATCACGTTCGTGTCGGCGGCGTCGGCGGGCGCGGCCTACCCCGGCACCTCCCTGCTGGCGGCGGTGAACGGGGCGATCGAGGCCACGGTGCCCGGCCTGGCGGTCGAGCTCGCGCCCGTGCGCGTGAACGCGGTCTCCCCCGGCGTGATCGACACCGACTGGTGGGAGGGCCTCGGGGAGGAGGCGCGGACCGCGTTCCTGGCGGGCACCGCCGCCGGACTGCCGGTCAGGCGCGTCGGCACGCCGCAGGACGTGGCACTGACGATCGAGTACGCCGTCCGCAACTCCTTCCTGACCGGCACCGTGCTGACCATCGACGGCGGAGGGCGGTTGAAGGCCGCATGAGAACGATCCTGATCACCGGCGCCACCGACGGCCTCGGCCGGGAGCTGGCAGCCAGGCTCGCGGCCGCGGGCGACCTCGTGATCGTCCACGGCCGCGACCCCGGGCGGGTGCGCGAGGCGCGGGAGCGGGCCGGCGGCCGCACCGAGGGCATCGTGGCCGACCTGGCCGAGCTGCATCAGGTGGAGCGCATGGCGGCGGAGCTGCGCGAGCGGTTCGACCGGCTCGACGTGCTGGTCAACAACGCCGGGGTGGCCGGCGGCAAGCCGTCCTCCGGCCGTCGGGAGAGCGCGGACGGCATCGAGCTCTGCTTCGCGGTCAACTACCTGGCCGGATACCACCTCACGCGACGGTTGGCGCCGTTGCTGACCGCGTCGGCGCCGGCCCGCGTGGTCAACGTGGCCTCCGCCGGCCAGCAGGCCATCGACTTCGACAACCCCATGCTGACCACGGGATACAGCAGGCAGCGCGGCTACGCCCAGAGCAAGCTGGCGCAGATCATGTTCACCTTCGACCTGGCCGAGGAGCTGGCGGGCACGGGGGTGACGGTGAACGCGCTGCATCCGGCGACGTTCATGGACACCTCGATGGTGCGCGAGGCGGGGGTGCGGCCGATCAGTAGTGTCGGCGAGGGGACGGCGGCCACCCTGCGGCTGGTCGACGAGCTCGACGGGGTGACCGGGCGCTACTTCGACCAGCGGCGCGAGAGCCGGGCCGACGCGCAGGCGTACGACGTGGAGGCCAGGAAGCGGCTGCGTCGGCTCAGCGACGACCTCATCGCGGGGGCTTTCTCAGGAAATTCTTAGGAATCCCCGCCCTTGTCCGGCCGTTGTCCAGAACATGCATCAACCGGCGCGATGGGGTCTGGGCGCGGCAGGCGCGGGCGTAGCGGTGATCGTGGGCCTGGAGGTGACGAGCTTCGGCGAGATGAACCTGCTCAGGCGGACCATCAGCGAGCACGGCATGGGGCCCGGCGGCTGGATCTTCGGGCTCGGGGTGGCCCTGCTGGCGGCCGGGTCGGTGGCCATCGGCGTGTCGCTGGCGCGCAAGCGACACGCCGGGGTGTTCGGCACCGTCGCGCTCATGGGCTGGAGCCTGGGGCTGTTCATGACGGCCTGGTTCGAGAAGCACGACTGGTCGGTCGGGCCGAGTGTGAGCGGCAGCATCCACCGGGCGGGCAGTTTGGTGGCCTTCCTCTGCCTGCCGCTGGCGGCGGTCGTCATCGCCAGGCCGTGGCGGCACCGGGAGCGGTCACGGGCGACGCTGATGGCGTTCGGGTTCGGGATCTGCTCGGTGCTCTGGGTGCTGGGCATCGGCACCGCGGCGCTGGTCGGGGCCGGGTACGGGCTGCCGTGGTATCGCGTCATGCCGCTGGGGCTGGTGGAGCGCGGCCTGGCCGTCACCGAGGTCGCGGCGCTGCTGGCGCTCGGCGTGTGGGCGGCGGCCGGCAAACGGCTCGACGCGCCCGAGCCTCAGGGGCGCGGCATCGCGATCAGGTCGTCCACGTAGCCTTCAGGGGCGCAGCATCGCGATCAGGTCGTCCACGTAGCCTTCAGGGGCGCAGCATCGCGATGAGGTCGTCCACGTAGCCGCGGAAGACGGCCGCCATGTCCACCTGCTCGGGGTCGATCAGCCACTGCGTCTGCAGGCCGTCCATCATCGCGATCAACCGGTCGGCGTGCGCCTCGGCGTCGAGGCCGGCCAGGAACTCGCCGCGCTCGGCGCCCGTGCGCAGCGCCGCCGCCACGTTCGCGCGCAGGCGCCGGTAGCGGCGCCTGGCCCACTCGTGGCCGGGGTGCCCGGGGGTGACGGCCTCGCCGCTGATCACGGAGAAGAGCTGCACCAGGCCCGGTACGCGGGTGTTGTGCTCCACCACGCCCACCAGGGCCCGCAACGCGTCGGCGCCGCTGGTCAGGCCCAGGTCGAACCTGCGGGAGTCGAGTTCGTCGCGGTGGTCGAGCACCGCGATGAGCAGCAGTTCCTTGCTCTTGAAGTGGTGCAGCAGCCCGGCCTGGGACAGCTCGGCGCGCTCGGCGATGCGGGCCAGCGACGCTCCCCGGTAGCCGTTCTCGGCGAACTCCAGCAACGCGGTGGCCAGGATGCGCTCCTTGCGCGCCGCGCCGGTCGCGTAGCCCCGTTTCACTCCCGGGAGCCTATCTGGTGCTGACGGACCGCCTCCGCTAACCTGACCGCGCCTCACGTTAAGATTCCCCCCGATCAGGAGGCCGCTGTGCCGTCCTTACGTGATCGCCAGGCCCGCGTGGCCACGTACGTCGTCTACGGCGTACAGGGCCTGTCGTTCGCCTCGCTGCTCATCCAGGTCGCGAACCTGCAGGCCAAGCACCGGCTCGACGAGGGCACGCTCACGTTGCTGCTGCTGATCGTGCCGGTGTTCGCCGGGGTCGGCAGCGTGGCGGCGGGGGCGTTCGCCGCCCGGATGGGCAGCAAGCTGCTGCTGCGCGTCGCGCAACCGGTGGTGGCCGCCGCCGTGGTGCTGGCCGGGCTCGCGCCGAACGTGCCGCTGCTGGTGCCGGTGCTGCTGGTGTTCGGAGTGGCGGTCGGCGCGGTGGACGCGGGCATGAACATGCAGGGCGTGGCCGTCGAGCGCCGGTACGGCGTCAACGTGCTGAACGGGTTCCACTGCGTCTGGAGCGTCCTCAGCCTGGCCGGGGCGCTGTGGGTGTCGGCGGCGGCCGACCTGCCGCTGCCGCTCATCATGGCCATCCCCATGGTCCTCGCGGTGGCCGGCTCCCTCTACGCCGGGCCGAACCTGTGCACGATCGAGGAGGAGAAGACCGAAGGCGCGGCCACCGCCGCCGGCGGTTTCCCGTGGCGGCCGATCATCCCGCTCTGCCTGGCCATGGGCTTCCTGTACGTGGGCGACGCAGCCGTCTCCAACTTCAACACGGTCTTCATGAAGGACGTGCTCGAAGCGGGGCCCAGGGTGCTCCCGCTGGCCTACGCCGCCTACCAGGCCACCACGCTGGCCGTCAGGCTCGGCGGCGACCTGGCCGTCCGGCGCTACGGCCCCGCCGCCGTCGTCAGGATCGGCGGTGTGCTGGCCACGCTCGGGTTCCTCGGCGTCGTCCTGGCCCCGAACCAGGTGCTGGGCATCGTCGCCTTCGGGCTGACCGGGGTGGGACTGTCGGTGGTGGCGCCGCAGTCGTTCTCGGCGGCGGGCAAGCTGGACCCGGCGGGCACCGGGGTGGCCATCGCCCGGGTGAACCTCTTCAACTACGTCGGCTTCATCGTGGGCGCGGCTCTGGTGGGCGGGATCGCGGAGGCGGCGGACATGCGGGTGGCGTTCGCGGCGCCGCTGGTGCTGGCCGCCGTGATCATCGTCCTCGCCCCCGGCTTCGAACCGAAGCGCACAGCGGTCACCGGCTGATCGGCCGCGCCTCCCGGCACCGCGCCGATCGGGCGATCCGGCCTGATGCCGCGCTGATCAGCCGAGCCGTCTGGCCGCGCTGATCAGGCGGGCTCCAGCAGGGCGACCGCGGTGTCCACGGCCGCCGCCACGTCGTCGTCCGGCGGGTACAGAAGTGCCCGCCCCACCACCAGCCCGCGCACCCCCGGCAGCCGCAGCGCCTTGCGCCAGGCCGCGTACGTCACCTCGGGGGCGTTCCCCGGATCGCCGCCCAGCAGCAGCGTCGGCAGCGTGGTGGCCCGCATGACGCGCTCCATGTCCGCCACCACCGGGATCTTCAGCCAGGTCCACGCCGAGGTCGCGCCCAGCCCCTGGGCCACGTTGACGGCCCTGATCACGCCGTCGGGCGACAGGTCGGGCCCCGCCCTGCTCGACCAGAACGGCTCCACCATGGCCACCAGCCCGCTCCCGGCCAGGTCGGTGATCGCCCGGCCGCAGGACTCCAGGGTCGCGGCGGTGCCGGGATCGTCGAGGGCGATCCTGCAGAGCATCTTGCCGCCGTCCAGCCGCATCCTGGCGATGGCCCCCGGGTCGTACGCGGTGAACCGGTCGTCGAACTCGAACACCGCCCCCTGCAACCCCCCGCGGTTCATCGACCCGATGACGATCAGGTCGTCGAGCGCCCCCAGCAAGAGCAGGTCCTCGACCACGTCGGGCGTGGCCAGCAGCCCGTCCACGCCGGGCCGCCGTAACGCGACCAGCAGCCGGTCGAGCAGCTCGACCCGGCTGCCCATGGCCAGCGGCCGGCCGCCGACGGCCAGCGATCCCCTGGCCGGATGGTCGGCGGCGATGATCATGAGCTGGCCGCGCGCCCTGAACAACGGCCTGCGCCGCCGGGCCGCCGCCACCTCCGCGATCCGCTCGGGGAACCTCGCCCGCACCTGCCGCAGCTCGCGATAGTCAGCCAACCCCCAGCACCCCGTCCAGGACACGCCTCATCGCCGCACCTCCGCGACCTCGGCAGGACGGCCCTCACGCAGCGACAGGTCGGCGGCCTCGGCCACGTACAGGGCCTCCAGCGCCTCCTCGATCGGGCACAGGCTCCGGTCGCCGCGCAGGAAGGCGTCGATCTCGTCGCGGTAGGCGGTCTCGAAGCGGGTGACGAAGTCCGGCCAGGGCTCCTCGGAGCTGGGAACGTCCTCGGTCGTGTGGAGGGGGGCGCGGGAGCTGAGGCCGACGGCCTGCGTGCGCCGGGTGCCCGCCAGCTCCATGCGCACGTCGTACCCGCCGCCGTTGTAGCGCGAGCCCTGCAGGGTGGCCAGCGTGCCGTCGTCCAGCGTCAGGAGCGCGGCGCTGTTGTCCACGTCGCCCGCCTGCGCGAAGAACGCCGCGCCGCGATTGGCCCCCTTCGCGTAGACCGACACCACCTCGCGGCCCGTCACCCAGCGCAGGATGTCGAAGTCGTGAATGTGACAGTCGCGGAAGATGCCGCCGGAGAGCGGGATGTAGGCGGCGGGCGGTGGCACGGGATCGGCGGTGACCAGGTGCACGCGGTGCAGTTCGCCCAGCTCGCCGCTCCTGAGCGCCGTCGCCGCCGCCACGTAGCCGGGGTCGAACCTGCGCTGGAACCCGATCTGCACCCGATGACCGGCCGCGACCTCCATCACCTTGACGGTCTCCGCCACCGTGCCCGCCACCGGCTTCTCGCAGAAGGCCGGGATGCCGAGCTCGCACGCCTTGACGATGAGCTCCGCGTGCGTGGTGGTCGGGGTGGCGATGACCACGGCGTCCGCCTCGAACGGGTCACCCGGCCTCCCGTACGGCGATGTGCGTACGGGATCGGCCACGATCAGCTCGTCCACCAGGGGATGCGCGGCCAGGGTCGCGGCGTGGAAGGCTCCGATCCGGCCCAGACCCAGCAGTCCCACACGCATGGCGCCTCCAATCGGGATCAGGCTTTCTTTCTAAGCGAGCGGTTCTCCCTCAGTCAACGCTTTGTCCTGACATTCGGACTTTCAAGCCTCGTACGGCCTCCATCGCCCGGTAAGCGGGCAACCGCGCGAACCCCACCACCACGGCCGCCGGCCCGGGCAGCTCCCGCATCGGCCCCACCGGCTCGGCGGACAGTCCCAGCTCACGGGCGGCCCGCGCCGTACGCGCCTCGTCCCACCGCCCCGGCAGCTCCAGGTAGACGTGCAACCCCGCGTCGATCCCCCTCACCCGGATCTCGGGCAGCTCCTCGCCCAGCGCCGCGACCAGGGCGTCCCTGCGGCGGTGGTACTCCCTGCGCATCCGCCGCAGATGTTTGTCATAGGCGCCGGTACGCAGGAAGTGCGCCAGCGCGTACTGCTCGATGACCGGCGAGCCCAGGTCCAGCTCGCCCCGCGCCCGGCGGATCGCCTCTGCCAGGTCGGGGGGCGCCGCCACCCAGCCCAGCCGCAGCCCCGGCGCGAGCGCCTTGCTCACGCTGCCGGAGAGGATCACCCGGTCGGGCGCCAGGCCCTGAAGGCAGCCGACGGGGTCGCGGTCGAAGCGGAACTCGGCGTCGTAGTCGTCCTCCAGGATCGGCCGGTTGCCCGCGTACGACCACTCCATCAGCGCGGCCCGGCGCGCCGGGGACAGCACCACCCCGGTCGGGTACTGGTGCGCGGGCGTCACCAGGACCGCGTCCCCGCTGAGCCTGCGCACGTCCAGCCCCTGCTCGTCCACCGGCACCGGCACGAGTCGCGCGCCCGCCCTGCGCAGCAGCGGCACCTGGCGGTGGCTGGTCGGGTCCTCCACGGCCAGCCGCAGCGGGCGCTGCTGGCACAGCACGTGCAGGACCAGGCTCAGCCCCTGCGCCACGCCGCCCACGACGACGAGGTTCTCCGGGCGCACATCCGCGGCCCTGACCCGCCTGAGGTAGCCGGCCAGCTCTTCTCGCAGCTCAGGCACGCCGCCGGGGTCCCCGTAATCGAGGGCGTCCGAGGGTACGGTGGTCAGGACGTGCCTGACGGCCGCCAGCCAGCGTTCACGGGGGAAGTGGCTGAGATCGGGGGAGGTGGGGCGATGACCGTAGTACGAAGCGCCGTTGTGCGACACCCGGCGGACATGCTGGTCCGGCATCGGCGGGACGGCGGCGCGCGGCCTGGAGTTCTTGGGCGTGACCTGGGTGCCGACGCCCACTTTGGAGACCAGGAACCCCTCGGCGACGAGTTGCTCATACGCCTCCACCACCACGCCCCTGGACACCTGGAGGTCGGTGGCGAGGTCGCGGGTGGCGGGCAGGCGGGTCCCGGGAGTGAGCCGCCCGCCCCGGATGGAGTCGCGCAGCTCAGACGCGATCTGCCCGGCGATGGCCCCCTTACCGCGACTTATCTGGATATGGAGGTCAGCCATATTGGTCCTGTCTTCGGGCGGGACATTGGACTGTTTATGCAAACCATTGTCTCCCTACCCTCCTTCACATGAGAAACGGAATCGTGGGGGCCACCGCGGCCATGTTCCTCGTCGGAACGCTGGCCGGGGTCTCGGGGCTGGTTGGCGCGTACCCCATATACGGCGGACAGGCTGTTCGGTATCTCGTGGCCGCGGTCATCCTGCTTGTCATAACGCGAGTGCTCGGACTGCGGTTCGTCCGCATGACGCGGCGCGAGGTGTTGTGTCTGGGCGGGCTGACGCTGCTCGGCCTGGTGGTCTTCAACGTGTGCGTGGTCGAGTCCACCCGCGCCTCCGGGCCCGCGCTGGTCGGGACCGTGCTGGGCACCGTGCCGCTGGCGCTCGCGCTGGCCGGCGGGCGTCCCGCGCCCCGGCTGCTGCTGGGCGCCGGCGTGGTGGTGGCAGGGGCGACGCTGGCCACAGGGCTCGGCAGCGGCACCACGGAGAGCCTGCTGTGGGCGCTGGGGGCGCTCGTGGGCGAGGTGAGCTTCTCCCTGCTGGCCATCCCCTTGTTGCCCAAGCTGGGGCCGATCAGGACCTCGGCGTACTCGACCGCGCTGGCCGTGCCCATCCTGGTGGTGGTGGGGCTGATCGACGCGGGCTCGGGCATGCTCCGCACGCCGACGCTGCCCGAGGTGCTCGGGTTCGCCTACCTGGCCGTCATAGTCACCGTGATCGCCTTCTTCCTGTGGTACTCCTCGCTGCCCAAGCTGGGTCCCGGCAGGGCGGGGCTGTTCGCGGGGCTGATCCCGGTCGCGGCCATCGTCACGGGCGCGGTGCTGGGGGTCGCCATGCCCACCGCGTACGACCTGCTGGGCGCCGGACTCGTCGTCGTCGGCATCCTGGTCGGTCTCAGCGCCGAACGCTCGCCCGCGGAGGCGGCCGTCAGACCGTCCGAGGCGTGACGTCCTCGGTCATCCCAGGGGCGTAATCTCTTGGACGACCGAAAGGATGGACATGGGCGAGTTCGACTACACCGATCTGCTTCCGCTTGGAGCCGATGCGACGGAATACCGGCTGATCACGTCGGAGGGGGTGCGGAAGGTCGAAGCCGCCGGGCGTACGTTCCTTGAAGTCGAGCCCGAGGCCTTGCGGCTGCTGACCGAGACGGCCGTCCACGACATCTCCCACTTCCTGCGCTCCTCGCACCTGACCCAGCTCAGGAAGATCGTCGATGACCCCGAGTCCAGCGGCAACGACCGCTTCGTCGCCCTCGACCTGCTGAAGAACGCCTCCATCTCGGCCGGCGGCGTGCTGCCGATGTGCCAGGACACCGGCACCGCCATCGTCATGGGCAAGCGCGGCCGCCACGTGCTGACCGACGGACTCGACGCCGAGCACATCTCCCGCGGCGTATACGACGCCTACACCAGGCTCAACCTGCGCTACTCGCAGATGGCCCCGCTGACCATGTGGGAGGAGAAGAACACGGGCGACAACCTCCCCGCCCAGGTCGAGCTGTACGCCGAGGACCCCCACGGGCACCCCGACGAGTACAAACTGCTGTTCATGGCCAAGGGCGGCGGCTCGGCCAACAAGTCGTTCCTGTACCAGGAGACCAAGGCCGTGCTCAACGAGAAGCGCATGCTGGCCTTCCTGGAGGAGAAGATCCGCTCGCTGGGCACCGCGGCCTGCCCGCCGTACCACCTGGCCATCGTCGTCGGCGGCACCTCCGCCGAATACGCGCTCAAGACCGCGAAATACGCCAGCGCCCGCTACCTCGACTCGATCCCGACCGAGGGGTCGCCGTCCGGGCACGGGTTCCGGGACCTGGAGATGGAGGCCAAGGTCTTCGAGCTGACGCAGAAGCTCGGGATCGGGGCGCAGTTCGGCGGCAAGTACTTCTGCCACGACGTACGCGTCATCCGCCTCCCCCGCCACGGCGCCTCCTGCCCGGTGGCCATCGCCGTCTCCTGCTCCGCCGACCGCCAGGCCCTGGCCAAGATCACCCCGGAGGGCGTGTTCCTGGAGAAGCTGGAGACCGACCCGGCCCGCTTCCTCCCGGAGACGACCGACGAGCACCTCTCGGACGACGTCATCCAGGTCGACCTCAACCGCCCCATGCCCGAGATCCTCGCCCAGTTGACGAAATTTCCGGTCAAAACCCGCCTCTCCCTCAGCGGTCCCCTCGTCGTCGCCCGCGACATCGCCCACGCCAAGATCGCCGAACTCCTGGACAACGGCGGCGAGATGCCCCAATACCTCAAGGACCACGCCGTCTACTACGCCGGTCCCGCCAAAACCCCCGAGGGCTACGCCTCCGGCTCCTTCGGGCCCACCACGGCCGGTCGCATGGACTCGTACGTGGGGCGGTTCCAGGCGGAGGGCGGCTCGATGGTCATGCTCGCCAAGGGCAACCGCTCCAAGCAGGTCACCGAGGCCTGCCAGCAGCACGGCGGCTTCTACCTGGGCTCCATCGGCGGGCCGGCGGCGCGGCTGGCGCAGGACTGCATCAAGAAGGTGGAGGTGCTGGAGTATCCGGAGCTGGGGATGGAGGCGGTGTGGAAGATCGAGGTCGTGGACTTCCCCGCGTTCATCGTGGTCGACGACAAGGGCGACGACTTCTTCACCGACCGCACCGGCCCCGTCCTGAGCATCGGCCGCCGCTGACCATCACCGGTGGCGGCCTGACACGTCGGGGAGCGTCGGTCGGAGGATGAGAACCGCGGACCGACGCGGGAACCTCAGCCGGAGAACGCGGGCCGGCGCGGGCGGGCCGGCGCGGAACCTCAGCCGACGCGGAACCTCAGCCGACGCGGGCTGGTGGGTCAGACGCTGAACGGGGCCGGGTAGGCGATCGTTCCGGAGGGCACCGGCCGGGAGGCGTCGAGCACGAGCGCCATCATGGCCTCATCGGGCACGTCGAAGGCCGCCCGGATGCCATGGGAGGAGGCCCGGGCGAAGCCGAACCTCGGGTAGTAAGAGGGATGCCCGAGCACGAGCACCAGGGACTCACCTTGGGAGCGGGCGGCGGCCAGCCCGGCGGCGATCGCGGCGGAGCCGGCGCCCTGCCGCTGGCGGGCGGGCAGCACGGCGCAGGGCGCGAGGGCCAGGGCCGGCGAGTCGCCGACGTGGCAGCGGGTGAGCAGCGCGTGCCCGGCCACGACCCCGTCGTGCTCGGCCACGATGGACAGGCCGGGCAACCAGGCGGGGTCCTTGCGAAGTGCGTCGACCAGGTCGGCCTCGAGCGGGGTCGGGAACGCCGCGAGCAGGATCTCGCGGATCGCCGGGACGTCTCGCTCCTCCTCCGGCCTGGTGACCCAGGAGATGCTCACGCAGCCACCGGAGCCCGGTGCGGAGCCACGACGGAGCCGTCGGGCAGCAGCAGGCCGGTGTCGTCGAACAGCACGACGCCGTTGCAGAGGAGGCTCCACCCCTGGTCGGGATGGGACGAGATCACGTGTGACCTCTCGCGGTCGAGGGAGTCGGCATTCGGGCAAACGGGGTAGTGACTGCACATCGCGCACCTCTCAGATTGCGCTACTGCTTGCGGATACTCAAAAGGGCAGCTGGCGCCCTGACGGAGTGCGAAGGTCCAGGCTGGCTCTGGTCGACTTCCTGGGCCGGCGACGAATCTGGGTCTGGCGCATCTTCATCACGTCCTCAACGGTCTGTCTTCAGTGGACCTCGGCGTATGCCTTCAGTCTGACGATCGGGACCGACAGTTTGTTGCAGCTACCGGGTGTCCTGTGGGAGCTCGCCTTCTTGTTTGGCTTAACCATGCCCCCACCCCCTTACGGCACCCTTACAAGTGGCTGACCTTCACCCCGTGGTTCCTGTCAGTCAGCCTGCCGTACGCCTGAAAGTCCCCTACCAGGCATCATGCACAAAATTTCGTCAAGTCGTTGTGCTGATCGACACACCTGCCCGCTGAGCTGCGGAAACTCTTCCGGAGAGCCGGGCGGAAAATGTGCGCGCGGGCGGGGGTCGAGCTGCCCGCGCGGCGGGGCCCAATCTGACCGTCGTGAGACCGTCAAGGGAAGACCTAGGCTCGCCAGTCCAAAGCAGTTGCGAATCACACGCAGGACAAGCGCCGGGCCGCGTGCCGACGAGACGCTTCGGTACCTTCCAGATCCGCGAGGGGCTCCGGCCGGCCCGGGAACCGCTGAGCCGCGGGCTCCGCCTCCGGGGCGCGCTCTACGCTTGGGAGCTTGCGTACTATCTTCGGTATCGCAACGTCCGCCCGGACTACGTCGAGAAACTGTGGGCCCTCATCAACTGGGAGGATGTGGCCTGGAGGTTTGCTGACGTGACGAGTCAGGCGGGTTGACTTAAGTTCGCAACAAATTATCGGCCCCGCCTCTACTGGTCGGTTTACACAAATAGGTAAGCTGCCTGGCATGCGTGCGCCCTCCGGTTACCTACTCGCCGCGCGCTACCGGCTTATGGAGCCGGTTGGTCGTGGCGGCATGGGCACCGTTTGGCGGGCACATGACGAACTGCTCGACCGGGACGTGGCGGTCAAGGAAGTGCGGCTGCCCACCGTGCTGGACGAGGACCTGCGGGCCGAGCTGTGCGCGCGCACCGAGCGCGAGGGCCGGGCGACCGCGATGGTCACGCACCCCTCGGTCATCACCGTGTTCGACGTGGTCACCGAGGACGACCGCCCGTGGATCGTGATGGAGCTGCTCCGTGCGAGGTCCCTGGAGCAACTCATCCAGGACGAGGGACCGCTCCACCCCCGCAGGGCCGCCGAGATCGGCCGTCAGATCCTGGGCGCGCTGCGCGCCGTGCACGCCAAGGGCATCCTGCACCGCGACGTCAAGCCGAGCAATGTGCTGGTGACCGAGGATCGCGCGGTGCTCACCGACTTCGGACTGGCCGCGCTCGAAGGTGACGTTTCCATCACCCAGGCGGGCATCGTCCTGGGGTCGGCGGGATACATCGCTCCAGAGCGGGTGCTCGGCTCGAAGGCCAGCCCCGCGGGCGATCTGTGGTCGCTCGGCGCGACCCTCTACACCACCGTCGAGGGCAGGGGCCTGCACGGCCGGCGCACCGCGGCCGCCGCGCTCGCGGCACTCACCAGTGGCGAGCCGATCCCCATGTCCAAGGCGGGACCGCTGGCGCCCGTTCTCGACGCGCTGCTCAGGATCGACCCCGCGACCAGGCTCGATTCCGTACGCGCTTCGCTCATGCTGGCCAGGGTGGCCGCGGGAGGCTCGGCCGAGGAGCCCCTGGCCCCGCGCAAGCCGATCCGTGTCCCGCCGGCGATTCCACAGCCCCCTTTCCCACGCAGGCCCTCGCATCGGGGGCTGCACAGGGCCGATCCGCCGGCGGCGCCCGTGAGCGTTCCCGCGCCCAGGGTCGAACGTAAACCCGGCGAGGGGGTGCACAGGAAGCGCGTTGAACAGCGACCGGCTCCGTCCGCTTATGCCCGTTTCAAAGCTACGGTGATAAAGTTGTGCCTTCCTCGACGGTTCTGGCCAAGAGAACTTCGCAAGCGAGGGTAAAGCACTTCCCAAGCGAGAATCGATATCTTCTTCTCATGCCGGAACAGCAGACACGCCTGCTCGCGGAGCGCTACGAGCTCGTCGCCCCGCTCGGTCGCGGCACGATGGGCACCGTGTGGCGCGCCCGCGATCGCGCGCTCGGGCGCGAGGTGGCGGTCAAGGAAATCCGCCAGGACCCTGGACTCACCGATGAACAGCGGTCCGAGCTGCGCGAACGCATGGTCCGCGAAGGCCGCATCGCCGCGCGGATCAACCACCCGTCCGTAGCCGCCATCCACGACGTGCTGATCCAGGACGACAGCCCGTGGATCATCATGGAACTCATCGAAGCCCGCTCGCTGGAGCAGGTGATCGAGGAGGAGGGGCCGCTGCCGCCCCGGCTTGTGGCGGAGATCGGCGTGGACCTGCTCGGGGCACTGCGCGCGGCCCACGCCCAGGGGATCACCCACCGTGACGTCAAACCGGGCAACGTGCTCATCACCGAGAGCGGCCGCGTGGTGCTGACCGATTTCGGCATCGCCAAGGCGGAGGGCGATTCGCGGCTGACGAAGACGGGCATGGTCATCGGCTCGCCCGGCTACACCGCCCCGGAACGTGCCAGGGGCGAATACACCGGCCCCGAGTCCGACATCTGGTCACTCGGCGCCACTCTTTACTTCGCCGTCGAAGGACGGCCGGCCTACGAGCGCTCCACGATCGCGGAGACGCTGGCGGCGCTGCTCACCGAGAGCGCCGACCCGCCCACGCAGGCGGGGCGGTTGCGGCCCGTGCTGAACGGGCTGCTGAGCAAGGATTACCGGCAGCGGCTGAGCGCTGCCAAAGCGGAGACCCTGATGCGCATGGTCGCCGACACCCCGACGAGCGAGATGCCGGTGCTCACGGCCGAGGCTCTTATGGCGCAGGAGGCCGCTTTGCCCGACCCGTTCACCGACCCCGAGACCCCCGGCCCTGAGGGCCCTGGAGGCCAGGGACCCGCAGGTCGCGGCCGTCCCGGCGCCCCGACCGGCCAGCGCCCAGGACCAGGACAAAGCAGAGGCGCCCCAGGAACACAGGGGCCGGGAGGACGCGGCACGCAGGGGGCAGGGCCGCCCAGCGCACCCCAGCACCCCTACGGCACCGGCGGGCCCGACAGCCCTGGCGGACCCGGCAGGCAGCCCGGGCAGCGACCGGCGGGAGCCCCAGGAGGCCCCAGAGGCGCTGGAGCACCAGGAGGCGCGGCAGCAGGTCCAGGAGGCGTGGGATCCGCGTTCGGACCGGGTGGAGCGCCGACCGGACCGAACCAGGCGTACGGGCAGGGTGGAGCGCCGACCGGACCGAACCAGGCGTTCGGGCAGGGTGGGGCCCCGTCAGGACCGAACCAGGCGTTCGGACCTTCCGCGTCCGGGCCGAACCAGCCGTCCGGGCCGCAGGGGCAGCCGCGTGGCGGTCCGGGCTCGCCCACCGTGCCGCAGAACACCAGGCCCGGCCGTCCCCAGCAGGGACAGCAGTTCGCCTCACAGGCCCCCGGCGGCGGCTCAGGGCCGCACGCCGGCACACCGGGCAACGCGGGCCGGCCCACCGGGCCGCACGCCGGCATGCCGGGCGAAGGCGACTACGACCCCGACAAGACGGTCAACATCTCGCGCCGCAAGGGCCCGCTCCCCGCGGCGCCCGAGCAGGGCCAGCCCTACCGCCCCGCGGACGAGGGCTCCATGGCCACCACGCGCCTCCCGACGCAGAAGCCCGGATCGCCCGGACACCAGGTCTATCCGCCCACCGCACCCGCGAACCAGCCGCAGCCCGGCCCCCAGCAGCAGGCGGGCCAGCAGCAGGTGCCCTATGAGAGCCAGGGTCTTGGCACGGACCTGTTCTCCATTGCCAGCCAGGAGGAGCAGAAGCCCGCGGGCAACCGCAACGGCATGCTGGTGCTCATGGCGGTGGCCGCCGCGGCCGCCGTGGTGATCGCCGTCCTCATCGTGGCCCTCCTCTCAAGCTGACCAAGACCTCAAGCTGACCAACCCTCAAGCTGACCGGCCTCTCAAGCTGACCGGCCTCTCGAACTGACCGGCCCGGGTGCCTTCCGGGGGATCGCGCGGCCGTGAGCCAGACTGAAGTCATGAGCGAGTTCCGAATCGAACATGACTCGATGGGTGAGGTACGCGTGCCCGCGGGCGCCAAGTGGCGCGCGCAGACCCAGCGGGCAGTGGAGAACTTCCCGGTTTCCGGACGGCCTCTGGAGCCGTCCCACATCGCCGCGCTCGGCCTGATCAAGGCGGTGGCCGCGGAGGTGAACGGCGAGCTGGGCGTGATCGACAAGGACATGGCGGAGGCGATCGCGCAGGCCGCCGCCGACGTGGCGGAGAACGAGCACGACGCCGACTTCCCGATCGACGTCTTCCAGACTGGCTCCGGCACCTCGTCCAACATGAACGCCAACGAGGTGATCGCGACGCTGGCCGAGGAGCGGCTGGGCCGGCCGGTGCATCCCAACGACCACGTCAACGCCTCCCAGTCCTCCAACGACGTCTTCCCGACCTCCATCCACGTGGCGGCGGCCACCGAGGTGACCTACCACCTGCTGCCCTCACTCAAGCACCTGGCGGAGGCGCTGCGGGAGAAGGCGATCGAGTTCGACGGGGTGGTGAAGTCGGGGCGCACGCACCTGATGGACGCGACGCCGGTGACGCTGGGCCAGGAGTTCGGCGGGTACGCCACGCAGATCGACCACGGCGTCGTCCGCGTCATGGGGGCGCTCAAGCACGTCCTGGAGCTGCCCCTGGGCGGCACCGCCGTGGGCACGGGCATCAACACGCCGCAGGGCTTCGCCCATGAGGCCATCGGCAAGCTGCGCGAGGCGACCGGCATCCCGTTCGCGGAGGCCGTGGACCATTTCGAGGCCCAGGGGGCGCAGGACTCCATCGTGGAGCTCTCGGGGCAGCTCAAGGTGGTCGCGGTGTCGCTGACCAAGATTGCGAACGATCTGCGCTGGATGGGCTCGGGGCCGAGGGCCGGGCTCGGCGAGCTCAACCTGCCCGATCTGCAACCCGGCTCGTCCATCATGCCCGGCAAGGTCAACCCCGTGATCCCCGAGGCCACGGCCATGGTCGCGGCCCAGGTCATCGGCAACGACGCGACGATCACGTTCGCCGGCGCGTCCGGCACCTTCGAGCTGAACGTGCAGCTCCCCGTGATCGCGCGCAACATCCTGGAGTCGATCAGGCTGCTGGCGAACGTCTCGCGGCTGCTCGCCGACCGCTGCGTCTCCGGGATCACGGCGAACGTGGAGCGCCTGCGCGAGTACGCCGAGTCGTCCCCGTCGATCGTGACCCCGCTGAACCGGTACGTGGGCTACGAGGAGGCCGCGAAGATCGCCAAGCAGGCCCTGGCGGAGCGCAAGACGATCAGGGAAGTCGTCATCGAGCGCGGCCACGTGGCCGACGGCACGCTGACCGAGGAACAACTCGACGCGGCGCTCAACGTCCTGTCGATGACCAGACCCTAAACCGTACGGACCGGCTGGACCTTCGCCGCGGCGGCGCGCGTGGCGTGCGCCCATCGGGTGACCAGGGACTGGGCGGCGCCCGAGTCGACGGCGTCGGCGGCGCGTTTGCGGGCGGCGGCCAGGGCGGGAGTGAGCTCGGCCGCCGGCGGCGTGCCGTCGGCGGCCACCAGGGCGGAGGCCGCGTTGAGCAGGACGACGTCACGCACCGGGCCAGGCTCGCCGGCGAACACCGCGCGGGCCACGTCCGCGTTGCGCCGCGCGTCCCCGCCACGCAGGTCGTCGGGGTGGGCGCGGGGGATCTCCAGGTCGAGGGGCTCGAAGGCGGTTCGGGTCACGGTGCCCCTGCGTACCACCCAGATCGTCGAAGGGCCGCAGGTCGTCAGCTCGTCGAGCCCGTCGTCGCCCCTGAAGACCAGCGCGGAGCAGCCGCGCTCGGCCAGCACGCCCGCGATGACCGGGGCCATCCCCAGGTGGAAGACGCCGACCGCCTGGGCGGGCGGCAGGGCGGGGTTGGTGAGCGGGCCCAGGAAGTTGAAGACGGTGGGCACGCCCAGTTCGCGGCGTGGCCCGGAGGTGCGTCTCAGTGCGGGGTTGAAGGCGGGCGCGAAGCAGAACGTGATCCCGACCTCGTCGGCCACCCTGACCACGGCGGCGGGCGGCAGGTCGACGACCACGCCGAGCTCTTCGAGCACGTCCGCCGCGCCGGCCATGGAGGAGGCGGCCCGGCCGCCGTGTTTGACCACCTTGGCGCCCGCGGCGGCGGCCACGACGGCGGCCATGGTGGAGATGTTCACGGTGTTGGCGCGGTCGCCGCCGGTGCCGACCAGGTCCACGGGGTCGCCGGGGACCCTGATCGCCGCCGATCTGGCGAGCATGCCGTCGGCCAGCCCGGACACCTCCGCCACGCTCTCACCCTTGGCCCGCAGCGCGACCGCGAACGCGGCGATCTGGGCGTCGGTCGCCTGCCCCGACATGATCTGCTCCATGGCCCAGCCAGTCTGGCGGGAGGTGAGTGACACGCCGTCGAGCAGCGCGGTGAGGAGCAGCGGCCAGGTGGTCATCAGTTGTGTCCTTCTCGTCAGTGCTCGACGGGGGGACACCCACCGGAATGGTGATGGCCGCCTCGTCGAGGCGGCCGGTGCGTATGCGCTGGGAGGTCCGCCTAGGAGGCGGGCCACCACTGGGACGAATACGCGATCATGTCCTCAACATAGCAGACGCCCGTGATCCACATATGGCGGCACGCATCTATGTCGGCAGCACCCATGCGGCGTCGCGCGGCCACCGCCTAGGGTGCGGAGTATGGCGAAGGAGCTGACGGGGCGGACGGCGCTGGTGACGGGGGCCGGGGGCGACATCGGGGCTGCCTGCGCCCGGCGACTGGCCGCGGCGGGGGCCAGGGTGCTGGTCGTGGACATGCGGGCCGAGCCGGCCGGGAAGGTGGCCTCCGAGGTCGGGGGCACGGCCGTGGTGGCCGACCTAAGCGACCCGGGCTTCGCGGACGCGCTGCCGGACGAGCCCGTGGACATCGTGGTGAACAACGCCGGGTTCCAGCACGTCGCGCCGATCGAGGAGTTCCCGCCCGAGGTGTTCGGCGCGATGTTGCGGGTGATGGTGGAGGCGCCGTTCCTGATCGCGCGGAAGGTGCTGCCCGGCATGTACGCCAGGGGCTGGGGCCGGTTCGTGAACATCTCGTCGGTGCACGGGTTGCGGGCCTCGCCGTACAAGTCGGCCTACACGGCGGCCAAACACGGGCTGGAGGGGTTCTCCAAGGTCGTGGCGCTGGAGGGCGCGCCCCACGGGGTCACCTCGACCTGCGTCTGCCCCGCTTACGTGCGGACCGGCCTGGTCGAGGCGCAGATCGCCGACCAGGCCCGGGTGCACGGCATCGCGCCGGACGAGGTCGTGGAGAACATCATGCTGGAGCCCGCCGCGATCAAGCGGCTGATCGAGCCCGAGGAGGTGGCCGACCTGGTCGCCTACCTGTGCGGGCCGAGCGGGACGTTCATCACCGGGGTGTCGCTTCCCATGGATGGTGGCTGGACTGCTCGGTGAGCACACAATTCTTGGAGTTGCTGGCCAGGGAGGCGTCGGCGGTCGAGTTCGAGGGGCCGATCATCCAGGCCAGGGCGGCCGGCGCGGATCCGGCGGCGATCGAGGAGCTGGAGCAGGCCAAGGTCGAGGCGCTCAAGGTGCGCGACCTGCTCAAGCGGCGGGCCAGGCGCGAGGCGGAGCTGTCGGCTCTCTACGACACGGCCGGCGACCTGGCCGCGCTGCGCGACCTCGACGCCGTGCTGGAGGCCATCGTGCACCGGGCCAGGCAGCTCCTGGCCACCGACGTCGCGTACATGACCCTGCACGACCCCGAGCGGGGCGACACCTACATGCGGGTCACGGACGGGTCGATCTCGGCCAAGTTCCGGGCGTTGCGGCTGGCGATGGGGCACGGGCTGGGCGGGCTGGTGGCGCAGACGGCGACGCCGTACTCGACGGCCGACTACTTCGCCGACGCCAGGTTCCGGCACAGGGAGCACATCGACGTCGCCGTCAAGGAGGAGGGCCTGGTCGCCATCCTGGGCGTGCCGCTGCGGCTGGGGCAGCGGGTGATCGGCGTGCTGATGGCGGCCAACCGCAGCGCGCGGCCGTTCCATCAGGAGGAGGTGTCGCTGCTGGCCAGCCTGGCCGCGCACGCCGCCGTCGCGATCGACAACGCCAGGCTGCTGCAGGAGACCAGGAACGCGCTGGAGGAGCTCTCCCACGCCCACAGGACCGCCAGGGAGCACGGCGAGGCCGTCGAGCGGGCCGCCCTGGCGCACGACAGGATGACCTCGCTGGTGTTGCGCGGCGGCGGGATCGAGGACGTGGCGGCCGTGGTGACCGACGTGCTCGGCGGGTCGCTGGCGGTGCTCGACGACCTGGGGCGGGCGATCAGCGGCGACGTGGGCGAGCTGGACGCGGGGGTGTTCGAGGCGGCGCAGGCGTCCAGGGCGCTGGGGCGTACCGTGCGCAAGGGCGATCTGCTGATCGCGTCCGTGGACGTCGGCGGGGAGCCGTTGTGCACGCTGATCCTGCGCAGCGACGACGCCGACGAGCGCATCCTGGAGCGGGCGGCGCTGGTGTGCGCGTTGTTGCTGCTGTTCCGCAGGAGTGTGGCCGAGGCCGAGGGGCGGGTCAGGGGTGAGCTGCTGGACGACCTGATCGTCAGGCCGGGCTCCCCCGGCCTGGCGGACCGGGCGCGCAGGCTGGGGATGGACCTGGGCGCGCCGCACGTCGTGGTCGTGGTCAAGTACTCGGGGCAGCGGGAGCGGGCGGCGTTCTGGGCGTCGTCGCAGGCCACCGTGCGGCACGGGCTGGCGGCCGGGCGGGGTGACGAGGTGGTGCTGCTGCTGCCGGGGACCGACGCCGGGGGCGTGGCGCGGCGCGCGGCGGCCGAGCTGACGTCGTCGCTGCACAGCCCGGCGACGGCGGGCGCCTCCTGCGTGGGGGTCCAGGACATGCGAGAACCACCGGACGTGGCCGACGCGTATCAGGAGGCGCGGCGGTGCGCCGAGGCGCTGATCGCGCTCGGGCGGGCCGGGGACGGCGCGAGCGCGGCCGAGCTGGGGTTCGTGGGGCTGCTCGTCGGCGACGGCCGTGACGTGGGCGGCTTCGTCGGCAGGGTGCTGGGCGCGGTGATCGACTACGACGCCCGCAGGGGCACCGCTCTGGCCGGCACGCTGACGGCCTACTTCGGCACCGGCGGCTCCCCCTCCCGCACGGCCGAGACCCTGCACATCCACGTCAACACCGTCACGCAACGCCTCGACCGCATCGGCAGGCTGCTGGGCGAGGGCTGGCAGGAGCCGGAGCGGGCGCTGGAGATCCAGCTCGCGCTCCGCCTGCACCGGCTCGGCCACACATCGGATGCGAAGACTGTAGGTCCCGGCACCATATGAGTGATGCCGGTCACATCCTACGGTGACCGGCATGGCCACTTCCATCAAGAAGATCGTCGCAGCGAGCCTGATCGGCACCACCGTCGAGTGGTACGACTTCTTCCTGTACGGCTCGGCAGCCGCCCTCGTGTTCAACAAGCTCTTCTTCCCCGAGTCCGACCCCCTGACCGGCACGCTGCTGGCGTTCCTCACCTACGCCGTCGGGTTCGTCGCCCGCCCGCTCGGCGGCCTGGTCTTCGGCCACTTCGGCGACCGGATCGGCCGCAAGTCGCTGCTGGTCGTCAGTCTGCTGACGATGGGGGCGGCGACGTTCCTGATCGGCTGCCTGCCGACGTACGAGACGCTGGGCCCGTCCGCGGCGCTGCTGCTGACGGCGCTCAGGCTCGTGCAGGGCTTCGCGCTCGGCGGCGAGTGGGGCGGCGCGGTGCTGATCGTCTCCGAGCACGGCGACTCGGCCAGGCGCGGCTTCTGGGCCTCCTGGCCGCAGGCCGGCGCGCCCGGCGGGAACCTGCTGGCCACCGGCGTGCTGGCGGCGCTGGCCGCCTGGCAGTCGGACGAGGCGTTCCTGTCGTGGGGCTGGCGGGTGCCGTTCCTGCTGTCGGGGGTGCTGGTGCTGATCGGGCTCTGGATCCGGCTGACGATCACCGAGTCGCCGGTGTTCCAGCAGGCCCCGCCGGAGGAGCGGGCCCCGATCGTCGGGGTGCTGCGGCACCACTCGAAGGACGTGGTCATCGCGATCGGCGCGCGGCTGGCCGAGAACATCTCGTTCTACCTGCTGACCGTCTTCGTCATCACCTACGCCAAGCAGAGCAACATCTCCAACTCCACCGTGCTGAACGCGGTGCTGATCTCCTCGGCCATCCACTTCGTCACGATCCCGATGTGGGGCGCGCTGTCGGACCGCGTCGGCCGCCGCCCGGTCTACCTGGCGGGCGCCGCCGGCATCGGAGTGTGGATCTTCGCGTTCTTCCCGCTCCTGGACACGGGCAACTTCCTGGCGATCACCCTGGCGGTCACCGTCGGCCTGCTCTTCCACGGCATGATGTACGGCCCCCAGGCGGCCTTCTTCTCCGAGTTGTTCGGCACCAGGACCCGCTACACCGGCGTCTCCATCGGCGCGCAGCTCTCGGCGATCGTGGCCGGGGCGCTGGCCCCGATCATCGCGGTGGCCCTGCTGCGGGAGTTCGGCAGCAGCGTGCCCATCTCGGCCTACCTTGGTGTGGCGGCGATCCTCACCATGGCCGCGGTCTACGCCGCACGCGAGACCCGGGGCCGCGACCTGGCCGAAAGGATCCACGCGCGATGAAGGTCACCACGCCGAGGCTCACCCAGCACGTCCTGACCGTCGAGGGCAGGACCACCGGCGAACCCGTGCTGTTCGTCCACGGGAACGTCTCCTCCGGCGCCTTCTGGCGCGACACCATGGCGGCGCTGCCCGAGGGCTACCGCCCGCTCGCGGCGGACCTGCGCGGGTTCGGCCACACCGACCCCGCCCCCGTGGACGCCACCAGGGGCGTGCGCGACTACTCCGACGACCTGATCGAACTCCTCGCCGCGCTGAACCTGGACGGGGCGCACCTGGTCGGCTGGAGCCTGGGCGGCGGCATCGTCCTGCAGGTCCTGCGCGACCGCCCGGCCCTCGTCAGGAGCCTCACACTGGTCAACCCCGTCTCCCCGTACGGCTGGGGCGGCACCGAGGGCCCGCACGGGCGGCTCACGCACCCCGACGGCACGGGCGCGGGCGCCGGGGCGGCCAACCCCGACTTCGTGGCCCGCCTCATGGCAGGCGACATGTCGGACGACTCCCCCGCCTCCCCGCGCAACGTCTTCCGCGCCACGTACGTCAAGCACCCGGTCCCCGACGAGGACTTCTACGTACGCTCCATGCTCACCACCCGCGTCGGCGAGGCCCACTACCCGGGCGACGCCGCCACCTCCGACGCCTGGCCCGGCGTGGCCCCGGGAAAGACGGGGGTGCTCAACGCCATCGCCCCCACCCACTTCCGCCTCGACGACCTCCACGAGATCGACCCCAAGCCGCCCATCCTCTGGATCAGGGGCGCCGACGACGTGATCGTCTCGGACACCTCGCTGTTCGACCTGGCCCACCTCGGCGCGCTCGGCGTCGTGCCCGGCTCCCCCGGCACTCCGGCCCAGCCCATGGTGGCGCAGACCAGGGCGGTGCTGGAGCGCTACGGCCGCCACCGCGAGGCCGTCCTGGACGACTGCGGCCACAGCCCGCACCTGGAACACCCCGCCGAGTTCGCCCGCCTGCTGTCCGAACACCTGAGGGAGGCGTAGATGCTGGTCGCGCTCACGCTCGTGGCGAGCTTACTGACCCCCGTGCCGCGCCTCACGGTGCCGGGCGCCGAGCACGCCGAGATCGCCGTGCTGGACGACCTGACCACGGCGGGCACCGCGAAGAGCGGCCACACCGACCCGGCGGACTGGGCCGGGCTGCACTCGGCGGCCACGGTCAACCCCACCGGCGTGCCCGGGATCCAGATCGACGGCTACTTCCCCGACACCTCCACCGGCAACGCCACGCACGGCTGGAACCACGACTCCCAGTTCGTGATCAGGCTCCCCGAGCGCTGGAACGGCGGCCTGGTCGTCGGCGGCACCCCGGGCAACAGGGAGCAGTACGCCAACGACTACACGATCTCCGACTGGGTCCTGGCCAAGGGGTACGCGTTCGCCACCACCGACAAGGGCAACGTCGGCGTGGACTTCCATCTGGACGGCCGCCGCCCCGGCGACGCCATCGCCGAGTGGAACGAGCGCGTCACCCAGCTCACGACGGCCGCCAAGGCCGTGGTCAGGCAGCGCTACGGCAGGCAGCCGAAGCGCACGCTCGCCGCCGGGATCTCCAACGGCGGCTACCTGGTCAGGTGGCAGCTGGAGAACCGCGGCTGGCTGTACGACGGCGGCGTGGACTGGGAGGGCACGCTCTGGCGGGTCAAGGGCGACAACCTGCTCAACTTCCTGCCTCCCGCGCTGAAGGCCTACCCGGACGAGGCCGGGGTGCGGGCGGCCGGGTTCGCGGCGGGCTCGGAGTTCCTGTGGCCGTTCCACCGGCAGTACTACTGGGAGCTGACCCAGGAGCTGTACCAGAAGGAGCTGGACCCGTCGTACCAGGGCGCGCCGGCCGACTACGACTACGACCGGCGCAGGCCCTACGCGGCCATGGCGAAGATCGCGCTGACCGGCCGGATCACCAAACCGCTGATCACCGTCCACGGCACGCTCGACACGCTGCTGCCCATCTCGCGTGACTCCGACGTCTACGCCGAGATGGTCGGCCCGCACCGGCCCTTCCGCTATCACCGCGTCGAGGGCGGCAACCACCTGGACAGTCTGGTGGACCTCTACCCCGACCGGCTCAAGCCGATGCTCCCGGCCTTCAGGAGTGCCTTCGAGGAGCTGGAGGGCTGGATCAGTCCCTGAGGTAGCGATGCCTGCCCGCGCGCGCCAGGCGCACGATGTGCCGCGCGCCGGGCAGTCTCCTGCCGAGCCGGTGCAGCGCGGTGTCCCGGCCCATGGGGTCCCTTTCCAGGCGGCGCGTGGGATCGACGGCGGCGGCCGGGCGTATCTCGACCCTGCCCCTGCGCATCTCCAGCCCGAACCGCAGCCCGATCTCCTCGTCGGAGGAGCGCAGCGAGGACAACCAGCCGCCGCGGCCCAGGTGCTCGACTCCCGGCATCAGCCGCTTGAACGGCACCTTGGCCACCAGCTGACCGGCGATCCTGCCCGGCACCCCGGCCTCGACCAGCGCGGGCGCGCTCACCTCGCGGGAGCGCCGCCTGGTGCTGCGCAGCACCAGCTCCAGCGGCGGCCCGCCGCTCGGCGGCACGTACGGGACCGGCAGCACGACGTAGACGTGCTGGTCGACCTGCTTGACCGTCACGCCCGGGGACACCAGCGCGATCGACTCGGAGAACGAGCGCGGCTCGACGACCAGGCCCAGCTCGCCGTGGTCGCTCCAGCACGGCACCACCAGCCGCATCCTGGGCCGCTGGGCCAGCACGCCCAGGCAGTTGAGCGGCCCCTCGGGGCGGCTGACGCGGGTCCTGGCCTGGTTGGCCCCGCTGAACATGCGCACGTGCACCTCCCACTGGCCGGGGCGCAGCGGCGCGCCGAGCGCGGCGTTGGTGATGTCCAGCCTGGTCTCGCCCTTGATGCGCACCCGGGTGCGGCGGCGGCCGGCCTGGACGCGCTCCACGTGCTGGGTCAGGGGCAGGAAGTGCACGACGCCGGTCTCGGTGTGGCGCAGGTACAGCTCGATGCGGGCCCGTTCGACGGACTCGGTGATGTCGGTGACGTCCTGCGGCAGTTTCTTGGTGTCCAGGGAGCGCGGCGGGATCCAGTGCAGGCGTTCGCCGTCCACGCGGTAGCGGTCGGGCGAGCCGTCGCCGGCCATGATCTCCGCGGTCAGCCCGAGCACCAGGATGTGGGCGTCCCAGCGCACCTCGGTGAGGTCGGCGCGCAGGCCGGCGCGCCTGGAGGAGTTCGACAGGAGCACGATCTGGTCCAGGCGGCCCAGGCGCACGTACGCGGCCACCATGCGGAGCTGGACCGGCAGGTAGCGGTCGAGCCGCTCGGGGAACCGCTGGATCATGAACTCCTGCACGACGCGGAAGTGCATGCCCCGGTCCACGGAGGATTCGGCGAACCTGGCGGTCAGCAGGGGGCGCAGGACAGCGTGACGGAGCCAGTGGGCGTACATGCGGTCGCGCTGGCGGCCCTCGCCCACGTACGTGTCGATGTCGTCGAGCAGGTCCTGCAGCTCCCGTACGATCGCCCGCGGCTCCTCCTCGGCGCCCGGGCGCTCCCCGAGGTGGCAGCAGACGTGCTCGGCCAGCACGGCGATGACCTTGGCCTGCAGGTACGCCCGCATCACGAACGCCTGCTCCCCCATCCGCCCGCCGGGCACCGAGAGGCCCAGCTCGTGCTCCTCCAGGAAGGCGCGGCGGTAGAGCTGCTGCGGTCCGAGCAGGGTGAGCAGCCGGTCGCGCAGGATGTCGGCGCGGGCCGTGCTGCGCTCGAAGGCGGTCATCGGCGGGCCGTAGTCGCGGATCAGGCGGCCGATCAGGACGTCGGCGTCGGTCTCCACGGCGCGCTCGTGCATGCGCTCAAGAGCGTCCCGCTCCAGGCGGTCGCCCTGGTCGAGGAAGTAGACGTAGTCACCGCGGGCCGCGGCCAGGCCGACGTTGCGGCCGCGCATGGGCGAGCCCGTGTGCGGCAGGTGCAACGTGCGCACGTTGCCGCGCAGCGCGGCGATGGTGTCCAGGCGCTCGGCGATCCCGTCCGTGGACCCGTCGTCCGCGAAGATCACTTCGTATTCGTCCGCGGGCATCGTCTGCTCCAGTGCGGAGCGCATGCACGCGTCGGCGGTGTCACCCGGATTGTGGACATTGACGATCACGCTGACCTTCACACCCATGCGGCCAGCGTGCGCCCGTATACAGGATCAGGCGTGACGGCTTGCCGATTGGAGGAGGAAAGTTGACCTGTTAATACCATCCCGAAGACTGGGAGTGACCCCAGGCGCCGCAGGGAGTGCCGTAGCGGCCCTTGATGTAGCCCAGGCCCCACTTGATCTGGGTGGCGGCGTTGGTCTGCCAGTCGCCGCCCGCGCTGGCCATCTTGCTGCCGGGCAGGGACTGCGGGATGCCGTACGCGCCGGAGTAGCGGTTCATGGCCCGCTCGTTCCAGCCGCTCTCCTTCTGCCAGAGCCGTTCCAGGCAACCCCACTGGTCCGCGCCGAACCCGTTCGCGGCCAGCATGGCCTTGGCTGTGGCCTTGTTGCTGCCCGGCGAGGGGTCGCTGCCCGGGGGGAAGTTCTGGGCGGGGAAGCCGTCGCCGGCGGGGGCCCGCTTGGGCACGACCCAGTCGAGGCCCTTGCCCTCACCGCCCGTGCGGCCCTTCTTGAGCTGGTCGGCCCGGTAGGCCTGCTCGGCCTCGGCCTTGAGCAGGTCGCTCTCGGGGTCGGGCGCGTAGAGGTCGCCACTGGCCAGCTTGCCCAGGTCGTCCATCGAGAACGGCTTCTGGGGCGGCTTGTTGGCGTTGTCGATGGCGCGCTGGGCGACGAAGGCGCCACCGCCGCCGACGATCAGCACCACGACGACGGTGATGACAATGCGTTTGGGAGTGAAGCGCGAAGGCCGGCGCGCCGAGGGGAGGTCTTCCTTCGGGGGGCGCTCACTCAACTGCGGACCGGGGCTCACGATGCATGAGCTTGCCCTGTCCTAGGGGGTGCTCCGCAACCGAAACGCGGGAATCGCTTGGTGTAAATTTCACCAACCACCAGGTTAGCCCACAGTTTCCCGAAAGTTGTGACTTTCGTCACACAACAGGGGTGGCCCCCCTTCAGGCGCCCGTAACCGAAGGGAAGCCGTATTCAGCGTTGCTTGCCTTCTTTGGGATCAGATCTACGACATGTCACAGTTTGGTGACACAACCCGGGTATACGGGACATGGAATAATAATGTGCGCGTGGCTGGCATCCTCCTTGTTGAAGACGACCCCTCGGTCCGCACGGCTCTAGAGCTGGCGCTGACCAGGCAGGGGCACTCCGTCACGTCCTACGCGACGGGTGAGGAGGCCCTCGACCACATCAGGGCCCGGCGCCCGGAGATCGCGATCCTCGACGTCATGCTCCCCGGAATCGACGGGGTCGAGGTGTGCCGCCGCGTGCGCAAACTCGACCAGCTCCCGGTCATCCTGCTCACGGCCCGCGGCGACGACCTGGACGTGGTCGTCGGGCTGGAGGCCGGCGCCGACGACTACGTGGTCAAGCCGGTCGAGCCCCGCGTCCTGGACGCCCGCATCCGGGCCGTGCTGCGCCGGGCCGAGTCCGCCGCCTCCGACCGCATCACCTTCGGCGACCTCGTGATCGACCGGGGCGCGCTCAAGGTCACCCTGTCCGGCAAGGAGATCCACCTGACCCCGACGGAGCTGCGACTGCTGCTGGAGCTCGTACGCCATCCCGGCCAGGTGCTCAACCGCCGCTACCTGCTGCGCGTGGTCTGGGACCACACGCACATCGCCGACTCGCGCCTGGTGGACGCGTGCGTGCAGCGGATCCGCGCGAAGATCGAGCCCACGCCCGCGGAGCCCGTCTTCATCCACACGGTGCGCGGCTTCGGATACCGGTTCAGCCCCCCGTGATGATCCCGCTCCCCACGGGCCTGCGGGCCCGCCTGGTCATCACCTTCACCCTCGTCGCCGTCACCGCCTCGTTGCTGGTCGCCACGATCGGCTACGAGCTGGCCAAGGAAGCCCTCGTCAACCGGGCCGAGACCACCTCGATCGACCTGGTGACCAGGGAGCTCGGCAGCATCACCTTCCCCGTCGGCAAGCTCAGGCAGGGCGAGGCCGCGCCGACGTCCAAGGAGCTCAACCGCGTGGCCCACGCACTCAGCGGGCCGGGCCGCAGCGTGCTGGTGGAGTATCAGAGCCTGATCGCCGCCGACGGCCCCATGTCGATGAGCGACGTGCCCAACGAGCTGTACGGCCGCGCCAAGCAGAGCGTCGTCATCCAACGCAAGATCATCCGCAGCCGGCTCTACCTCATCGTCGGCGCCGAGGTCTACCGGGTCAACGGGGGCAAGGCCGAGGCCACGGGCCTGCGCGCGTTCGTCTTCTTCCCCCTGCACGACGACGAGAGCCAGCTCGCCACGCTCAGGGCCACCCTGGCCCAGACCGGCACGGTCATCGTGCTGATCGCCCTGGGCGTGGCGCTGCTGTCGGCCCGCCAGGTGCTGCTCCCGGTACGGCGGCTCAGCGCCGCGGCCCAGGCGCTCGGCCAGGGCCGCCTGGACACGCGCCTGCCCGTGCACGGCCAGGACGAGCTGGCCGGCCTCACCGCCAGGTTCAACGACGCCGCCGCGGCGCTGGAGCTGAGCGTGTCGGAGCTGCGCTCGCTGGAGGCCATGTCCCGCAGGTTCGTGGCCGACGTCTCACACGAGCTGCGTACGCCGCTCACCGCGATGACGGCCGTGGCCGACATGCTCTCCGACGAGGCCGACCACCTGCCGGAGGCGCCCGCGCAGGCCGTGCGGCTGGTGCTCAAGGAGATCGAGCGCCTGCGCGAGCTGGTCGAGCACCTCATCGAGATCAGCCGCTTCGACGCCGGCACCGCCACGCTCAACCTCGAACCCGTGAACGTGGCCGACGCCATCGAGGACTGCCTGGGCGTACGCGGCTGGAGCGAGCAGGTGACGGTGCGCGCCTCTCAGGGCCTGACCGCCAACCTCGACCCCCGCAGGTTCGACATCATCGTGGCCAACCTCGTCGGCAACGCGCTCAAACACGGCGAGCCTCCGGTGGTGGTCAGCGCCAGGGCCACGGAGAACGGCCTGGAGGTGAAGGTGCGCGACCACGGCAAGGGCATCCCGCGTGAGGCCCTGCCGCACGTCTTCGACCGCTTCTTCAAGGCCGGCGCGGGCCGCGCGCGCAGCCAGGGCAGCGGGCTCGGCCTGGCCATCGCCAGGGCCAACGTCCTGCTGCACGGGGGCACGATCTCCGTACGCCCCCAGAACCCTGGAACCCTCTTCACGGTCTGGCTACCCCACAAATGAAGCCCATCCGCATCCTGACCGCCGCCCTGCTGACCGCCCTGCTGGCCACAGGCGCCTGCGGCATCACGCCCACCGACGTCCAGGACAGGGGCAACGCGCCCACGATCAAGATCCCGCCGCCGTCCAAGACGATCTACCTGATCAGGGACGGCGAGCTCACCCTGGAGCCGGCCGACGTGGACGACGACACCGTCGAAAGCCTGCTCGGGGCGCTCTTCGACGCCTCCACGCAGCCACTCGGGGTCCGGGACACGGCGCTGCGCGGGTTCACGTACCTGAGGTCCAAGAACTCGATCAATCCGCCGCAGCGCGACGAGATCCAGCTCCCGCGCACCTCGACGCTGACCGTCTACATCAGCGGCGAGGGCACGCTGACCAAGCTCGGCAAGGCGCAGATCGTCTGCACCGCGCAGCAGGAGATCGAGTTCGAGATGGTCAAGATCGTGCGGGAGAACAAGAACCGCCCCTCCACGTCGGAGGGGCGGTTCACCTGCGGCGAGCTCAAGTGATCACATGGTGATGTCCTCGAGCATCTCCGTCACCAGCGCGGCGATCGGCGAGCGCTCAGACCTGGTCAGTGTGACGTGGGCGAACAGCGGATGGCCCTTCAGCTTCTCCACGACCGCGACCACGCCGTCATGCCGGCCGACCCGCAGGTTGTCGCGCTGGGCCACGTCGTGGGTGAGCACAACCCGCGAGTTGGCGCCGATCCGGCTCAGCACGGTCAGCAGCACCCCGCGTTCGAGCGACTGGGCCTCGTCCACGATCACGAACGCATCGTGCAACGAACGGCCCCGGATGTGCGTCAGCGGGAGCACCTCCAGCATGCCCCGGTCGAGCACCTCCTCGATCACCTCGGGCGAGGTGACGGCGCCGAGCGTGTCGTAGACGGCCTGCGCCCACGGGCCCATCTTCTCGCCCTCGCTGCCTGGCAGGTAGCCGAGCTCCTGGCCACCGACCGCGTAGAGGGGACGGAAGACGATCACCTTGCGGTGCTGGCGGCGCTCCAGGACCGCCTCCAGGCCCGCGCAGAGTGCCAGCGCCGACTTGCCGGTGCCGGCCCGGCCGCCGAGCGAGACGATGCCGATCTCCGGGTCCATCAGCAGGTCGAGCGCGATGCGCTGCTCGGCGGAGCGGCCGTGCAGGCCGAAGACCTCGCGGTCGCCGCGGACCAGGCGTACGGACTTGTCGGGCTGCACCCGGCCGAGCGCCGAGCCCTTGGCCGACAGCAGCCGCAGGCCGGTGTGCGCGGGTAGTTCCCTGGCCTCCTCCAGGTCCGCGGTGCCCGAGTCGAAGAGCGTCGACACGTCGTCGGCGGTCACCTGGATCTCGGCCATCCCCATCCAGCCGGACTCGTGGACGAGTTCGGCGCGGTATTCCTCGGCGGCCAGGCCGATCGAGGCCGCCTTGACCCGCATGGGCAGGTCCTTGGACACCAGCACGACGTCACTACCCTCACTGGCCAGCGAGCGGGCCACGGTGAGGATGCGCGTGTCGTTGTCGCCCAGGCGGAAGCCCACGGGCAGGATGGATGGATCGCTGTGGTTGAGCTCGACCCTGATCGTGCCGTCCCCCGTCGGCATCGGCTCGTCCAGTCTGCCGTACTGGACGCGTAGCTCGTCGAGGTAGCGCAGGGCCTTCCTCGCGAAGTAGCCGAGCTCTGGATGGTGCCGCTTGCCTTCCAGCTCCGTGATGACCACGATCGGAAGGACAACGTCGTGCTCGGCGAACCGGGTCATTGCCGCCGGGTCGGCCAGCAGAACCGAGGTGTCCAGCACGTACGTGCGCTTGGCCGACTGAGTAGGGTTGCTCGAGGACACTGCCACACGTTCTCCCCCGGGCGCCCCTTGGTGCGGGCGCCCTGCAGACGAGGTGGGAATCGGACCGGACCCGCGTCCCCGACCGCAAATTGCCGTCGGCGCCGGAGTCCGGCCCCCTCGGCAAGTTGGTGCAAAGGCGGGCCCTCTCCGAAATGTCCGACCTGTGACCGGACACTTCCAACGTTACGTCCTTGATACCCGAATGTCGTGTCAGGAACCGTAACGTCGGTGTCTCGCAGCGTAATCACGCAGCGCCCGCAGGAAGTCCACCCTGCGGAAGTCCGGCCAGTAGGCCTCATGGAAGTAGAACTCGGAGTGAGCACTCTGCCAGAGCATGAAGCCGGACAGACGCTGCTCGCCCGAGGTCCGGATGAGGAGGTCCGGGTCGGGCTGGCCGCGAGTGTAAAGATGCTCCGCGATGTGCTCGACATCGAGCACCTCGACGAGGTCCTCGATGCTTGCTCCCTTGCTCGCTTGCTCCTGGAGCAGTGAGCGCACCGCATCGGCAATCTCACGTCTTCCTCCATACCCAACTGCAACGTTCACAATCAGGCCTGGACGGTGTGATGAAGCTTCTTTTGCATCTTTAAGGACATTGGCGGTTCTGTCGGGCAGCAGATCAAGCGCCCCGACCGGGCTGATCCGCCAGCCCTCCTCCACGAGCTCCTGGGTCACGTCCTCGATGATGCGCAGCAGCGGCTCCAGCTCTTCCCTCGGCCGGTTGAGGTTGTCGTTGGACAACATCCACACCGTCACGACCTCGACGCCGCTCTCTCGGCACCAGCCGAGCAACTCGGATATCTTGTCCGCACCCTTGCGGTGACCCGAGGCCACGTCGCGCATGCCCATGGCGCGCGCCCAGCGGCGGTTGCCGTCGATGATGACCCCGACATGCCGGGGGACGACGCTGTCCTTCGACAGCTTGGTCTCCAGCCGGTGCTCATACAGCCGGTAGACCAGATCGCGCAGGCCCACGGAGTGCCTCCCCAGCGGTGCTGTGCCTTCAGGTCGATTGACCTAACAGGCAATTATCACCGCGAATCGTCCGTGCCTGCTCCTTCTACCGGATTCCTCGCCAGATCTCTACCTTTCAGACACCCTTCCGCCTCATCTACGAGTTCGCGGACGAACTCCGACAACTCTGACGACGTCAGCACCGCCCGCATGCCCACGCCCGTGGCGCCCCACGCCTCCACGTAGGCCCTCCTGGTCAGCCGCCACTCACCGGGCCCCGGCCGCCCCGGCTGCCACACGGGGATGGTCCTGAGCTGGCAGCGCAGCTCTCCGCCGCCCACCAGGCCGGCCCTCGTGCGGTAGCGGAAGGAGAACAGCTCGCTCTCCGGCTCCTCGTCGGGGAAACGGTCCTCGGGATCGGCCCAGCGCCTGGCCGCTCCCCCGCCCCTGCGGGCCTCGTCGACGCCGCGCGCCAGGCGGGCCAGCAACCAGCCGCAGCGCTCGCCCACGCTGCCGTACGGGGTGCCGTCGCGGTGCAGCTCAAGGGTGATCTCGTACGGCATGCCGACACTGTCTCTGCACGCGACCGGCGTGACGCTCAGATAAGAGCCGTCGACACAGCGTAGTCCTCCCATCCCCTCCCAGTTTCCGCCCGAAAGCCCCCTAAACCGGTGGTCGCCAGGCATGTTCCCGCCAGTCGGGCGGCTGGTGCCACTCCGTCCAGCCGAAGCCCACGCGACCGTCCTCGCTCTCGTACCGGCACATCGCCCGGGGGAACTCGGCGACCGCGCCCCCGGGGGAGGTCAGCGTCACGGGGGCGAAGGCGATCGGCCGGACCGTCGTCGCGTGCCCGGGGAAGCGCAGGACCGTCTCCGTCGGGAGGTCCCCGTCGAACGTGGTGGCGGCCGAGAAGCCCGGCACGTGCACCACCTCGCCGCCCGGTGGCCTCTGGAACGCGGGCCAGTCCAGCTCCAGGCCGACGTTGGCGCGCATGCCGTGCAGGTAGGCGCCGTCCCGCATGCGGGCGCTGCTCCAGAGCCAGGAGATCGACCACCAGTCGCGCACGCCCCAGCTGTGGTCGCGTTCGCCGTGGCCGCGGAAGGCGCGGCCGTCGATCGTGCCGGTGACCTCGCAGGGCATCTCGTAGCGGGGAGTGATCGCGTAGCCGTAGACGCCGGCCGTCTCGTAGGTGAGGTCGAGTGACAGGGCGGCGGAGGACAGGTGGACCTCCGCGCGCCGTAAGGGGTCGGTCGTGTGGTGGGCGGCCGTGTAACCGGCGCCCGTCACCGTCAGGTCCTCGCCGGGCAGCGGCGCCTCGTGGTCGAGCACCGCCGTACGTCCGCCGTCCGCGGTGACCAGGCAGGCCCAGTACCAGGCGCGCCCCCAGTTGGGGTAGAGGCCGAGACGGACGTAGCCGCCCAGGTCACCGTCCTCGGAGACGAAGTCGTAGTACCAGGACTCGTTCCACAACAACTCGCCGTTCGGCGGGTGTGGGTGCTCGTCCTCCGGGCCCAGGGGCCACTCGCCCATGTTGACGATCCGCATGCCCGCCTCCTACCCCGATCGGGACCACCAGCGGCGTCTGGGTGGCGGATCATCGGGCATCCGGCCGCGCTCGCGCAGCCAGGCGGCGAAGTCGGCGGCGTCGGTGCGGTAGTTGGGGGGCGGGGTGGCGCGGGCGCGCGCGTACGCGGCGAACTCGGCGGCCAGGTCGGGCCCCGCCGCCGCGGCGGCGTCGGGATGGATCCTGGCCACGATCCCGCGGCGCTTGGCGACCAGGCTGGCGGCCTGCACGCGCATCCGTTCCCGGTCGAAGCCCTCGGGCACCTCCGCCCCCGCGACCAGCGCCGCCACGACCCGGCCCTGCGCCTCGGCCAGCTCGGCCCGCGCGCCCTCGTCCGTCCTCGTGGCGGGTGTCATCGTGCCTCCCCGGTCAGGGCCGTCCTCGTGGCGGGTGTCATCGTGCCTCCCCGGCCAGGGCCATCGCGGCCCTGATCCTGGACAGCTCGTTCGCCAGCACGGCGTCGCTCGGGTAGTCCTCGTCCCACTCCAGCAGCACGCCCGGCGGGGTGGCGCGGGCGCACAGCTCGGTGAGCAGGTCGAGCACCGCCTGTGGCGCGGCCGTGCTGTGCGTGTCGTGCCAGACGCCGTGGTGCTCGTAGCCGCCGGCGACGTGGACGTAGGCGAGGTGCTCAAGGGGGAGCGTGTCGAGCGCCGCCACGGCCGGCAGGCCCAGGTTGAACTGGTTGGTGTAGAGGTTGGCCACGTCGATCAGCAGGCCCACGCCGGTCCGCTCCACCAGCTCGGCCAGGAACTGCGCCTCGGTCAGCTCGTCGTCGGGCCAGCCGAAGATGGCGGCCACGTTCTCCAGGGCCAGGGGGACGGGCAGCGCGTCCTGGGCGCGGCGCACGTTCTCGGTGACGATCCGCAGGGACTCGCGCGTGCGCGGCACGGGCAGCAGATGCCCGGCCTCCACGCCGCCGCCGCGCACGAACGCCAGATGCTCGCTGACCAGCGGCGCGTCCAGCGCTCGTGCGCAGGCGGCCAGGTGGGCCAGCCGGTCCTGGGAAGGCGGCTCGGCGCCCCCGATGCCCAGCGACACCCCATGGGGGATGACCGGCAGGCCCCTGGCCCGCATGACGCGGATGGACTCGGGCAGGCCGGCCGGCCTGATGTTCTCGGCGACCACTTCGAGGAAGTCGACGCCGGCCATCCTTTCGATGCTCAGGTCCAGCTCGGACCGCCAGCCGATGCCCACTCCGAGTCCGGCCATCTCACCCTCCTCCGCCGCCGCAACCACCGCCGCCGCCGCCGCAGCCGCTGCTTCCGCCGCAGCCGGACGACCCGCTTCCGCAGCTCGACCCGCCGTGCGAGCCACCGTGCGAGCCACCGCCGCAGCCGGCCGAGCCGTCCCCCGCGTACGAGCCCCCAGCGTATGAGTTGCCGCGCCGGCGGACACGCCTGGGCTCCTGCCTGCCGAGCTGCGAGCGCAGGTCGGCGTCGCGCAGCTCGCCGAGACCGTAGAGCGCGAGGGTGACGGGGCCCTGCTCGACGCCCCTGCCGTTCGCCCGCCTGGCCGCCTCCAGGGTCTCCCTGCCCGAGGCGGTCAGCGAGGTCCTCATGGAGCGCCGGTGGTTGCCGAGCGCCACCTCGGTCCGCACCCCCGTGACCACGAAGACGATCAGGGCGACCCACGCCTGGAAGTTCGCGTTCAGCAGGACGGTCAGCCCCTCGATCGCGACACCGGCGAAGGCCGCGACGGACAGCGCGCGCAGCCGCGCGCCCTGCTTTCTGACCTCGGAGAAGGCGCTTTCCGGTACGAGCATCCCCTGTCCGACGAGGTGCTGGTGGATCGCCTCCATGGCCACGCTCTTGGCCACCGTGGCCCTGACGGAGACGACGGGGACGCCCGAGACGGTGCCGGCCAGCGCGTTCAGCACGACCTCCTCGACGGGCTGCCGCGCGACCGTGCCCCCGCTGACCTCGTGCGCCCAGCCGGCGCGTGAGACGCGGATGGCGCCGGCGTCGGCCAGGAGCGCGATGGCTGTGTCCGCCACCCTGTTCGGGCCGCCCACCAGGTACGCCAGGTCGTAGTGGTCCGGAGTGCGAAGCCGGATCCCGCCCGTTTCGGCCCGTATCGCGGCGTGCCCGCGCTGTATCGCGGAAGTGGTGAAGGCGGCGTAAACCGCGATGCTCACCGAAATGATCAACATGAACAGGTCCATGTGGGGCCTCCGCTTCCTGCGGCCGATCAAGCCCGGCGTACTGTGACGACGCCTATTTGCACGGTAAGGACCCGGCCACGGTGAGCGTGGGTTCTGCGCCTTTAGCTAGCTGCTCGATCCGCAGCTCGACCCACCGCTCGACCCGCCGCCGCAACTGGAGCCCCCACCGCAACTCGACCCACCGCCGCAACCGGACGAGCCGCCGCAGCTCGACCCGCCGCCGAAGTCGAGGCCGCCGTAGGAGTCGGTGCCGAACGTGGCGCCGCCGTCGCCGCCGCTGTGGGTGCCGCACGAGCCGGCGCTGTCGGCCCCGGGGTCGCCGATGGACAGCTCGTCGGAGAGGGTCTGGTCGCCGGCGTCCTGCAGGCCGTACAGGGCGACGGGGATGCCGACCGAGAAGGCCAGCGTGCTGTGGTCGCGCACGCCCCTGGGGTGGTAGTCGCGGGCAGCGCGCAGGACGTCGCGCCCCTCCCGCGTGATGACGCTGCGCAGGCGCCGCCGGTGCCGGCGCAGCGCCAGCAGGCCGCTGACCACGGCGGCACCCGAGATGAGCAGCGCGCCGAAGAACGGCATCCCCTCCCCCGCCACCTTGAGCCCCGCCAGCACGAACAGCAGCACCACGTAGCCCACGGCCACGCCCACGGCGATCTTGACCCCGGCCCGGCGCCGCCACGCCGTGCCGAACGCCTCCTCCCGCACCATCAGCCCGCGCGCCTCCAGGCTGCCGGCCAGGGAGGCGAGGGCGGGGTGCGTCTCCAGCTCCCGCCGCAGCTCACTGGCGCGGTAGCCGCCCGGCCTGGCCGCCAGCGCGTCGAGCACGGCCTGCTCGACCGGCTCCGGCGAGGGCCGCGCCCCGTGGACCGGGGTGACCTGCGAGCCGCGTGACACACGAACGGCGCCGGCCGTCGCGAGGACGGCCAGCGCCGTGTTGACGGTCCGTCTCGGCCCGCCGGACAGGTACGCCAGCTCATAGTGGGACAACTGGTGCCCGTGGCCGCTCGGCGTCGTCTCGCTGACGCGCCTGCGCTCACGTTCGACGCGCTGTTCCGCCGTGCTGACCAGGAAGAACATGCCGAAGGCGGCCATGAGCAGGACGAAATCCACTGCGGTCCTCCCTTGCGGTACGGCAGTCCGCCAAGTTAGACGGCACCGCCGTACCCGCACAAGGGAGGAGTCCTCATCCGAGCCGGTCGAGCAGGGCGTTGTACTCGTCCCACAGCTCCTTCGGCAGGTGGCTGCCGAAGGTGTCGAAGTGGGCCGGGATCAGCGCCGCCTCCTCGCGCCACACGTCCTTGTCGACGGTCAGCAGCGTGCGCATGTCCTCCTCCGACAGGTCCAGGCCCTCGGTGTCGAGGTCGCCGGGCAGCAGGCCGATCGGGGTGGGCACGGCCTTGGCGTCACCGTTGAGCCGCTCCACGATCCACTTGAGCACGCGGCTGTTCTCGCCGAAGCCCGGCCAGACGAACTTGCCCTGGTCGTTCTTCCTGAACCAGTTGACGTAGTAGATCCGGGGCAGCTTCGCGCCCTCGCGGCGGCCGATCTCCAGCCAGTGATCGAAGTAGTCGCCCATGTTGTAGCCGCAGAACGGCAGCATGGCGAACGGGTCGTGGCGCAGCTCGCCGACCTTGCCCTCGGCGGCGGCGGTCTTCTCGGAGGCGACGTTGGCTCCGAGAAAGACGCCGTGCTCCCAGCTCAGCGACTCCGTCACCAGAGGCACGGCGGTGGCGCGGCGACCGCCGAACAAGATCGCTGAGATGGGCACGCCCTCGGGGTCCTGCCATTCGGGAGCGATGGTCGGGCACTGCTCCGCAGGGGTGGTGAAGCGGGCGTTCGGGTGGGCGGCAGGCTCGTCGCTGCCGGGCGTCCAGGAGCGGCCCTTCCAGTCGGTCAGGTGCGCCGGCGGCTCCTCCGTGAGGCCCTCCCACCACACGTCGCCGTCGTCGGTCAGCGCGACGTTGGTGAAGATGCTGTTGCCCCAGAGCGTCTTGATCGCGTTGGCGTTCGTCACCTGCCCGGTGCCGGGGGCGACGCCGAAGAAGCCGGCCTCCGGGTTGATCGCGTGGAGGCGGCCGTCCTCGCCGAACCGCATCCAGGCGATGTCGTCGCCGATCGTCTCGACCTTCCAGCCCGGGATCGTGGGCTGGAGCATCGCGAGGTTGGTCTTGCCGCAGGCGCTCGGGAAGGCGGCGGCGATGTAGCGGGTCTCTCCGGTGGGCGGCGTGAGCTTCAGGATGAGCATGTGCTCGGCCATCCAGCCCTCGTCGCGGGCCATGACGCTGGCGATGCGCAGGGCGTAGCACTTCTTGCCGAGCAGGGCGTTGCCGCCGTAGCCGGAGCCGTAGGACCAGATCTCGCGGGTCTCGGGGAAGTGGCTGATGTACTTGGTCGAGCTGCACGGCCACGACACGTCCGCCTGGCCGGGCTCCAGCGGCGCCCCGACGGAGTGCACGGCCTTGACGAAGTCGCCTTCGCCGGTTCGACGCGCCGCCGCGCGCTCTTCGATCAGCCGCAGCGCCCTGTCGCCCATCCGGGTCATGACGCGCATGGAGACGGCGACGTACGCGGAGTCCGTGATCTCCACGCCGAGCTGCGAGATCTCGCCGCCCAGCGGGCCCATGCAGAACGGCACCACGTACATGGTCCTGCCCCGCATGCAGCCCTTGAACAGCTCGCCGAACGTCTCGCGCATCTCGCCGGGCGCGATCCAGTTGTTGGTGGGCCCCGCGTCCTCCGCACGCTCCGAGCAGATGAAGGTACGGTCCTCCACCCGCGCCACGTCGGTGGGGTCGGACTTGGCGTAGAAGCTGTTGGGCCTGGCCGCCAGGCGCGTGAGCGTCCCCTGCTCGACGAGGAGGTTGGTCAGGCGTGTCCACTCCTCCTCCGACCCATCGCACCACTCGACGCGATCGGGCTGGGTCAGGGCTGCGATCTCGTTGACCCACGCGGCCAATTCGCTATTGGTGGTGGGCGCTGTTACTGCGACGGAAACGGACACGACGGTGACTCCTCCACTCTCTCAGGGCCCAGTCATCATTAACGACGAAGCGGCGTTAAAGCCAATTGGCATAGACCTCTTGGCCAGGCCGTCGCCGCAGGCAGCGGCCCTGACGATTGGGGGAGCCTACCCACGCGGAGGAGATTTAAAAGGAGTAATTCAGAGCAGTGGTCCAGTCCAATTGCGCTGGTCTAAACCAATTCCGGAAGTGGTTTAGTCCATTGCCGGAGCCGTTTCCGCTGGGAGATCTCAGGAATTGACGTCGGGCCCCGATGAGCGAACCCGGTCGACGTGCTGGAGCGCGTCGCGCAACTCGGCCAGCCACGTGTCGGTGTTCTTGCCGACCAGGCGTACGCACCAGGCCAGCGCGTCGCTGCGGCTCCTGGCCACGCCGGCGGCCACGAGCGTGTCGAGAACCTGGCGTTCCGTCTGGCGCAACCTGGTCATCACGGGGACGGAGAGTGTGGTGAACATCACAGTCTCGCCGCCGCAGCTCACGCCCCAGGCCACCTTCTGCCGGAACTTCCGCTCGGCCTCCCTGGCGATCTCGATCCGCCGCTCCCGCGTCTCCTCTCTGAACCTCCGGGCCAGCCCTTCGATGAGCGCGGCCCGCTCAGCCTCGGGCACGTCGTCCGGGGGGTCGGGGAGCGCGCCCAGAACCGCGATCTCCTCCCGGTCCCTGATGATCTCGGGTGCGCCGGTGAACCACTCCTCGGGCAGACGCCCGGTGAACCAGCCGTGCACCTGTGCGGTCACATCATCTTCTGTTGCCATGTAATCACAATTACACAGTTGCGGATGAAAAGCACGCAAGGCAACGAGGCCCTGTACGTCAAGGCAAGCCCCGGTGCGGGGAAGGGTCAGCGGACCTTGGCGGCGGCGATGGGGCTGACGCGGACGACACCGGCCAGGTTGCGGGTGTTGACCGGGACGATCTTTACCACGTCACCGGTGCGCGGAGCGTGCAACATCTTGCCGTCACCCCAGTAGATCGCCACATGGGAGATGTAGTCAGGGTTGGTCGGATCGTTGCGCCAGAACAACAGATCGCCCGGCTGAGCCTGCGCGAAAGGCACCTGCGGCCCCGTGACCCACTGCTGATGGGTCACCCGGGGCATGCGCACCCCCGCCTGCGCGTAGGCCCACTGCACGAGCCCGGAGCAGTCGAAGGTCTCGGGCCCCTCGGCCCCCCACACGTACGGGCGCCCGAGCTTGGAGACGGCCGCCTTCAGCGCGACCGTGAGCTGCTCGCCCGTCATGAACGACCCGGCCGGCCAGTTCTGCTGCGGCACGTTCTGCCGCTGCGGCGGCAGCACCGGGTTCACCAGGGCCACCTGCGTGCCCTTGGGCAGCGCGCCCAGGATCTTCTTGCGCAGCTTGTCGGAGTCGGCCTTCGGCGCGCTGACGATGAGCGCGTTGTCGTGGGGCAGCCCCAGTGTGCGGCCGACGTCCTTGGACACGACGGCGTCCACGGCGCCGAAGCCGGTGGTGGCGTACGCGCCGATCCGCAGTTGCCCCGCCGAGCCCGCCGGCACCCGGCTGTGCAGGGAGAGCCCGCCGTCGTTGCCCAGCACGAACGAGACCGCCACGTCACCGGCCGCCACGTTCTGCCAGAGCGGATCGGACGAAGCGGTCACCTTGGGCGTGTACGCCCGGAACGTGGATGGATTGACGGCCAACGTCTGCACCCGCTTGCCGTCGAGCGTGACCGAGGCCGCGTCGGCCAGCTCCAGCGCCCGCACCCCGGACAACTTGGCGACCTTCTGTAACAACTCGTTCGTGAACGGCTTGCGGGTGAGCACGAAGAGGTTGGGCTTGTGCAGCCTGCCCAGCGGCGCCACCGGCTGCGGCGTCGCGGCGGGCGTCGTCCGTGGCGTCTGTGGCCGCTTCTCGGCCAGCAGCCGCTGGGTGGGCGTGGCCTCCACGGCGGCGGGCGCGACGGCCCCCTCCGGCCGCGTCAGCAGCAGCACGTCGGCGGTCAGCACCGCTACCAGTGCCACCACGATGAAAGGCACCAGCTTGTACGTATTGCTGCGCTTACGGGTATTAACTAAGAAACTAAGATCTTGCCGAATTCCCGACGAATGCGAAAATGCCGCCGGGCCGACGGGGGCCCGGCGGTCGTCGTCCGGGGGAGTCAGTTGCCGATGTACGGGACTGCCTCGAGGATCTCGACGGTGTTCTGGCGTCCATTGGGCATGGAGTAGGTCGCCTTCTCCCCGATCTTCTTGCCGTTGATCGCCGCACCCAGCGGGGACCTGGGCGAGTAGACGTCGATCGGCGCCCCGCTCTCCTCGCGGGACGCGAGCAGGAAGGTGACCTCGTCGTCGTCGCCGACGAACCGGATGGTCACGGTCATGCCGGGGCCCACCACGCCCTCGGCCTTGGGGGCCTCTCCCACCTGGGCGTTGTCGAGGATCTGCCGGAGGTGGAAGATGCGGGCCTCCATCTTGCCCTGCTCGTCCTTGGCGGCGTGGTAGCCACCGTTCTCCTTCAGGTCGCCCTCTTCCCGGGCGGCCTCGATCTTCTTGGCGATGTCGACGCGCCCGGGCCCGGAGAGATACTCGTACTCCGCCTTCAGGCGGTCGTACGCCTCCTGCGTCAGCCAGGTGACGTTCTCATCGCGAGAGTCGGCCACGGGTTCTCCTTGCTTGCCTAGGGGGCCCTGAGATCAGTTGAGGTCGCGTACGGTTGAATTGCGAGAGACTAACAACTTAACCGATCGAACGCTTCCCCAAATGTCTCACTATACGAGATTGCAGTACTGGATGTGGACGGAAGTCGCCTCGCCGCTCGTGTCAAGGCTTTCCTTGAGCTGCTTACTACCCTCACCAGCCGGGATTCTTACTTCCTTGCTGCCCACTTCCGCGTGATTGACGTCCAGCGCCCTGATCCGGCAGACAGCCACCCTATCGTCTGGCTTGTATACCTCAAAGGTGATCGCGGCCCGGGTCGGCCCCTCGACCTTGAACGTCACAACCTGCGACGGCGCCTCGGAGCCGCCCGCCGTCATCGACCACATGACGTAGCCCCAGCCGCCCGCGATGATGGCCACCAGCACGCCGATCACCACGTGGACGACGAGCCGGCCACGACGTTTGGGACGATCGGGAAAGTCGTCGGGTGTGCCGAGAACGGGTCGGTTCTCGACATCTCTGGTGGCCATGGCGGAATCTCCCTGCACTCCCTCAGCGTTATCCGAGACAATTGTCGCCCGCGAGGGGTGTGCCCTCGCGACCGCCCAGCAGAAACTAACCTGTCTGGGCGACTGACCAGTCCCGACTGAGGAGCATCGAGCCCGTGAGTGCACCGCTGAGGCTGATGGCCGTCCACGCCCACCCCGACGACGAGTCGAGCAAGGGTGCCGCCACGATGGCGCGTTACGTCCGTGAAGGCGTGGAAGTGCTGGTCTGTACGCTGACGGGCGGCGAGCGCGGATCCGTGCTCAACCCCAAGATGGACCGGCCCGAGATCGTTGCCAACATCGGGGAGGTGCGCAGGGCCGAGATGGCGCGGGCGCGCGAGATCCTCGGCGTGGAGCAGCGTTTCATGGGCTTCATCGACTCGGGGCTGCCGGAGAGCGAGGAGGAGGAGCTGCCCGAGGGCTGCTTCGGCCTGCAGAAGCTGGAGGACGCCTCGGCCCCGCTCGTGGCCGCCGTACGCGAGTTCCGTCCGCACGTGATCATCACCTACGACGACGACGGCGGCTACCCGCACCCCGACCACATCATGACCAACAAGGTCTCCGTCGAGGCCTTCGAGGCGGCCGGCGACCCCGACCGCTATCCGGACGCCGGTGAGCCCTGGCAGCCGCTGAAGCTCTACTACCAGATGGGGTTCACCAAGGAGCGCTTCGAGGCGCTGCACGAGGTGATGACCGAGCGTGGCCTCGGCTCCCCCTACTCCGACTGGATCTCCCGCTGGGAGGACCGCCCCGCCAAGTGGCCGGTCACCACGCGGGTGCCGTGCGGCGACTACTTCCAGATCCGCGACGAGGCCCTGCTGGCGCACGCCACCCAGGTCGACCCCGAGGGCTTCTGGTTCGTCTGCCCGCGCGAGCTGCAGGAGGAGATCTGGCCCACCGAGGACTACCACCTGGCGCGTTCGCTGGTGGACACGGAGCTGCCCGAGGACGACCTGTTCGCGGGCATCCACGCCGACGACGTCGAGCCCGCCTGCCACTGAACGGAGCACGGCCCCCCGGTGGCAGACTGGAAGTGTGAATGTTCTCGCAGCTGGTGATGTGAGTCCGGGCCTGCTCGGCTTCATTGTCGTGGCCCTCATCGGGGTCGCCCTGTATATCCTGATCAAGTCGATGAACAAGCAGATGTCGAAGATCCAGGTGCCGCACGAGGGCGAGACCGAGGCTGAGCAGAAGGCCGAGGAGAAGGCCGAAGTGAAGGCCGCCGACAAGAAAGCCGAGTAAATGGCGACAGAAGTGGTCGACAACACGACGGAGAGCCGGTTCGAGCTGCTCGTGGACGGCAAGGTCGCCGGGTTCGCCGACTATCAGCTACTGCCCACGAAGATCGTCTTCACCCACACCGAGGTGCTGCCGGCCTATGAGGGGCAGGGGCTGGCGGGCAAGCTGGTCGGGCACGCCCTCCAGGCGAGCGCCGACACGGGCCTGCGCGTCGTGCCGACCTGCCCCTACGTGGCGAAATACATCGAACGCCACCCCGAGTTCAAGGACCTCGTAGACGCCTCCTGACCCGGCGAGCCGGGTCAGGCTCGTCCAGGTCGCCTCGGGCGGCCTTCGGGCGGCCAGGCACGCCTCCAGGCTCTCCCAGCGGGTGGCCGGGCACGTTCCAGGTTCTCTCAGCGGGCGTTCCGTCAGCTCCCAGGTTCACTCGGCGGGTGACCAGGCACGTTCCAGCGCCTTCGGCAGCCCCCACCAGCCCAGCGGCGTGAGCACCTCGTCATCGTTCACGATGCCGAGCTGCCGCCACAGGACCACCACCGACCCGAACAGGCTCTCCGTGGCCCCGAGATCCTCGTCGTCCTGAACGTCGATGTCGATGTCCTCGGACTCGGCGATGAACCGCGCCATCCGCTCCGGCGAGGCCAGCACCCCCGGTCCCAGCCTGACCAGCGCCGCCACCCCGGCCAGCCAGTCCGCGTGCTGGATCGCGCAGAGGTTGGCCAGCGCCATGTCCTCCTCGCTCAGCTCCCCGTCGAGGTCCGCGAACTCCTCCAGCACGTCCATGTTCTCCGACAGGTCCGAGATGGGCCCCGCGACGCCCGCCGCCACCGCCAGCCACAACTCCACGTCGTCGTCGGGCATCGGCCGCTCGTCGAACCCGGCACAGGCCCGCAGCACGGTGGCGGGGTAGCCGGGCAGGGCGAGCAGCGCGCGCAGGCGTACAGAGGCGGTCTCCAGCTCCCGGAGCGGGACCTCGGGCTGCTTGGGCAGCTCCGCCATGATCCGCTGCAGCTCCGACAGCGCGAACGCCTCCTCCTCGTCCCACACCGAGAACAGCTCTTCGTCCTGCTCGTCGCTGACCGCGAACCCCGGCACCCGCCCGTCGGGCAGCGGCGTGCTCAGCCAGCGCTCCTGCAGCTCCTCGTACGCCGAGCGCGCCTCCTGATCGCCGGCCGCCAGCGCGTCGGGATCGATCTCCCCCGCCGTGACCCGCTCCTCCAGGTGCGTCACCATCCGCCCGAACATCTCCGCCGCCACGGGCCCGCGCTCGTCCTCCTCCGGCCAGACGAAATAGCTCGGAGTCATGAGGATCGGCTCGGTGCCGGTGGACTCGACCCACCGTTGCACGTCACCGACCGTGGCCACCCCTGACTCGATCGAACCGAGGGTCGCCTTGGCGGACTCCCAGAAGGCGATGGAGAGCGGGTTGCCCGCCGACATCATGGCCCGCCGCAGGTCGGGCAGCGCGACGAGCGCCACCCCTGACGGCACGGCGAGCAACGCGCGCGCCACGTCCCTGCGTGTGACATCGGACGCCGGACGACCGGCGTGGGCGCAGACGTAGTCCATATCCACGCCCCGTAACCTACGCCGTCCCCCGAACGGCGTGAAAGGTAGTGGGAGTCCCGGCCGTCTAGGGTGGGCAGGGGAGGTCCTGATGAACCGCTTGAAAGACGCGACGAGTCCTTACCTGCTCCAGCACGCGGACAACCCCGTGGATTGGCATCCGTGGGGTGAGGAGGCGTTCGCGGAGGCCCGCGGACGTGATGTGCCGCTGCTCATCAGCGTGGGTTATTCGGCGTGTCACTGGTGTCACGTCATGGCGCACGAGAGCTTCGAGGACGTCGGCACCGCGCGCCTGATGAACGAGCACTTCGTCAACATCAAGGTCGACCGCGAGGAACGACCCGACGTGGACGCCGTCTACATGAACGCCACGCAGGCCATGACCCATCAGGGCGGCTGGCCGATGACGGTTTTCGCGACGCCCGACGGACATCCGTTCTACTGCGGCACCTACTTCCCGCGCCCCCGCTTCCAGCGCCTGCTCACCGAGGTGCACAAGGTGTGGAGCAGCCAGCGCGACTCCGTGTTGCAGCAGGGGGCGAAGGTGGTGGAGGCGCTCAACACGCACACCGCGCTGCCCAGCGGGGCGCTGCCGGGTGAGGAGACGTTGCGGCAGGCGGTGGCGAACCTGCGGGAGTCCTACGACGCGGCGAACGGCGGGTTCGGCGGGGCGCCCAAGTTCCCGCCGTCGATGGTGCTGGAGTTCCTGCTGCGTTCCGGCGAGCGGGAGATGAGCGGCGGGACGCTGGCGGCGATGGCCCGCGGCGGCATGTACGACCAGCTCGGCGGCGGGTTCGCGCGTTACAGCGTGGACGCCGAGTGGGTCGTGCCGCACTTCGAGAAGATGTTGTACGACAACGCCCTGCTGCTGCGCGTCTACACGCACTGGTGGAAGGCGGGCGGCGGGGACCTGGCGCGGCGGGTGGCGCTGGAGACGGCCGACTGGCTGCTGCGCGAGCTGCGCACTCCCGAGGGCGGGTTCGCCTCGGCCCTCGACGCCGACAGCGAGGGCGTGGAGGGCAAGTTCTACGTCTGGACGCCCGAGGAGCTGCGCGAGGTGCTCGGCGACGACGACGGCCGGTGGGCGGCCGGGCTCTTCGAGGTGACGGGGACGTTCGAGCACGGCGCCTCCGTGCTGCAGCTCCTGCGCGACCCCGAGGACCCCGAACGCTACGCGGACGTGCGGGCGCGGCTGCTGGCCGCCAGGGAGCGCCGGGTGCGGCCTGGGCGCGACGACAAGGTGGTGGCCTCCTGGAACGGGCTGGCCATCGCGGCGCTGGCCGAGACCGGCGTCGTCTTCGAGCGGCCCGACCTGGTCGCGGCGGCCACGGCGGCGGCGGAGCTGCTCGCGGGCACGCACATGGCGGACGGGCGGCTGCTGCGGACCTCCAGGGACGGCCGGGCGGGCAAGAACTCCGGGGTCCTGGAGGACTACGCCAACCTGGCCGAGGGCCTGATCTCCCTCTACGGCGTCACCGGCGAGGCCCGATGGCTGCGGCTGGCCGGGTCGCTGCTGGACACCGTGCTCGACAGGTTCGCCGACGGGGAGGCCGGCTTCTACGACACGGCGGACGACGCAGAGCGGCTCTTCCAGCGCCCCCAGGACCCCACCGACAACGCCACCCCCTCCGGCCAGTACGCGGCCGCCGGAGCCCTGCTCTCCTACGGCGCCCTGACCGGCTCCAGCCGGCACCGTGAGGCCGCCTACACCGCGCTGGGCACCGTGTCGGTGCTGACAGAGGGGCACGCCAGGTTCGCGGGGTGGGGGCTGGCCGTGGCGCGGGCGTCGCTGTCGGGGCCTGTGGAGGTGGCCGTCGTCGGCCCCGCCGACGATCCCCGTACGGCGCGGCTGCACCGGGAGGCGCTGCTCGCGGACGTGCCCGGCCTGGTGGTGGCGCTCGGCGGAGCGGCGGAGAGCGCCTATCCCGCCCTGCTGGAGGGGCGAGGGCTGGTCGGGGACGCCCCCGCGGCCTACGTGTGCAGAGGGTTCACGTGCCGGATGCCTGTGACGACGGTCGAGGAGCTGCGGGCCGAACTCACTGGTTGACCTGCTGTTGCCGGCGGCCTGTCCCGTCGCCCTGCGACCCGGTGTCGTCCTGGAGGGTCGGCTGGTCGGGAACCTGGGTGGCGGGCGGTGCCGTCTCCTCGGGTTGCTGGTCAGGCTGCCCGCCGCCGTCCGGCGTCTCCGTGATCGGCGGGTCGGTGAAGGACGGCTCGCTGGTCGCGGGATCGGGCTGGTTCCATTCGTCCGGGTTCGGCGAAGGCGTGTACTCCTGGTCGGGCACGTTCTGGTCGGGCTCCGAGTAGCCGTCGGACCAGCCGTACTGCGACGACGGCTCGGGGAACTCCTCGACCGGCTTGCCCGCCATCGCCTCCGTCATGAACGCTCGCCAGACCTGCGCGGGCAGCTGCCCGCCGAACTGCGTGCCGTAGCCGGGGATTGTCACCGTGGCGTTGTCGTCGCGGAACATGTCGACCGCGACCGCGAGTTGCGGCGTGAAGCCGTTGAACCAGACCGACTTCGATTCGTCCGTGGTGCCCGTCTTGCCGGCGACGGGGCGGTCGTAGAGCCTGGCGGCGGTGCCGGTGCCGTATTCGACGACCTGCTGCATCGCGTACGCGGTGTCGGCGGCGGCCTGCTCGCTGACGACCTGGGTGGAGACCGGCTTGACGGTCTCCTTGGCGCCCTGGGCGTCGGTGACCGACTTCACCACGTGGGCCTCCATGTGCACGCCCTTGTTGGCGAAGGTGGAGAAGCCGGAGGCGTTCTGCACGGCGCTGACGGAGGAGACTCCGAGCGGGAAGGAGGCGGTGTCCTTCTGCTTCTCGAGCTGGGCGGCGGGGATGCCGACCGCCTCGGCGGTCTTGGCCACCTTGTCCAGGCCGACCTTCTGGCCGAGGTCCACGAACGCGGTGTTGACGGAGTTCTGGGTGGCGCTGACCAGGTCGATCTGGCCGTAGGAGCGGTCGCCGTCGTTGGGGATCGCCTGCGGCGCCGACGCCACGCGCAGCGGCGAGTTGCCGTCGACCCGGGTGGACAGGTCGAAGCCGTTGTCCAGGGCCGTGGCCAGCGTGTACGGCTTGAAGGTGGAGCCGGCCATCACCTTGGCGGAGAACGCGTTGTCGTAGTACTTCGACTGCGACGGCTTGCCCCCGTAGAAGGCGACGACCTCGCCCGTGGTGGGATCGACGGCGGCCAGCCCCGTGCGCACCTTCTTCGGCGTGGCGTCCGGCATCACGTCGGAGACGGCCCGCTCGGCGGCCTGCATGAGCTTCTTGTCGAAGGTCGTGACGATCTTGAGGCCACCGCTGTTGATGTCCTCGTCGGTGTAGCCGCGCCGGTTGAGCTCGCTGGTGACCTGCTCCAGCATGTATTGGGCCTGCCCCTTGAGCTGGAACGGCTTCTTCGGCGCCTTGAGCTTGGGGAACTCCTCGGCGGCCACCTGCTGGGGCGTCAGCGCGCCCGTCTGCCCCATCGCGTTGATCACCGACTGCCAGCGCCCCTGCGCGGCCACCAGGTCGGAGCCCTTGGGGTCGGCGAAGCGGCTGGGCTGCTGGATCACGGAGGCGAGGTAGGCGCCCTCGGAGACGGTCAGCTTCTCGACGTCCTTGCCGAAGTAGGCGCGGGCGGCCGACTGGATGCCGTTGGCGCCCCGGCCGAAGTAGATCGTGTTGAGGTACTGCTCCAGCACCCAGTCCTTCGACTTGGACTGGTCGACCTTCATCGCGATGAGGATCTCTTTGAACTTGCGGGTGACCGATCGCTCCTGGCTCAGGCCGCTGTAGTAGTTGCGGACGAGCTGCTGGGTGATCGTGGAGCCGCCCTGGAGCTGCTGGCCGGTGAGGGTGGACCACACGGCCCGCCCGGTGCCCTTGGCCGACACGCCGCCGTCCTCGTAGAACGAGCGGTTCTCGGCCGCGATGACCGCGTCGCGCACGTGCTTGGGCACCTTGGCCAGATCGATGGTCTTGCGGTCGATCCCCTGCCGGGCGAGCACCGTCTTACCGTCGCGGTAATAGATCACCGAGCCCTGCGCGGTGGCCTGCTTCTGGGTCGTGTCGGGAATCGGAGTCATCGCCCAGGCAACAGCGAAAAGCCCGGCGAGTACGAGGATTCCCGTGCCGATAGATATCAGTAGAACTCGGAGAATCCGTCGCTTCCGCATCCCTTTACCACCGCCATTCCGCACCCCTCGACCTCCCCTTGCCCAGCGTCGCCCAACCCCCGCAAGCTGGGCGAATGCCAAGAGTAAACGATCGATAATGGTGCCTCGTCCCATAGAGATGGTACGACTAGCCGCCGTCACGTTGCGGAACATCGGCGACCAACGGCAACACTCGGTAGGGAACCGGAGTGTCCAGGGCGATGATCGAATTAGTCCTGAGTACGCCCTGAACATCAACTATCCGATCGATAACCCGCTGCAAATCGGCATTCGTGCGCGCGACCACCCGGCAAAGAAGATCGCTGTCGCCGGTGATCGTGTGCACCTCCAGCACCTCGGGGATCGCGGCCAGCCTGTCGGCCACCGGTTCGTGCCCGGCGATCTGCCTGATCTCCATGCTGACGAACGCGGTCACGTCGTAGCCCAGCGCCGCCGGGGACACGTCGGGCCCGAAGCCGGTGACCACTCCCCTGTCCACCAGACGGTCGAGCCTGGCCTGGACCGTGCCCCTGGCCACGCCGAGCCGCCGCGAGCACTCCAGCACGCCCAGGCGGGGTTCTGCGGTCAGGAGGGTGATGAGCCGGGCGTCGAGGTCGTCGATTGTCATGCTGTACAGATCTACCGGACCCCGCGCCATGTCACTAGGCAGATTGTGCACTCAACGAGGTAACCCTTGCGCAGACCGTCCAGGGAAATCGAGAGTTGAGGGTATGAATGATGTCTTTCCGGTCAACGGCATGGACGCCGTGGTGTTCGCTGTGAGCAACGCCAAGCAGGCGGCCCACTACTACTCGACCGCGTTCGGCATGCGGCTGGTCGCCTACCGCGGGCCCGAGAACGGCAGCCCGGACGCGGCCTCGTACGTGCTGACCTCGGGCAGCGCCACCTTCGAGTTCCGGGCCTCGATCCGCCCTGGCACGGACCTGGCGCGGCACGTGGCCGAGCACGGGGACGGGGTCATCGACCTGGCCATCCAGGTGCCCGATGTGGAGGCCGGCTACGCCTACGCGGTCGCCCACGGGGCCGAGGGGCTGGTGGAGCCGTACACGGCGGAGGACGAGCACGGCAAGGTGGTGCTCGCGGCCATCGCCACGTACGGCGAGACGCGGCACACGCTGGTCGACAGGTCCAACTACGGCGGCCCCTACCTGCCGGGCTACGCGCCCGCCGAGCCCCTGGTGGCGCCGCCCGCGACGAAGCACGGCCGGCTGTTCCAGGCCGTCGACCACTGCGTCGGCAACGTCGAGCTGGGCAAGATGGACGAGTGGGTGGAGTTCTACCGCAAGGTGATGGGCTTCACGAACATGGCGGAGTTCGTCGGCGACGACATCGCCACCGAATACTCGGCGCTCATGTCGAAGGTCGTGGCCGACGGCTCGCGCAAGGTCAAGTTCCCGCTCAACGAGCCGGCGGTCAGCCGCAAGAAGTCGCAGATCGACGAATATCTCGAGTTCTACCGCGGCCCGGGCGTGCAGCACATCGCGCTGGCCACCAACGACATCCTGACCACGGTGGACCAGATGCGGGCGGCCGGGGTGCAATTCCTGGAGACGCCCGACTCGTACTATGACGACCCCGAGCTGCGCGAGCGCATCGGGCGGGTGCGCGCGCCGATCGAGCAGCTGAAGCAGCGCAAGATCCTCGTGGACCGCGACGAGGACGGCTACCTGCTGCAGATCTTCACCCAGCCCGTGCAGGACCGGCCCACGGTCTTCTTCGAGCTCATCGAGCGGCACGGCTCGCTCGGATTCGGCAAGGGCAACTTCAAGGCGCTGTTCGAGGCCATCGAGCGCGAGCAGGAACGCAGAGGCAACCTTTAGTTTGTCCAGACTTAGTGGTGGTCATCCAGACATCATGGGATTGCCGCCACCAGGCCTGGCGGGACGCTGGCGGCGGTTGTTCGCCGGCGTCCTCGACTGGCTCATCGTCAACATCGTCTCCGCGCCGTTCAGCTGGACGAGCTGGGACTACGTCTGGAACGAGAGCAAGAACGGCTGGGAGCGCTTCCCAGTGGAACACACCTTCGTGGCCGGGCTCGTCGCCTTCCTGTACTTCTGGCTCCTGCACGCCTTCTGGAACGGTCAGACTCTGGGCAAGAAGCTGTTCGGCATCCGTGTCGTCTCGGAGTACGGCGGCAAGATAGGCGTGGGGCAGACAGCTGTCAGGCAGGCCGTCGCGACCGTGCTCGAATGGCTCTGCTGCGTCGGCCTTCTGCTGGATCTCGGCTGGATCCTCTTCGACCCCCGCAAACAGGCCCTCCACGACAAGGCCGCCAGGACGGTCGTCGTGAATGCCTGACTCAGCGTAAGATTCTGGTCACGATTCGAAGGGGGCTCGTTCGCCTATGCGTTACAACAGGCGCGGGGTGGCTCTGCTGGCGGCGCTCATCACCGTGCTCGCCTGCTCCCCCGGCGACGAGCCACCGCCCAGCAGCCATCACCTGCCCGCCGACCAGCGCGCGGGCACGCCCGGCATCGGCGACCCCGACTTCCCCAGGGACGGCAACGGCGGCTACGACGTCGCCCACTACGACCTCGCCGTCGCCTACGTCCCCGCCACCAAGCGTCTCGACGGCGTGGCCGCCGTGCGCGCCCGCGCCACCCAGGACCTGACCAGCTTCAACCTCGACCTGACCGGTCTCGACGTGCGCGGGGTCGCCGTGAACGACGTCCCGGCCCGGTTCAGCCGGGAGGGCGACGAGCTGACCGTGCGCCCGTCCAAGGTGCTCGACTCCGGCACCACCTTCACCGTCAAGGTCACCTACAGCGGGCTGCCCAAACCGGCCAAGGACACCGCCAACCTGGGCACCTACGGCTTCATCCCGACCCCCGACGGCGCGTTCGTGGCCTCCGAGCCCAACGGCTCCAAGACCTGGTTCCCCAGCAACGACCACCCGTCCGACAAGGCCACGTTCAACTTCACGATCACCGTGCCCGCCGGGGTGACGGCCCTGGCCAACGGCGAGATGATCGGGCAGCCCGTCACCGCGGGCGGCAGGACCACCTTCAGGTGGCGCGAGCGCCACCCGATGGCCACCTACCTCGCCACCGCCACGATCGGCAAGTTCGACCTGCGCCAGGGCAGCACGGCCACCGGCATCCAGAACCTCGCCGCCACCGACCCCAAGTTCAAGGGCTCGCTCAACGAGCTCTACACCAGATCCGGCGAGATCACCGACTACTGGACCACGGTCTTCGGCCCCTACCCGTTCTCCTCGACGGGCGGCGTGGTGGACGACTACTCCGCCGGTTACGCGCTGGAGAACCAGACCAAGCCCCTCTACGGAGGCTTCAACCCCCAAGAGACGATCGTCGCCCACGAGCTGGCGCACCAGTGGTTCGGCAACAGCCTGACCATCAAGCGGTGGAAGGACCTCTGGCTCAACGAGGGCTTCGCCACATACGCGGAGTGGCTGTGGTCGGAGCACAAGGGCCGGCAGAGCGCGGAGGCCATGTTCCAGCAGCTCCACAACCGCCCCGAGAGCGACCCGATGTGGAAATATCCCCCCGGTCGCGCCAAGCCGGACGACCTCTTCAACCAGTCCGTCTACACCCGCGGCGGCATGACCCTGCACGCCCTGCGCCGCGCCATCGGCGACGCCACGTTCTTCACCCTGCTCAAGAGGTGGACCGCCGAGCACCGCTACGGTCACGTCACGACGGAGCAGTTCATCGACCTCGCCGAACACCTGTCCGGCAAGGACCTCACCCCCCTCTTCGACGCCTGGCTCTTCCAGCCCCGCCGCCCGTCGTAGGAAACGCTTCTCGTCGCCCGATCCAAGTACGGGTGTAAGGGCGAACGACGAAGGGAGCGAGGCCAGTGCGCCTCAACGACGACCCCGCGGCCTTAGAGGCCTTCTATCGCCGCCACGTGGATGCCGTCATGAGATTCGTGGTCCGGCGAGTGAGCGACCCTCACCTCGCCGCCGACCTGACAGCGGACATCTTCCTGGCGGTCCTTGACTCGGCGCATACGTACGCGCCCAACCGGGGTAGCGAGATCGCATGGCTCTACGGCATCGCGCGCAACGTCGTGTCCGCCCAGCACCGTAAGGCGGCCAGGGAGGCGCGGATGACCAGCCGCGTCGCCGGTCGCCGGCTGATGGACGACGACGATCTCGCCAGGATGGAGGAGCGGATCGACGCCGAGCGCAGGATGCGCGGCACCCTGGAGGCCATGCAGGGCCTCCCTGAGGGTGAACGCGCGGTGCTGGAGCTCGTCGTGATCGATCAGCTCACCGTCACCGAGGCCGCCAAGGCTCTGGGCATCAGGCACGTGACGGCACGTGTCCGGCTGCACCGGGCCAGACGCGCCCTCGAGAACGTCGCCTCGCCATCGGCCGTGTATCTGGAGGGACGGACATGAACAGGTTCGAAGATCGCCTTCTCAGTGCACTCAAAGACGAGCTCACGACAAGGACGGCGGAGGACAGGATGACGACTGTGACACCGGTACGGCGCTCCCGGCGCTTCGTGGGGCTGTCCGCCGCGGTGGCGGGGGTCGCGGCGGCCGCCACGGCGGTGGTGGTGCTGACCGGGATCGCCGGCAGCCCGGCGTACGCGGTTTCCACGGGGTCGGACGGCGGGGTCAGCGTACAGATCCACGCGTTCACCGACCCCGAGGGGCTGCAGGCCGAGCTGGCCGATGCCGGGGTCGAGGCCGTGGTGGACTACCTGCCGGAGGGCCAGACCTGCAAGCAGCCGCGCGGCTCGGCCGGGGACACGCAGGGGATGTTCGCGGCGGGCATCGGCAAGGATGGCGACGGGATCACCTTCAAGATCGAGAAGGGCCAGGTGCCGGCGGGGTCCACGCTGGTGCTGGCCATCTCGAAGAGCAAGGACGGCGACACCGCGCCGCCGTCGGCGACCACGATGCAGATCGTCAAGGGGGCGGTCGCTCCCTGCGAGCCCACCGCCCTGCCCGTGCCGCCGCCCGGTGACGGCGGCACCTCGGAGAAGAAGGACGACGGACCGAGCCACGACACCGGCACGGAGGAGGGGCCGAGCTTGACCAGCAAGACCGGCTGACCCGCCTCCCAGCGCCCGGCGGCCCCTCCCGAGCAGCGGGGGCCGCCGGGCTTTCACACGTCATGGAACGCCCGCGTCATGGAAACGCCGACGTCACGGACCGCCGACGTCACGAACCGCCCGAGGCGCTGGAGAAGACCAGGACGGAGGCCGTGAACCCGTGTACGTGGTTGTGACCGGCGACCGGACCCACCTCACCGGCCGCGAAGAAGCCCGCCACGCCTATGGGCCCCAGCGTGTCCCGTAGCGCGACGGGGTCGTGGTCGGCCGTGCCGAACATGGCCGACCCCCGCCCGTTGCAGGAGAACAGCAGCGCCCCGTCCACCTTGCCGAGCTCTTCACGGTGGGCGTCGAGCAGGTCGTACAGGTCCTCGTCGGCGGTGGCGGCGTCGCGGACCTGGAAGCGCACGGTCCTGCCGATCTCCACGATGTCGCCGATGGCCACAGCCTCGCGCTCGGGGTCGATGCCGATGACTCCCCTGATGAGGAAATCTCCGCGTTCGTGGCGTTCCGCGTACTCGTCCATGGCCAGCCCGATCTGCAGGCCGGAGGCGACGAGCTCGCGGTCGTCCTCGTCCAGGTCGCTGACGATGTCCTCAAGACGCGCCAGCGCCGGCTGGCCGGCCAGCTCCAGCAGCAGGTTCTCCTCCGACGCGGTGACCACCATGCTGGGCCCGATCGGACGGCAGCCCTGGCTGACCACGGTGCTGATCTTGATGGGCCCGCTGAGCAGGACCCCGATCGCGCCTTCGGTGTAGATCTCGCCGTCGGCGAACAGCCGTACGGATCCTCGTCCCTGGAGGCCGTTGGCCAGCCCGCCGATCAGCGGCAGGTCGCCCAACACGTCGACCGAGCGCTCGACGAAGGCGTCGGTCGGAAAGGTGTACGGATCGGCCAGCAGGATCGCCACGTGGTCGTCCCCGCCCCGTTCGGGCAGACCCACCACCACGAACCTGTCCTCGGCCGTCAGCGTCTCCAGCGTGAACGTCGTCAGCCGGGCCCCCTCCAGGGTCGCCGCCCATGCGCTCACGGCCGGCGTCAGCTCCACGCCCTGGCCGTCCCCTATCACTCCTGTGGCGCTGCATCCGATCACGTGCGCCTCGGGCGCGAGCTTCATCGCGGCCTGGCCCGCACGGGCGACGTCCTCGGGGTCGTCGCCGCAGATGAAGAAGCAGACCAGGTCGGCTGGGCCGCTGAGCCTCGACAGTGCCTGGCCGACGGCGTGTTCCGCGGCCTCCACCAGGTCGGAACCCACGGCGAGGCCGTCGGCGAAGCGGCTTGTCATCACGGCCACGGATCTCGCCTCCCTCGACATGTCCAAGTTCCCTAGGCCCGATTCTCCCCACTAAAGGGACAAGCACGCACACGAACCGCCACGCAATGGTCAAGATCCGAAATCTCCGCCAGGTGCGAAACTCTCTGACACATTCCTCGCAGGGGACGTAGTCTCAATCCCGTGCATCAGCCACGTATTCTCCGCGAGTTGCGAGAGAGCGGCCACGTTCATCGCACCGTCAAGGCCGAAGTCCGGGAAAACCTGCTGGCCAAGCTGCGGGCGGGCGAGCCGCGCTTCCCCGGCATCGTGGGCTTCGACGACTCCGTCCTGCCACACCTGGAACGTGCCCTGCTGGCCGGGCACGACCTGGTCCTCCTCGGGGAGCGCGGCCAGGGCAAGACCCGGCTCATCCGTACCATCACCCATCTGCTCGACGAGTGGACGCCGGTGGTCGAGGGCTGCGAGATCAACGATCACCCGTACGAGCCGGCCTGCACGCGCTGCAAGGCGCTGGCGCGAAGTCTGGGTGACGAGCTGCCGGTGGCGTGGAAACACCGCGACGAGCGCTACGGCGAGAAGCTCGCCACCCCCGACACCTCCGTGGGCGACCTGATCGGCGACGTCGACCCCATCAAGATCGCCGAGGGGCGCACGCTCGGCGACCCTGAAACGGTCCACTACGGCCTGGTCCCGCGCACCAACCGGGGCGTCTTCTCCGTCAACGAGCTGCCCGACCTGGCCGAGCGCATCCAGGTGTCGCTGCTCAACGTGCTGGAGGAGCGCGACATCCAGGTGCGCGGTTACAACCTGCGACTGCCGCTGGACATTCTGCTCATCGCCAGCGCCAACCCCGAGGACTACACCAACAGGGGCCGGATCATCACGCCGCTTAAGGATCGTTTCGGCGCCGAGATCCGCACCCACTACCCCTCGACCGTCGAGGACGAGCTGACCCTCATCCGCCAGGAGTCCGTGCCGGACATCGGGGCCGACGTGCCCGAGCACCTGGTCGAGGTGATCGCCCGCTTCACCCGGCTGGTCCGCGAGTCGACCGCCGTGGACGCCCGTTCCGGGGTGTCCGCGCGCTTCTCGATCGCCGCCGCCGAGACCGCGGCCGCCTCCGCGGTGCGCCGGGCGGCGCTCACGGGCGAGGAGCAGCCGGTCACGCGCGTGGTCGACCTGGCCTGTGTGGTCCACAGCCTGCGGGGCAAGGTGGAGTTCGAGGTCAGCGAGGAGGGCAGGGAGACCGAGATCCTGGCCCACTTGTTGCGGCGGGCGACGGCGGAGACGTTCAGGAGCCGGTTGGGCGGAATGGACCTGTCTCCGGTGACGGACAAGTTCGCCGAGGGCAACCAGGTGGAGTCCGGCGAGCTGGTTCCGGCCGGCGAGCTGCTGCACCGCATCGGTCCCGTCAACGGCCTGGCCAAGATCATGTCGCGGCTGGGCATGGGCGCTGGCGAGGAGTCGCCGGGGCACGCGGCGGCCGCCCTGGAGTTCGCGCTCGAAGGGCTTTACCTGATGCGGCGGCTGTCCAAGGAGGACCTTGACGGAGTGACCGTCTACCGTACGTGAACACTTGGGCGGTCTCCCGCGTCATAGCTTGTAGCTGATCGCCGTCGGGGGAGACCGTCCATGCGCCTGCTCGCCTGTGCCACCGCTCTTGCCTTGAGCGTGCCCGCCACACCCGCCGCACCCACTGCTTTCGTGTACGGCTACGCCTGGCCCGACGGCCAGGGCCATCTGCGTGTCGTCCCGAGGTCGGCCGCGCTCAAGGCCGTTGCCGGGGCCAAGGAACTGCGCCTCGACTACACCGGGGCGGCATACGGCCGGATCACGGTCGCGTGCGACCTGAAGGAGACCGAGGGCCGGGCCAACGTGGATGCCAAGGGCCTGGGCCGCACCATGTGCAAGCCCGCCGACCTGGCCGCCACGCTGGGGCGCGGCCCCGTGCCGGTGCGCGTCGAACACCGGGGCGGCAAGGCGACCCGGGTCAACGAGATCCTGGTCAAAGACTGGCCCGACCCGCGCTTGGCCAAGGGCACGCTCAAGCGCGTCAACGACACGACCGTGCTGTTCGCGACCGGCGGAAAGACCGTCAAGCTCGGGTACGCGTACACGACGACCTTCTCCCGCACCACCGCCCGCTGCGGCGACGGCTGGCTCGCGGGCAGACCCGTCAACGCCTCCCAGAACGGTCTCGGCAAGAAAGACTGCACGTGGAAGGACCTGACGAAGGCCCTCAAGGGAGTCAGGCACCCCGTGCTCGTCAAGATCGACTACACGCCCGGCGTGGATTCCCTGAACCAGGTGTGGGAGATCTTCGGCGACGCCTGAAAATCCATGTACACACATGGGCGCCTTTCTGGGGTTAGCGTGGTTTCGTGATGGCCTTCCGCTATGGCGAGTTCAACGACGGCCCCGACCCCCTGGCCCCTCCCTACGACGTACGCGCCGCGCTCGACGAGATGGGCGATGCCATCCTGTCGGGTTCGACGCCCGTCCACGCCCTGCGCGACCTGCTCAAGCGCGGCCTTCCCGGCTCGCAGGATCGGCGCGGGCTCGACGACATGCTCAAGGAGGTCCGCAGGCGCCGCCGTGACCTGCGCGAGCGCGGGCGGCTCGACGGGACGCTGGAGCGGGCCAGGTCACTGCTCGACAAGGCGATCGGGCAGGAGCGGGCCGAGTTGTTCCCCGATCCGTCCGACGACGCGCGGCTGCGGGAGGCCGAGCTCGACGCGCTGCCGGAGGATACGGCCAGCGCGATCCAGGAGCTGAGCACGTACGAGTGGCGCTCCCAGGCGGCCCGCCAGACCTTCGAGGAGCTGCGCGACCTGCTGCGCAGGGAGGTCCTGGACAGCCAGTTCAGGGGCCTGCGCGACGCGCTGGCCAATCCCGACCCTGAGGCCATGGAACGCGTCCGCCAGATGATGTCGGACCTGAACGACATGCTCGACAAGGACTCCCGAGGCGAGCACACCCAAGCCGACTTCGACTCCTTTATGTCGAAATATGGCGATCTGTTTCCCGAAAAGCCCCGCAACCTGGACGAGCTCGTCGACATCCTGGCCCGCCGCGCCGCCGCCACCCAGCGCATGCTCGCCTCGATGACCCCGCGCCAGCGTGAGGAGCTGTCCAACCTCATCAACCAGACCCTCGACCAGGCCGGCCTGTCCGACCAGATGCGCCGCCTCGGCGAGGCCCTCTACTCCCGCCGCCCCGACCTGGCCTGGAACGCCCCGGAACGCCTCACCGGCGAGGAGCCCCTGTCCATGGGCGACGCCGTGACGGCCCTGGAGGAGCTGGCCGACCTCACCCAGCTCGAAACCGCCCTGCGCCAGGACTACCCGGGCGCGCGGCTCGACGACATCGACGAGGAGGCCGTACGCCGTGCGCTCGGCCGCGCCGCGGTGGACGACCTGGAGGCGCTCAAGCGCATCGAACGCGAACTGGAGGAGCAGGGCTACCTCCTGCGCCGCCGCGGCAAGCTGGAGCTGACCCCCAAGGCCGTACGCCGCCTGGGCGAGACCGCGCTGCGCCGCGTCTTCTCCTCCCTCGACGGGGGCCGCCGCGGCGACCACGACCAGCACGACGCGGGCTCGGCCGGCGAGCTCACGGGCTCCTCCCGGCCGTGGCGCTTCGGGGACGAGCAGCCGATCGACGTCGTGCGCACGCTGGTCAACGGCGTACGCAGCGGCGGCGTGGCCCTCGGCGACCGGGCCGGGGTGCGGCTCTCTGTGGACGACTTCGAGGTGGCCGAGACCGAACGCCGCAGCGCCGCGGCCGTTTGCCTCCTGGTGGACCTGTCGTACTCGATGGCCCTGCGCGGCACCTGGGCCGCCGCCAAGCAGACGGCGCTGGCCCTGCAGGCGCTGGTGGCCTCGAAGTTCCCGCAGGACGCCGTGCAGATCATCGGCTTCTCCAACTACGCCAGGGTGCTGCAGCCGGACGAGCTGGCCGGCCTCGACTGGGACATGGTCCAGGGCACCAACCTGCACCACGCCCTCCTGATCGCCGGCCGCCACCTGGACCGCCACCCCGACTTCGAACCGGTGGTCCTGGTCGTCACCGACGGCGAGCCCACGGCCCATCTCCTGCGCAACGGCAGCTCGGCCTTCGAGTGGCCGCCCTCGCACGAGACCCTGGAGCTCACGCTGTCCGAGGTGGACAAGATGACCCGCCGCCGCGCCACGATCAACATCTTCATGCTGGCGGCCGACGACCGGCTGAAGGAGTTCGTGGACGAGGTGGCCCGCAGGAACGGCGGGCGGGTCTTCTCGCCCAGCGCGGAACGGTTGGGCGAATACGTCGTCAGCGACTTCCTCCGCCTGCGCCGCTCCCGCTGATCCACACCATAGATTCGTGACCCCTCCTCCATCTAAGGGTGCGAGACCAGAGGAGACCTCTTGCACCCTGACCACGAGCGAGCCTTCACCGAGTTCGTCGGGTCGGCGACGCCGTACGGCGGGTGGAGGTCGACTGGGCGGACGGGCGGCGTGCGGAGGCGCGGATGGCCAACGGGTTCTTCATCGTCCGGATCATCGGAAAGCAGACGGCCGATCCGGAGGGGCGCGAGGACGCGCTGGGCCGGCCGCTCTGCGTCCTGGTCTCGCCGCCTGTGACGGTTACGGCCTATGGGGAGGATGGGAGGGTGTTGCAGACGGAGAAGGACGTGGCGTACACACCGTTGGGGGAGCTGACCTGACGCCGGACGAGCCGGGACAGGCGTTGATCGCCCGTCCCGGTTTGTCGGTGCGTCATGCCAGACTTGCTCGCCATGAGTGATGACGTGCGGTTGCGGGATGTCGTGGAGGCCGATCTGGAGGTGTTCCTGGAGCAGGAGCACAACCCGGAGGCCGCGCGGCGGTCGAGGTTCGCGCCCCGGGAGCGGGAGGCGTTCATGCGCCACTGGAAGACCCGCATCCTCGACGACCCGACCGTCTTCGTGCAGGCGGTCATCGTGGACGGTGAGCTGGCGGGCAATCTGGTGGCCTGGTGGGAGAAGGATCAGCGCTTCATCGGCTACTGGTTCGGGCAGGCGTTCTGGGGCCGGGGCATCGGCACCCGGGCCATGGCGCTCTTCCTCGGCAAGGAGCAGACCCGCCCGCTCTACGCCGACCCCTTCCACGCCAACACCGCCTCGGTGCGACTCCTGGAGAAGCACGGCTTCTCCCGGTCCGGGACGTTGTGGCACGACGAGGACGAGCACATCCTGCTCGTGCTCCACTAACCGGCGGAGGTCTTCGCCTCCTCTTCTCCTACGTGCTGGCGACGCATCCCGGACAGCAGTCCTGAACTGGGGAGAGGCCCGTTACGGCGCTCATGGCCGGCCAGTTCACGCTCCACCGCTGCGGCGATGAACGAGGAGAACTCACGTTTGCCCACGCGGCGACGGATCGCCTCGACCGTGCCTTCGGGCAGGGAAAGGCTGACGTGAGTCGCGGGACCCTCACCGATGCTGTATGAAGTCTCAGCCATGAGAGTTCCTCGATCGCTTCCCGTGGACGCACGCCGCCGTTTCGACAGGAGGTTGCCCGTCCGCGGCGGGCCATAAGGGGGAAGGGGAGTTGTCCGCTCCTTCCACTCTTAACCTATAGCGCACCGGGGGGCTTGCCACAAGACCCGGGTCATGCCGCAGAATCATTCGGCCGAGGCCGGAAGCTGCGGAAATGGGGATACGAAGTGCGTGTGTTGTTGTCGACGTACGGCTCACGAGAGAACGTCGAACGGCTGGTGGGACGCTCGGAGGCGCGGGCGTGCGCGCCACCGGACGAGGACTTCGCGCAGCGGGCGACCGCCGTGGCCGGCATGATCCGCGCCGACGGGACGACGGTGGCCGCGAAGCCGCTGCTCGACACGATCAGCCGGGAAAGGCCGCCCGTACCCGCGTGAACCATACGGAACAGTCGAGAACACGAGAACCTGCAACGGCCACCCGGAGCGGTGCCACCAGATTCGTCACGCCGGTCCAGACGCCTTGCCACGCGCAACGGTGCAAGCGACCTCAGATCGGAGCTATTGACGTGAACCCGCTGACCACCGGCGCGTTTGACCTTCCCGCCCACCTCGCTCCCAAGGCCGACCCGGCGCTGATCGCGAGCGACGAGAAGCACTTCGCGGCCATCGCGGAGAACCTCGAACAGTCGATCGCCGACCTGTCCGACCGCCTCGACGCCACACGCCAGGCACCCGGCGGCGCGGGCCGGGCGGCGCTGGAGCGGGACCTGGAGATCCACCGGCTGACCGCCCGCCTGCGCGCGCTGCGCCGCTTCGGCCTGGACCTGTGCCTCGGACACATGATCAGCGCGGACGACCCCGAGCCCGTGTACATCGGGCGGCTCGGCCTCAAGGACAGCGAGGGTCGCCGGCTGCTGGTCGACTGGCGCTCCCCCGCGGCCGAGCCGTTCTTCGGCGCCACCCACGCCAACCCGATGGGCCTGGCGAGCCGCCGCCGCTATCGCTGGACCCGCGGCCGGATCAGCGACTACTGGGACGAGGTGTTCACCTCGGACGGCTTGGTCGGGCACGCCGCGCTCGACGACCAGTCCGCCTTCATCGCCAGCCTGGGCAGCAACCGGTCGGCCCGGATGCGAGACGTGCTCGGCACCATCCAGGCCGACCAGGACGCCATCATCCGCGCGGGATCCCGCGGCGCTCTCGTCGTCGACGGCGGCCCGGGTACGGGCAAGACCGTCGTCGCCCTGCACCGCTCCGCCTACCTCCTCTACGCGGACCCTCGCCTCGGCCACCACCGGGGCGGCGTGCTGTTCGTCGGTCCGCACCAGCCCTACCTGTCCTACGTCGCCGACGTCCTGCCCAGCCTCGGAGAGGAGGGCGTGCAGACCTGCACCCTGCGGGACCTCGTCACCGAGGGAGCCACGGCGGCGACCGAGAGCGACCCGGACGTGGCCCGGCTGAAGTCGTCCGCCGACATGGTGAAGGCGATCGAGCCCGCCGTCAGGTTCTACGAGAACCCGCCCGACAAGGGGATGACGGTCACGACCCACTGGTCCGACATCTGGCTGAGCGCCGAGGATTGGGCGGAGGCGTTCGACGCGCCGGAACCCGGCACCCCGCACAACGAGGCGCGTGACCAGATCTGGGCGGAGCTGCTCACGATCCTGCAGGACAAGCACGACGGCGACGCCTCGCCCGACCTGCTCCGCAGGTCTCTGTTGCGGAACAGGGAGCTGCTCACGACGTTCAACCGCGCGTGGCCGCTGCTCGAAGCGGCCGACCTCGTCGGAGACCTGTGGTCGGTCCCCGCCTACCTGCGCATGTGCGCTCCCTGGCTCAGCCCCGACGAGATCCGGCGGTTGCAGCGGGGGGACGCCCAGGCCTGGACGGTCTCCGACCTGCCGCTCCTGGACGCGGCCCGGCAGCGGCTCGGCGACCCTGAGGCGGCGCGACGTAAGCGCCGGCACAACGCCGCCGTCGCCGCGGAACGCGAGAACGTGGCCAAGGTCGTCGACCGCCTGCTTGAGGCCGATGACGACGGCGAAGGCGTGATTACGATGCTGGGCGGACAGGACATCAAAGACGCCCTGGTCGACGAGACCGCACTGTCCAGCACGGAGCCGGACGTGCTCGCCGGCCCGTTCGCGCACGTCGTCGTGGACGAGGCTCAGGAGCTGACCGACGCGGAGTGGCAGATGTTGCTGCTGCGGTGCCCGTCACGGAGCTTCACCATCGTCGGGGATCGTGCACAGGCCAGGCACGGGTTCACGGAGACGTGGCAGGAACGGCTCGAGCGGATCGGGCTCGACCGGGTCACCCTGGCCTCCCTGAGCGTCAACTACCGGACGCCGGAGGAGATCATGGCCGAAGCCGAGCCGGTCATCCGGGCCGTGCTTCCCGACGCCAACGTGCCGACCTCCATCCGCAGCAGCGACGTCCCCGTCGTCCACGGGTCGGTTTCGGAGCTGAGCTCGATCCTCGACACCTGGCTCGCCGCGCACGCCGACGGGATCGCCTGCGTCATCGGCGACCCCACCTTCAAGGGGACGTCCCGCGTCCGGTCGCTGACCCCGGAGCTGTCGAAGGGGCTGGAGTTCGACCTGGTGGTCCTGATCGACCCGGAGGCGTTCGGCAAGGGCATCGAAGGAGCCGTCGACCGCTATGTCGCGATGACCCGAGCGACCCAGCAACTCGTCATCCTCACCAGCCCCTGACATCTGATGGGAGGGCATTCTTGGGCGCCCGCACGTACGTGAGCCTGCGCACCGCAATGCGGGCAATTCCCAGGAAGCCCCATCGGGCACCACCGAAACCCGATCGGTGCGGCTGACCCTGCCGCTGTGGAGCCCAGTGGGCAATGATCCGCCGCCTGGTCGCGAGCATCTCGTGGAGCGCTGGTAAGGCGGCCCACGGGTTCAGCCGAGGGGCTGGACGAATGCGCCTCCGGTGCCGAGGTTGAGACGATCCACTCGGACGGGTCGCGAGCCGGCGGTGTTGATCAGATGGCAGGATTCGAACGAACTTTGAGTGACGTACATGATGGGGGCATTCGGGCCGCCGTCCCAGATCGCCCCATCCTCGGCCTCCGCGTAGAAGTAGGCGGTTCGAAAGATGGTCTTGAGGACGAATGCCTGCCCGCCGGTATCGACGGACCACCATCCTTTGGTGCGCCAGCGACCGAACTCCGCACATGCGTCCGGAGCGGGGAACATGATGGCCACCCACAGCCGATGGTGGTAGTCGTTACGAAAGTACAGTTTCGAATAATTGATCTCTGACACGATCTACTCCCCGGGCTCGGCGAACCGCTGGGAAAGTGGCCTGTCATCGATTTCCGCAGGGTGCGGAAGCGGCGGCGGCGGCTCTTCATCGGCGATCCCACCCCTGCGGGCGCCGGCGTTCCTCGGCTTCCGCGAGGGCGCCACCTTCAGCCCGTCTTCTTCCACCACGGCACCGAACGCCATTGTCGGATCGGGCTCACGCTCCGTCATCCGAACCACCCCTTTTCGTTGGTCCCGCGTGTTGGACACCCAAAGAATGCCCGCCGCGCCTTTCCCTAAGCTCGGCGAGCAATCATCACGGCACCAAGGATTCGGCAATCACGGAAGCCATTGAAATGGTAATCCGGCATGGCAAGAATTTTGCGTCGAATCCTCCGGATGGAGCGCTTCCAGGAGCCGTTATCATCGCGCCGGCGTCCCGCGTTCAATTGGCGGCCCTGGTATTCCCACGCCCACTCGGCGACCTCACAAACCCGGCCGTCGAGCTTTCAGTACGCCTGCCCTCCTCAACGATTCGACCGGTGCTGGCTGATCTGGGCCTCGGACGGAACACCACGCTTCTTCAAAGAGCACATCGTGACCAATGACAATCTGGTCATCAACTTTACGCAAGCCGGCTAGGGCATGTTCTGAGTTCGAATCTTTAGGCGCACCGGAGCCCTCATCCAGCCCATCACCGGCACTCCCACCCTTGCCGAGCTCCTGGAGCGCATGAGACGGTGGCAAGTGGCCCCACCTACGGGTGGACGGTGGCTCCGTCCTGCCAGCGGTAGAGGTCGCGCAGCAGGGAAATCTCGGCGCCGTGATGGATCAGCTCCCTGTTGACGTGCAGGACGATGCCCTCCATGGGAAACCGCTCGGGACCCACCGTGGGCGGATTCTCCAGGTCGGCGTCCGAGAGCTCGCGAACCCCCGCGTTCCATCTCCCGTACATCTCATCGAGCTGTTTCAGCGCCTCGTCAGCGGTCCCCGCGAAGGCGAATGTCTGGGAGTCGACGTCCTGGCCGCCGAAGTGCCATCCGACCCGATAGCCCAGGCAGGAGACGATGATGTGCGCCAGCCGCCAGGCAATCGTGGTCACCGGCGCCGGCACCGGGTCAGGGGACGCGTAGTCCATCGTCCATTCCCCCGAACCTGCCGTCATCGGTGCGGCCGACGTGCCACGTGGGCGGATGCTCCAGCAGCCACGCACCGGCTCCCAGAAGTACTCCTCATCGGCAAGACCGTCCAGCCGCGGCCGCAGGTTCTTGTGCCAGTGCCGGTCCAGCTGGTCCGCGATTCGCTCGCTTCTTGTCATTTCGGCACACTACATACACGGAGACCTGGCTGCGACCCTCGCGGACGCCGGCGCCGGCCGTGGGCCGCGAGAGCGTACCGCACCTGCGGCAACCAAGTCGGGGGCCGCCCACCTACGCGGCCAAGTTCTTCAGCAGGATCGACGACGCTGGCCCGATATAGCGGAATCTCCTGACACGCCCGTACAAGGGCCGAACGCAGGCCCAGGGATTCGGGGGTCAGGCGCCGATGAGGCCGGAGTAGAAGTCGAGGGCGACGTCGAAGCCGTCCCGGCAGTTGCGGTGGGAGCGGTAGCAGGGGCGCCAGGCCGAACTCGCGCCCACTCCCGCCCTCGCGTCGCTCAACGCCGGCGGCACGCGCTCCGGTTTCGGCAGCAGGCCGTGGCCCAGGTAGCGGACGCCGGCCAACTCGGTGTGCCGGCCACGCCCGCCCGAGACGAAGGTTCCCAGCCGCCAGCCGCTCTCCTCGTCCCACACCAGCGCGGTGTCGTCGGCCAGCTTGAGAGTGGCGTCACGGGGGTCGCAGGGCCCCTTCCACCAATCTACGACCTCGGATCCGAGCAGGTCACGGACTTGCTGGACGTAACTGTACGGCTGCTGCAGCCACTCGTCGGTATACGGCTCGACGTGCCTGACGGCCACGGACGGCACCCCCTTGTGCCCTAACGGTAAGGAAAAAGCGACGGTGACCAACCATACCCGCGCCGAACTTATTCCGTTGCACAGCCGTCTAGTCATTACGGACGATATTTACGTCCCACACGGGGAAGGAGGGGTACTCATGATTGCCGCGGTTCTCCTCGTCATACTGATGGTCGTCGCGGTGGCGACCACGGAGCTGTGCATGCGCTGCTCCGCAGAGAGCAAAGAGAGTGTCGAGTCCCCGGTCGAGATCACCGGGGACTAGTCTCTCCCGCATGTCCCTGCTTCTCTGGCTGCACATCGGATTCGCGATCTTCACGATCGGCCCGGTCACCGCCGCGACGATGGCCGCGCCGCGCGCCATCCGCACCAAGAACGTGCCCGCGCTCCAGTTCATCCAGCGTACGACGAGGATCTACAGCCTCGGCAGCCTGGGTGTGTTCGTGTTCGGACTGGTGCTCGGCATCGTGGTGGGCGGCGGGCTGCTCGGCAAGTGGTACATGACGGCGTCCATGACGCTGTTCATCGTGGCCGCCGTGCTGCTCGTCATCATCGACCGGGATCTGCGCACCGCCGTCCAGGCGCTCTCGAGCGAGAGCGCCGAGGACGACGCGAAGGTCCAGAACGGGCGGATCGCCGCGATCAGCGGGCTGCTGTCCGTGATCTGGCTGGTGATCCTCTGCCTGATGGTGTTCCCCAGCTAGGACCCCGAGCAAGGCCCCTTAGGACCCCCAAAGACGATGGAGGTCAGGCCAGTGCCTGGGTGAGATCCGCGAGCAGGTCGTCGACGGTCTCGATGCCCACCGACAGCCGCACCAGGTCGCTGGGAACCTCCAGCGGCGACCCGGCCGCCGAGGCGTGCGTCATCCTGCCCGGATGCTCGATGAGCGACTCGACGCCCCCGAGCGACTCCCCCAGCGTGAACAGCTTGGCCTTGTCGCACACCGCCACAGCCTCCGCCTCGCCTCCGGCGACGCGGAACGACACCATGCCCCCGAACCGCCGCATCTGCTTGGCGGCGATCTCGTGCCCGCCGTGCTCGGCCAGGCCGGGGTAGAGCACCTCGGTCACGCGCGGGTGGGCGAGCAGCAGGTCCACGACGCGTTCGGCGTTGTCGCAGTGGCGGTCCATGCGTACACCGAGGGTCTTGAGCCCGCGCAGCGTCAGCCACGCGTCGAACGGCCCCGCCACCGCCCCCATCGCGTTCTGGTAGTAGGTCAGCTCCTCCCCGAGCCCGGCGTCGGCGGCGACGAGAGCCCCGCCCACCACGTCGGAGTGCCCGCCGACGTATTTGGTGGTGGAGTGCACGACCACGTCGGCCCCCAGGGAGAGGGGCTGCTGCAGGTACGGGGAGGCGAACGTGTTGTCCACGACCAGCAGCGACCCGTTGTCGTGGGCGAGCTGGGCCAGGGCGGCGATGTCGGCGATGCCGAGCAGTGGGTTGGTGGGCGTCTCGACCCAGACCACCTTGGTCTTCTGCGTCATCGCCGAGGCCACCGCGTCGAGGTCGTGCAGCGGCACGGGGTCGTAGTGCAGCTCCCAGCGCTCGTGCACCTTGGCGAACAGCCGGTAGGTGCCCCCGTAGGCGTCGTTCGGGATGATCACGTGGTCCTGCGGCTTGCACACCGCGCGCAGGAATGTGTCCTCGGCGGCCAGCCCCGACGCGAACGCCAGCCCCCGCGCCCCGCCCTCCACGGCGGCCAGCGCGGATTCGAGCGCGGTCCTGGTGGGGTTGGCCGAGCGGCTGTACTCATATCCGGAACGCAGACCGCCCACGCCGTCCTGCTTGTACGTGGAGGTGGCGTAGATCGGTGGCACGACCGCACCGGTCAGCGGGTCGGGCTCCTGACCTGCGTGGATGGCCAGCGTCTCAAAACCGTTGCTCATACAGGCAACGGTAACGGAAGACGGNCCGCGATCCGTCCCCTCCGGATCGCGCCCCGCTGACGGGCGCCGTCCCCACGGCCCCCGTACGGGCTCACGCGCCATGCCCGCGCGAGCCGGGTCGGTCAGGCCGCCTTGGGCTCGTGACGGTCCCCGTCTGACCTGGACGGGAGCCGTACGACATCCGCCTTGATGAACCGGCCTCTGCCTCCCTCCGCCTGCTCCCCGTTGATACGGGAGAGCAGCACGGGGTCGGTCAGCGCGAGCAGCACCGCGACGACCAGTCCGACACCCAGCAGAGCGAACCCGATGGCAACCATTTCTCTGTCCCCTTCCGACGTATCCAGCATCGGCGACGCACCCCATCCGCCGCCTCCACTGAAGGACTGGTCTCCCGCGCTCCCTCTCGGCCGAACGGTTGATATGAGTTGTCCGACTTCCGGCCTAGGCTCAAGGCCGTGGGGGACTCCAAACGCGTCGTGTACTGGGTCCGCCGGCTGAGCGAGATCGCGATGCTCGGCTGGCTGGGCCTGATGTTGCTGCTCGACCTCGTGCTCGCCACCACCATCGGGGGTCTCCAGTGGCTCGTGCCCATCTGCGGCGCGGCCGGGATCACCGCCGTGGTGCTGCGGCGCCGATACCGGCTGAACGGGTTCCTCGTCATGCTGGGCCTGTCGTTCGGCACATCGGTGCTCATCGGCGGCACCCAGCTCCCCGGTGTGCCGGGCATGACCGAGACGGGCTCGCTGCTCATCCTGCTCATCGGCGTGCTGCGGCACGTCGAGCCGGTGCGCAAGGCGGCGGTCCTGGCATGTGTGGCGCTGGTCGTCCTGATGTCCGAGGCGAGCGCGCGCGACTACAACAGCTCGGGGCTGGCGTTCTCGTTCCTGCTGTTCGCGGGGTGGTCGACGGCCGCGGGAGTCGGCGGCTACCTGCGCTTCCAGCAGGAGCGCCGCACGGAGGCGGTCCATTCGGTACGCCGTGCGGAGCGCCTGGAACTGGCCAGGGAACTGCACGACCTGGTCGCCCACCACATCACGGGCATCGTCGTCCAGGCCCAGGCCGCCCGTACGGTCGCCGAGACCAGACCGGACGCGGTGGCCCCCGCGCTGGACGCGATCGCGACGGCGGGTTCCGAGGCGCTGACGTCGATGCGGCGCATGGTCACCGTCCTGCGCACGGAGGACGACGCGGACCGCAGGCCCGGCACCACGCTGGCCGACCTGCGGATGCTGGCCGACCGGTTCTCGGCGGACGGGCCGAAGGTGGCGTTCGAGATCGGCCAGGGACTCGACGACCGTACGCTGCCGCCGGAGGTCATGACGACCCTGCACCGGGTGCTCCAGGAGGCCCTCACGAACATCCGCAAACACGCCTCCCGCACCGCCTGGGTGGAGGCGGACCTGCGCCGCTTCGAGCGGGTGGCGGTGTTGCGGATACGGAACTTCGGCTCCGGCTCAGACCCTCGGGTCGCTCGCCTTGGCGGCGGGTTCGGGCTGGTCGGGATGGCCGAGCGGGTGGAGGCGCTGGGCGGCAGGCTCTACGCGGGCCCGTCCCCCGAGGGGGCCTGGGAAGTGGTCGCCGAGTTCCCCCTCCCCTGACTCCAGCGCCTGCCTGAGCGCCTCGTCACCGAGCAGGTCACGCAGCCGCCCGAGGATCCGCTCCACATCCAGCCGCTCACTCGGCGGCAACGGCGCCCCGACCGCCCGCCTGACGGCCCCCGCCGCCCCCAGCGCCCGCGCCCCCTCCCTGACACCGGAACCCGCCGCCTCCCCGGCGCTGGACCCCGCCCCGAGCAACCCCGCCGCCTCCCTGGCGCCGGCGCCTGCCCCAGCCCCGAGCGACAGCGCTCCGGCCAGCCCCTCCAGGGCCAGCGCGACCGCCCGCGGATCCCCCGTGCTCCGGGCCGCCGCATATCCCTCCCGGTGCCGTTCCAGCGCCCCTTCCGCGTCCCCCCGCTGCTCGGCCGCGAACCCCAGCTCGGCCATGACGAGCGCGATGCCGGGCGTCCCCCGCACCAGCCGCAGCCACTCCAGCACGGGCACCAGGTAAGCCTCCGCCTCCTCGTAGCGCCCCTGCCGCCGCGCGCTCATGGCCAGCCCGAGCAGGGCGTTCTCCTCGGCCGACTTGTACGCCTGCTCGACCGCCAGAACCCTGGCCCGCTCGTGGTAGTGGTCGGCCCGCCCGTAGTCCCCCGCCAGCAACGCGATCCGCCCCAGCCCCGCCAGCTTGAACGACACCTCGAACCCCAGCTCCTCGGCCAGCCGCAGCCCCTCCTCCCGCAGCCGGGCGACCTCGGCGTAGTCGCCCCGGATCTCGGCGGCCCGATCGAGCGCGTCCATGGCCTCGATCTGCCCCCACCCGTCCCCGAGCTCCCTGAACAGAGCCAGCCCCCGCTTCCCGCCCCGCTCCATCGCCCCCAGGTCACCCTGCCCGACGGCGAGCTTGCCCCGCAGGCACAGGGCCGCCGCGACCCCCCACCGGTCCCCCAGCGCCTCGAACCCCGCCAGCGCCCGCTCCGCCGCCGCCACGTGCGCCGAGCGATCCCCGTACGCCCACCGGACGTGACTCAGCAGCCAGTCCGCCAGCGCCCTCCCGGCGGGGTCGAGATCGTCCCAGCGCACGGGCGAGGCCGTCGCACCGATCAGCAGCTCGACCCCGGCCAGCCAGACGGACGCCCTCGCCGCCTCAGCTCCGACGGCCTGCCCGCCCAGGACGGCGGCCACCGACCGCCGCGCCTCACGCAGCCGCCCGCGCAGAATCCAGTACCAGGCCAGGGCGTTGACCAGCCGCAGCGGCGACGGCCCGGCCAGCGCGAGCCGCAGATTGTCGCTCTCCGCGTCGAGCCGCGCGAGCCACTCCCGCTGCCCCGCCCCCCGGAGATCCGCCCGCACGGCCAGCTCGGTGTAGTAACGAGCGTGCCGCTCCTTGATCAGCTCGTGCTCGCCCGCCTCCCTGAGCCGCTCCAGGCAGTACGCCCCCACGGACTCCAGCAGCCGGTACCGCGGCCCAGGCCCCACCAGCGACCGATCCACCAGCCGGGCCAGCACGTCCAGCACATCGACGCCTGGCTCGGCACAGACCTCCTCAGCGGCCTCCAGCGTGCATCCGTCGGCGTGCACGGCCAGCCGCCGCAACACCACCCGCTCGGCCTCGCCCAGCAGCTCCCAGCTCCAGTCGATCATCGCCCGGAGGGTGCGCTGCCGCGCGGGCGCGTCCCGCTTCCCGGCGCTGAGCACCCGGAACCGATCATCCAGCCGATCCGCCAGCTCCCGTACGCCGAGCGCCCGCACCCGGGTCGCGGCCAGCTCAAGAGCCAGCGGGATCCCGTCCAGCCGGCGGCAGATGCCGGCCACGGTCTCATCGGCCTCGACGTTCGCCCGTGCCGTGAACAGCCGTACGGCCTCGGCCTCCGGCAGCGGCGGCACCACCCGTACGGACTCGCCCGTCACCCCCAGCGGCTCCTGGCTGGTGGCCAGCACCCGCAGCCCGGGCGCGGCCCGCAACAGGCCCGGCACCAGCGAGGCCACCGCCTCCACCAGGTGCTCGCAGTTGTCCAGCACCAGGAGCATGCGCTTGTTCGCCAGAACCCGGGCCAGCCGCGCCCCCAGCGGCTCACCGGCGTCGTCACGCACCCCGAGCACCGCCGCGACCGCCTCGCACGGATCCACCGCCCCGGCCAGCTCGACCAGCCACACCCCGTCCGGCTGGTCCTGGGCGGCCGACACCGCCAGCGCGAGCCGCGTCTTGCCCACGCCGCCCGTCCCCGTGAGCGTCACCAGCCGGGACACCTCCAGCAGCTCCCTGACCTCCCTCAGCTCACCCTCCCGCCCGATCAGCCCGCTCACCGGCGCGGGCAGGTTCGTACGGGGCGCGCCGCGGAGCCCCGGATCCTGCCGCAACATCGCCTGGTGCAACGAGGCCAGCTCAGGCGACGGATCCACCCCCAGCTCCGCACGCAGCCGCCCCCGCAACCCCTCGTAGGCCGCCAGCGCCTCCCCCTGCCGCCCACCCCGGTACAGCCCCGTCATGTGCGCCGCCACCAGCCGCTCCCGCAGCGGATTCCTGGCCGCCAGCTCGCCGAGGTCCACGGACTCGCCCAGCGCGAGCCGTACCTCGGCCTGCTCCTCCAGCGCCGCCAGCCGCGTCTCCTCCAGTCGCGCGACCTCGGCACGGGCGAAGTCCGCGTCGGCGAAGTCACCGTAGGCGGGCCCACGCCACAACCCGAGTGCCTCCTCCAGCTCGGCGGCCCGCACCGAGGGATCGGCCGAGCGACGGCCGGCCAGCTCCAGGAACAGGCCGGCGTCGGAGTCGTGGGCCGCCAGCCGGTACCCGGAAGGCCCCAGCACCACCGAGGCGGGACCTCCGAGCGCACGCCGGAGCTGGGACACGCGGGCCTGGAGGGTGCCGAGCGGGGTGGGCCGCGCGCCCCACAGGTCGTCGAGCAGCCGGTCCGCGGAGACGGGCCCGCCCCCGTGCGCGAGCAGGTCGGCCAGGAGCGCACGCACCTTGACCTCGCCCACGCGTACGGGAGAGCCGTCCTCCGCCCAGACCCGCAACGGGCCGAGCACCCCAAAACGCACCACGTAACCATCAACCCGTAGCGGACCCGAAGGATTTCCGTAGCGCCCTGCCCGATGGTGGAGCGCATGAGCGAATTGACAGTTGTGGGACTCGGCCCGATGGGCTCGACGATGGCCGAGACGTTCCTGGCCGCGGGCCACCGGGTGGCGGTATGGAACCGTACGGAGAGCAAAACGGGCCCGCTGGTGGCCAAGGGCGCCAGGCGCGCGGCGACGGCCGCGGACGGCGAGTTGCTGGTGATCAGCCAGATCGGCTACCAGGCGATGTACGACAGCCTCGGCGAGGCCGGGCTGGAGGGAAAGGTGGTCGTCAACCTGAGCTCCGGCACTCCGGACGAGCTGCGCGAGGCGGCCGGCTGGGTGGCGGAGCGCGGCGGCACGCTGATCACGGCAGGCATCATGGTGCCTCCTCCGGGAATCGGCAAGCCGGGGGCGTACACGTTCTACAGCGGCCCTGAAGAGGTGCTCGACCGGCACGCGGCGACCCTGAGAGCGCTCGGTGAGGTCACGTACGTGGGCGAGGATCACGGCCTGGCGATGATGTACTACCAGTCCCAGTTGCTGATCTTCTGGTCCAGCCTGACCAGCTACATGCACGCCACGGCCCTGCTGGGCACGGCCGGGGTGGCTCCGAAGGACTTCCTGCCGTTCGCGAGCGGCATCTTCACCCAGCTCGGCGGCGACGGCCCCATGGGCTACGCCAAGATCCTGGCGGACAGCTTCGAGGCCGGGGTCTACCCGGGCGAGCAGAACTCCCTGCACATGCAGGCCGTCGGCCTGGGCCACGCCGTGGAGGCGCTGGAGCAGGCCGGGCTGGAGACCACGGTGCCGAAGGCGCTGGCGCGGCTGTTCGAGCGCGCCGACGCCGAGGGCCGCGGCGAGGAGGGCCTCGGCACCGTGATCGAGTCGATCAGAAAGCCCTAGTGGTTGGCGAGGAAGGCCAGCAGGTCCTGCCGGGTGAGCAGCCCGCAGGGCTTGCCGTCTTCCAGCACAACTGCCGCATCCGCCTTCTCCAGCGCTTCCACCGCACGCGACACTGGTTCACCACTGCCGATCGTGGGTAGCGGCGCCGACATGTGATCAGCGATCGAGTCGTCGGAGGAGAGCCTGCCGTGATAGAGCGCTTCGAGGAGGTCGCGCTCCACTATGGAGCCGACCACCTCGGCCGCCATGACCGGCGGCTCCTCCTTCATCACGGGGAGCTGGGACACCGAGTATTCACGCATGATCGCGATGGCCGTGCCGACCGACTCATGCGGATGAACGTGCACGAACTCGGGCAGCCCAGGCCTCTTGCGTGCCAGCACGTCGCCGACCAGCCCCTCCTCGGTGGAGGTGGTCAGGAAGCCGTAGTCGGCCATCCAGTCGTCGTTGAAGATCTTCGACAGGTAGCCGCGGCCGCCGTCGGGCAGCAGGACGACCACCACGTCGTCGCGCTCCGCCTTGGCCGCCACGCGCAGCGCCGCCACGACCGCCATGCCGCAGGAGCCCCCGACCAGCAGCCCCTCCTCGCGGGCGAGCCTGCGGGTCATGTTGAAGGACTCCTTGTCGGACACCGCGATGATCTCGTCGCAGATCTCGGTGTCGTAGGTGACCGGCCAGATGTCCTCGCCGACCCCCTCCACCAGGTATGGCCGCCCGGACCCGCCGGAGTAGACCGAGCCCTCCGGGTCCGCCCCGATGATCTTCACCCGGCCGCCGGACACCTCCTTCAGGTAGCGCCCGGTGCCGCTGATCGTCCCCCCGGTGCCGATGCCCGCCACGAAGTGCGTGACCGTGCCGCCGGTCTGCTCCCACACCTCGGGCCCCGTCGAGTGGTAGTGGGAGTCGGGGTTGTTGACGTTGGAGTATTGGTCGGGCTTCCAGGCGTTGGGCACCTCGCGGGCCAGCCGGTCGGAGACCGAGTAGTAGGAGTCGGGGTGCTCGGGCGAGACGGCGGTCGGGCAGACGACGACCTCGGCTCCGTACGCCCGCAGCACCGCGATCTTGTCCCCGGCCACCTTGTCCGGCACCACGAACAGGCACCGATAGCCCTTCTGCTGCGCCACGATGGCCAGCCCCACCCCGGTGTTGCCCGAGGTCGGCTCCACGATCACACCGCCGGGCCGCAGCGCGCCCGACTTCTCCGCGGCCTCGATCATGCGCACCGCGATGCGGTCCTTGACCGAGCCGCCCGGGTTGAAGTACTCGACCTTGGCGAGCACCTGAGCGGGCACGCCCGCGTTGACTTTGTGCAACCTGACGAGCGGGGTGTTGCCCATCAGGTCGACCAGGGAATCGTAAACGCGCACCGAGGTGTTCACCTTCTTTGCCGAAGCTTGATCAGCTTGTGGATGGCCGAGATCCAGTGGGGGCGGCGGGCCCTCGGCTACTTTCAAGGCAAACGCTACCGCCGAGTTCGACTAGGGAGGGCACCTACGTGGTCTGGGCACCTGGCATGGCGCGCGCGGCGCGGAAGATCGCCACAGCGGCGGCGCTCGGAGGGGGCGGACTGACCGCTCTCGGAGTCACGGCATACGGTCTGCTGATCGCCGAAGGGCTGTTCGCGCGCAAGGCCATCGGCCGCCCTCACGGACTGGACGGCCCGCCCTCCGACGGCCTGTACGGCGGCGGCTTCCCCGGCGAGCCGCTCAAGATGGCCATGCTCGGCGACTCCACCTCGGTCGGCCTCGGCATGACCGACCCCGCCAGGACCCCCGGCGTGTTGCTGGCCAACGGCCTGGCCGCGGTCGCCGAACGCCCGGTGCGCCTGGTCGTCGCGGGCAAGTCCGGCGCCCCCTCCGCCGACCTGGCCGAACAGGTGGACGTGGCGCTGGCCATGGAGCCCGACCTGGCGGTGATCTTCGTGGGGGCGAACGACATCATCACGCAGACGCCGCCCGCGACCGCCGTACGGCATCTGACCAAGGCGGTGCGGCGGCTGCGGGACGCGGGGGCCGAGGTGGTCGTGGGCACGTGTCCCGACCTCGGCACCGTGCGGCCGATCGGGCAGCCGCTGCGCTGGGTGACGCGGCGCTGGAGCCGGCAGCTCGCGGCGGCGCAGACGGTGGCCGTGGTGGACGCGGGCGGCCGTACGGTGGCGTTCGCCGACGTCCTGGGCCCGGAGTTCGCGACAAATCCGACAGAAATGTTCGGACCCGATCGTTTCCATCCATCTGACCGAGGTTACGCGCAGGCCGCTTACGCGGTGCTACCGTCGGTGTGCGCTGCGTTGGGGCTGTGGCCTGAGCCGCGCCCCGCACGCGGCGAAGCACTGCAACCGATCTACCTCGCGGCGGCTACGGCCGCGGAGGAGCCCGGCACCGAGGTCACCGCGACCCGGGTCGACGGACGGGCGACGGGCCTGCATGGGAAGTGGGCGACGTTGTTCCGGCGGAGACTCGGCGAGGCAGTCAACGACACCTGACGGCCGCGCACCCCTGGCCGGTCACCCTCCGCACCGGAGTCGCCACTCCCCGTCCTCTTTGGAGTGGATTGCCCGTGCTCCGGCGCCTCTGGAAACCGTCCCTCGCCCTAGCCGGAACTTTCGCCGCCACCGCCTGCTCAGGCAGCGACGCGGCCACCACCTCGGCCTTCCCGACCTGGGACAACTCCCAGGTCAACGTCATCAGCCGAACGGCGGTGGCCGCCGGAGTCGTCGCCACCACGTCCATGAAGCCCGACGGCGCCCTTGAGACCGTCGCCGTCGACCTGCACGACGGCAAACGGCTGTGGGCCTACCCCGCCACGATGGCCGGCCGCCTGCCCGGCATGGGCGTCTCCACCCCCGCGATCGTGGAGACGGCCGAGGGCCAGGGCGTGGTCGCCGCGCTCGACCCGGGCAAGAAGGCCCGCTGGAACGCCACCCTCATCGTCCGCGACGCCCGCTCCGGGGTGCAGAAGTGGACGAGGCCGGTGCATTCGACGTTCGGCCCGCAGCGCTGCGGGCCCTACCTCTGCCTGTCCGAGCACACCGCCCTGGCCAAGGCGCGCACGGTGGTGCTCGACCCGGCGACCGGCAAGCAGGTGTGGAACCTGCCGGGGATCTCCGAGGTCGAGTGGTCGGACCAGACCCGGGTGGTGCTGCTCAGGCTGGCCGCCAACCCCATGCTGGAGTCCTACGAGCTCAAGTCCGGCAAGCTGCAGTGGCAGCAGCCGATCGAGCAGGCGCTCGGGCCCGGGATCGACATGTCGGGCGGGTGGGCGTTCGGCGCCACGGGCGACGACCTGGTCGGCTACGTCGCCCCCTACACCAACCCGCGGACGAAGAAGGTCTCCACCTTCGGGCTGTTCTCCGTGAAGATCGCCGACGGGACGATCAACTGGATGCGGCCCTCGGTCGTACGCGTCTATCCGAGCGGCAACCCAGGCCACGCCCCGGTCGTGCGCCCCGTCGACCGGCAGGGCGCCTATGGCGGCTTCGCCCGGCTCGACTCCGCCTCCGGCCGCGTGGTCGGCCAGATCGGCGCCGACGAGGTGCCCGGCTCGGGCTGGTGGCTGGCCTTCCCCGACGGCATGACCAGGCTCGGCTTCCTCAAGCACAACGCCAAGGGCTCGGCCTTCGACCTCGTCTCGGGCAGGTCCGTACCGGTGGAGGAGGAGCGCGGCTGGTCCTTCTGCGTCACCGACCCCAAGCCCCTGCCGCTGCGCGGGCAGGCGCCCGGCTTCTACTCCACGGCCGCCGTCTGCGAGTACGACCTCGGCACCGGCAAGCGGATCTCCCCCGCCACGCCCCCGCCGCCGTGGTTCACGGGCAGCCAGGACGGCTGGCGGTTGTGGCGCGACGAGAAGGGGGCCCTGCACGCCGTGAACGACCACACGGCGACGGTGCCGGGTATGTACGGATAAAGGGTCGGCGGGCCTTGCGCGAAGAACTGGAATATAGTTCTACTATTAGCGCCGACAAAGGAGGGTCCATGCCCGAGGCAGTCATCGTCGCAACCGCGCGATCCCCGATCGGACGAGCTTTCAAGGGGTCGCTCAAGGACATCAGGCCCGACGACCTGACCGTGCAGATGATCCAGGCGGCGCTGGCCAAGGTGCCCCAGCTCGACCCGGCCTCGATCGAGGACATCATGCTCGGGTGCGGTCTGCCCGGGGGTGAGCAGGGCTTCAACATGGCCAGGGTCGTGGCCGTGATGCTGGGGCTCGACAACGTGCCCGGCACCACCGTGACCCGCTACTGCTCCTCCTCGCTGCAGACCACCCGGATGGCCTTCCATGCCATCAAGGCCGGCGAGGGCGACGTGTTCGTGTCGGCGGGGGTCGAGACCGTCTCCCGCTTCGCCAAGGGCAACTCGGACTCGCTGCCCGACACGCACAACCCGATCTTCCTGGACGCGCGCGGCCGTACCAAGGAGTTCGCCGAGGGCGGGCGCGCCTGGCACGACCCCCGCCAGGACGACGCGATCCCCGACGTCTACGTCGCCATGGGCCAGACCGCCGAGAACCTGGCCCAGATCAAGGGCGTCTCCCGCCAGGAGCAGGACGAGTTCGGCGTACGGTCGCAGAACATGGCAGAGAAGGCGCTGGCCGACGGGTTCTGGCAGAAGGACATCACGCCCGCGACCCTGCCGGACGGCACCGTGGTGAGCAGGGACGACGGGCCGCGGGCCGGGACGACGTACGAGAAGGTCTCCTCGCTGGCCCCGGTCTTCCGCCCCGACGGCACCGTCACGGCGGGCAACTGCTGCCCGCTCAACGACGGGGCCGCGGCCGTCATCGTCATGAGCGACGTCAAGGCCGCCGAGCTGGGCATCACGCCGCTGGCCAGGATCGTCTCCACCGGCGTCTCCGGCCTGTCGCCCGAGATCATGGGCCTCGGGCCCGTGGAGGCGTCGAAGCAGGCGCTGAGCAGGGCCGGGATGGCGATCGACGACATCGACCTGGTGGAGATCAACGAGGCGTTCGCGGCCCAGGTGATCCCCTCCTACCGTGAGCTGGGGATCGACCTCGACCGGCTCAACGTCAACGGCGGGGCGATCGCGGTCGGGCACCCGTTCGGGATGACCGGCGCGCGGATCACCTCGACGCTGATCAACAGCCTGACGCACCACGACAGGAACATCGGGCTGGAGACGATGTGCGTGGGCGGAGGCCAGGGCATGGCGATGGTCCTGGAGCGCCTGAGCTGACCCTCGCCCACTGCGGGGCCTAACCGTGCTGGTCGGGCCCCGCGTGGGTGGGAGTGATGCGCATGATGACGCGCCGGTCGCGGGCCATGGCGGCGCGGTAGTCGTCCCAGTCGGGGTGCTCGCCCGAGATGTCCCGGTAGTACGCGACCAGCATCTCCATGGCCTCCGGCAGGGGGACGATCTCCGCCGTGCCGTTCACCTGGATCCACTCCCCGAAGAAGCGGTCGGTGAACACGCAGAGCGAGACCTGCGGATCAAGGCGCGCGTTGCGTACCTTGATCGCCGTTTCCCTGGTGCTGACGACCACATGCCCGTCCTGAACACCCACGGTGACCGGCGACATCTGCGGCCGCCCGTCGCGGTGCCTGGTCAGCAGGACGGCCTTGTGGTTGGTGCGGAGAAAGCCCAGTGCCTTGTCGAGATCCATTCCCACATGATGACGCGCCCGCGCTTGCGGCGCGGGCGCGGGTGGCTGGAAGGGCTTAGATGAAGCCCATGCGGTTATGGCGGCGCCGCTCGTGCTCGTGGACGATCGCGGCGGCGTAGCCATGGGATAGCCCGTGCTCGTCGGCGAGCCAGTTGGCCCGTTCGTCGCACCTCAGGAAAGCCGGGCCGTTGTCGATGGCTTGAAACCACTCGGGGAGTTCGCGTCCCGTGATCGTTGGGACCCTTGCGATGAGCTTCGTCTGCGTCTCCGGTGAGTGGTTCAAGGACATGGGCACCTCCGCGGATTAAGGTCCTTTGCTTGACAGTGCAACACGCAGGTGCGATTGGCAAGCCCCCAACCTGGCATCATTCTGTGACGGCGGGTAGATTTTCCGTCGCACAGCGAGAGGGCCCCGCCGACTGTGGCGAGGCCCTCCGGATGTCGCGAGGCTGAACGGTCAGTCGCTACTGGTGAAATAGCTGACGAACCGGAGCACCTCCAGGTAGATCCACACCAGGCTCAACGTCAGGCCGAACGCGCACTGCCAGGCGAACTTCTCGGGCGCGCCCTGCTTGACGCCCTGCTCGATCGAGTCGAAGTCGAGCAGCAGGAAGAAGCAGCCGAGCAGGATCATCACGACGCTGAAGATCCAGCCGATCGGGCTGTCGGTGCGCAGGCCGAGACCACCGTCGACGAAGATGCCGACGAGCAGGTTGACCAGGATCAGCCCGAGGGCCGCGATGGCGGCGGCGACGGTGAACTTCACCAGCTTGGGCGTGACCCGCACGACGCGTAGCGAGTAGACGGTCAGCACCGCGCCGAAGGCGAACGCCGTGCCCAGCACCGCCTGTAGGACGATGCCGCTGACCATGCCCTCGAAGACCGAGCTGATCTTGCCGAGGAAAATACCCTCGAACACCGCGTACGCCAGGATGAGCACCGGGTTGGTGCTCATCGTGAACGAGGCGATCAGGCCCAGGACCAACGCCACGATGGCGGCGCCGATGGCGATCATGGGCGGGACGTTGAGAATCCAGGCCGCGGCGGCGGCCACGACGAGTGTCCCGAGGGTCAAGAACCCTCGGACCACGACGTCGTCAAGGGTCATGCTCCGGAACGCCGGCCGGGACGGGGGTGCGTACGACGGGGAGTCGTACATGTTGCGCAACTGGTCGGGGGACGGGGCGGGACCGGCCCACCCCGTCGCGGACTGCTGCCGCGACCTGCTGAATACGGGGTTCTTGCTCTCCATCGCTGCCTCCTGTGACGCCGAGCCTACGGGGCGCGGCGGCACCTTGGTCAACTGACGCTCAGATCGGTGTTTCGTTCGGGACTTCGGCTGCGATCACAACGAACGTGCCCGCCGGGGAGTTCCCCGCCACCTGGAGGTGGCCGGGCCCGGCCACCCGGTGACGGTGTTTCCCGAACGGAAAAGGCCGGTTGTAAAGCGTAGTCAACCATTCACGGAAAGAAACTCCCGCCTGTGCAGAAAACCGTCAGGTTGTCAATATCGACTGGAGCACGAAAAGTTTTCGAGCGGGCAAACACGAGGGTGGGTCAACAACCCGCCGGTCAGAGCTTACTCGTCGGCTCCCAGGTCCCACTCGGCCGGTACGGGGCCGGGCATTCACGGCCCGTGAGCGCCTGGTGACAGGGCAACTCCGCAACAAGTCGGCACCGGCGGTGAAGGGCCGGCCAGGACCCTTCCGGCGATCGCGGTAAACCTCCAGGTCAGAGACCTAAATAGCCAATAAAGATGGCAAGTGCCCCCGGCGGGATTCGAACCCGCACGTCAACCCTTTTAAGGGGTTTGCCTCTGCCATTGGGCTACGGGGGCGCCGCAATCATACGAAACGGACCATGCTTCCGAGGAGCACAACTTCGCATCAGGCGTCACAAGTGTGAAGTCTGCGGTGAAGTGATAGCGCTCCAGGGACTCTGTCCAAGAAGAGTAGACCGTCCAGATGGTCCAGTTGGTGCTGAATGCAACGAGCTTCGAAGGCATCCGCTTCGATGGTGACCGCCTCGCCGCTGCCTGGCAAATGCCCATGTACGGTGATACGCCCCGCGCGGCGTACATCGGCCGTGAGTCCCCTGATGGACGCGCACCCCTCTCGCCCGCTCTCCCAGTGGGCCGCGCCGGCGAGCCGTGGATTGGCCACCACGAGCTCTCCGGCCCATGACCGACTCTTGGGGTGGCTCCCCGCGTCAAAGGCGATCAGCCGCAAGCTCAGCCCTATCTGGGGGGCCGCCAGGCCCATCGTGGCGGGCTCCTGGCGCAGGGTCGCGAGAAGATCGGCCGCGGCGGCCACGATCTCGGGGGCGGTGGGGTCCACCGGCTCCGCCGTGGCGGACAGGAGGGGGTGGGGGGCGCCGAGCACCTCGCGCGCGGTCCCCCCTGCCCGCTTCACAGCAGGTCCGGTTCGACTGGCCTGAAGGTGATGTCCGAGTCGAGACTGGCGCCGACGGCCGCCAGCCTGCGCATGAGCGCCGCCACGTCCACCTCCTTCGGTAGCTCGACGTCGGCGATCAGGACATAGAGCCGCCCGGTGAGCCTGGTGCTCATGCCCGTGATGTTGCCGCCGTCCGCGGCCAGCACGGCGCTGACGGCGGAGATGATGCCCGGCCGGTCGGGGCCGTACACGGTCAGCACGTAGCCGAGACCGCCGCCGTCGTCGCAGAAGTGGCGGCGGGCCTCGATGGCCGAGGCGGTGACCACCAGCTCCGGATCCCCGAGGCGTTTCCCCAACTCGGCCGCGTCCAGCTCGCCGGAGACGAGCAACATCATCGCGATGTGGCCGCCGAGCAGCGTCATGGTCGAGTCCTGGATGTTCGCCCCGCAGTCGGCGAGCGAACCGGTGACCGCGGCGATCACGCCGGGCCGGTCGACGCCGAGCACGGTCACCGCTGAAAGACCCACCCGTGGTACCCCTTCCGCTCAAGGGTGCCGAAACGCCCCGGCGAATGGATCACCGGGGCGCTGCCGTACCTGGGCTAACGGCGAGTCGTCGCCACCGCGGCCCTGAAGCCGTCGCGCGGGTGCTCCATCTCACCCAGCGAGATCGTCTCTCGCTTGAAGAACAGGGCCAGGGTCCAATCGACGACGACACGGACCTTCCGGTTCAGCGTCGGCACCCGCGACAGATGGTAGGTCCGGTGCATGAACCATGCAGGGAATCCGCGAAGCTTGAGCCCATAGACATTGGCGACGCCCTGATGCAGGCCCAGACCGGCGACCGATCCGACATACTTGTGGCGGTATTCGACCAGTTCCTGCCCGCGGAGGTGACGGACGATGTTGTCGGCCAGCACCTTCGCCTGGCGGACCGCGTGCTGGGCGTTCGGGGCGCAGTATTGGCCGGGGTTCGTCACGTCCGGCACCCCGGCGGCGTCGCCGGCCGTGAAGGCGCCCGGCGTGCCCGCCACGGTGAGCATGGCGGTGGCCTTGATCCGGCCGCGCTCGTCGAGCGGCAGGTCGCTGTCGTTCACCACGGGGCTCGGCTTGACGCCGGCGGTCCACACGAGCGTGTCGGCGTCGAACGCCGAGCCGTCCGAGAGCACCACGTTCCCGCCCTCGCAGGACTCCAGGCGGGTCTCCAGCTTGACGTCGATGCCGCGCTCGCGCAGCTGCTCCAGGGTCCACTTACCCATCTCGGGGCCGACCTCGGGCAGCACCCGGTTCGTGGCCTCCACCAGCACCCAGCGGATGTCGGACGGCTGGATGTTGCGGTAGTAGCGCGTCGAGTCCTTCGCCATGTCCTCCAGCTCCGCCAGCGCCTCGACGCCCGCGAACCCGGCTCCGACCACCACGAACGTCAGCGCCCTGCGCCTGAGCTCCAGATCCTCGGTCGACTCGGCGACGTCGAGCAGGCGCAGCACGCGGTTGCGCAGCGCGATGGCCTCGCCCACGGTCTTGAACCCGATGCCGATGTCGGTGAGCCCGGGGATCGGCAGCGTGCGGGAGATCGATCCGGCGGCCATCACGATCACGTCGTAGGACACCTCGCGCGGCTCGCCCCCGCCCGGCTGGAAGGTGACGGTGCGCTCGGCGTGGTTCACCTTGGTGACGGTTCCGTTGAGAATGCGCGCCTTCGGGAGGATCCGGCGCAGCGGGGCCACCATGTGGCGCGGCGAGAGGTTACCCGCCGCCGCCTCAGGCAAGAACGGCTGGTAGGTCATGTAGGACTGGGGGTCGATGATCGTGATGCGGGCTTCGCCACTGCGCAGCTCGCTGTGGAGTTTGCGCTGCAGCCGGAGTGCTGTGTACAGGCCGACGTATCCGCCGCCGACGATCAAAATGTCCTTCTTCATCCTGAGGCCCCATCCCTCGTGGAGTGCTTGTGAAAGCATTCACAAGCCTACGTCAACTGCCTCCCGCGAATCCAATCCTGGGATGGTGCGACGCGTCACACAGCCAGTGACCTGGCCCTGGAGAAGACGTCGTCCAGCATCTGGGCGGTGACGCGGCCGGTGAAGGTGTTCTGCTGGCTGGGGTGGTAGCAGCCGAGCAGGGTGACGGGCGCGTCGCCGTACCGGATCTCGGCCTCGGCGCCGTGGCCGAACGGCGGGCGGCTGCGGGGCAGCGCGTAACCCGCGTCCTTGAGCGCCGGCCACATGGCCTGCCAGGCGTACCCGCCCAGCGCCACGATCACCCGCACGTCCTCCGCCACCAACGCCATCTCCCTGGCCATCCACGGGAAGCACGCGGCCTTCTCCTCCGGCGCCGGCTTGTTCGCGGGCGGGGCGCAGCGCACCGACGCCAGCACGCGGGTCCCCAGGAGCTTCTGGCCGTCTCCCGCGTACGTGCTGGTCTCCTGGGCGGCCAGGCCGGTGCGGTACAGCGAGGCGAACAACCAGTCGCCGCTGCGGTCGCCGGTGAAGATCCGCCCGGTCCTGTTGCCCCCGTGGGCCGCCGGGGCCAGGCCGACCAGCAGGATCCGCGGACGTTCATCCCCCCAGCCAGGGACCGGACGGCCCCAGTACGTCTCGTCGGCGAACGCCCGCCGCTTCACCTCGGCCACCTCCTCGCGCCATTCCACCAGGCGCGGGCACGCGCGGCAGACGGACTGCCCGGCCGTGAGCTCCGCGAGCGTCCCACTGCCGGCGGCCAGCCGGCGCACATCCTCGGGGTCCAGCGCGACGGGGGTGTCAGCGGTCGCGGGGTCGTCGGGCCAGCCGGTGCCAGGCGCTACAAAACTCATGACACCGATCGTGCCCGATCCCCACCCCGGACCCGCGCCGAAGTAGAGCGGCCCGTGCAAGGGGCCGCCTGGATGCTCGCGGTCCCAAGGCGGCCGGGAGGTGGCGACATGAAAGAAACCGGGCGGCACCCGAAGGTGCCACCCGGTTCGATCGCTCAGCGCCTTGGATCAGGCGGCGGGAGCGGAGGTCGTCGTCGCAGGCGACGGCGACGGCGACGGCGTCGGCTCGGTGGCCGGAGCAGGCGCCTTGCAGGCGGCGTAGGACGAGGTGACGGTGTCACCGTTGTTCGGCCCGGTGACCGAGAACCTCACGGTCCCGCCCTTGGCCGCGTCACCGCTCAGCGCGGAGGAGATCCCGCTGACGAAGTGCGTCCCACCCTCACGGGTGAAGTAGGTGTAGCCGCTGTCCACCACGGAACCGTTCAGGGACCAGGTGTAGCTGACCCGGCCGGCGCCGGTCGAGGTGATCTGACCGGAGGAGGTGACCGAGCAGTCGCTCGTGGTCTTCACCGATGCGGACGCGGAGACCCTGGCGTCGGGCTTGGGGTGCTCGGGCTTGGGGTGCTGCGGCTTCCCGTCCCTGCACCAGACCTTGTAGGAGGCCCGGTTGGAGGAGGTGCCGTCGGAGCCCAGAATCTCGAGCTGCGCCCAGCCACGCTGGCTGTGACGCGGGGAGATGCCGAAGCCGACCTTCCGCGTGTCGCGAACCTTGACCTTGCCGCGGTCGACCACGTCACCGTTGAGCACCCACTGGTAACGCACCCAGGTCGGGCGGTCGGCCTTGATCAGGCCAACAAAGTCGATCTTGTCACCATAGGTGCAGGGACCCGTGTACGAGCTCGGGCTGGCCCAGACGCGGGCCGTGATCGTCGGGTCGAGCTGCGTGCGTACGTCCTTCAGCGGCTCCTGGCAGGAGACGGCGAAGTAGCCCTTCTTGGACGTGACCTTCTTCGGGCTGAGGACCTGGACGGCTTCCCAGCCCTTGACCTCGTCCTTGAAGGTGACGGCCTGCTTGACCGTCACGGTCTTGGTGCCCTTGCCCTTGAGCTTGACCACCTTGACCTTGCTCTTGGACCCGTCACCGTGGAGCCAGCGGTAGGCCAGCTCCGTCTTGCCCTTGACCGGCACCTTGATCTTGGCCGAGAAGTTGACCTTGACCGGACAGGAACCTTCGTAGTCACCAGGAGAGGCCTTCGGCGCGGTGACCGAGACCTTGGGACCCGACGCCGGCTTGGCGGCCTTGGTCGAGGTAGCCGCCTGGGCGGGGCCGGCGACCAGGCCCGCTGCCATGGCGGCCAGCACCGCGGCCGACGCGCCGAACGCGGCGGCTCTACGTGCTAAGCCAACAGACATCATGTGAGAGTGCTCCATTCCGAGAGGGAAGAGGCGCGCCCGGGAACGGTCGCCACGCCAGCGCCATTTTGCGCACAGCGATATGGCAAAGCCCCCGTAATGCCCCTTTACCTAAGCACAGTACTGTTTGCACGCTCAACACGCGCGACACATCGGAAATGTCCGGATTTCTTCAGCTATCGCGCTATAGCCCACGCGATTCCATCGAGGATGTCGTGTTCACTCACCACGACCTGCGAGAACGCGAAACGACGGACGATACGGTCAAGAATTAGCGCACCCGCGCCAATCACGTCAACCCTGCCGGGGTGCATGACAGGAACGTCCGCGCGCTCACTATGGGTCATCGCGAGCAGCCGCCGTGTCACATCGTGAACCTGCTCGGCGGAAATGCGCGAGTGGTGAATCCGCGCCGAGTCGTAGGCCGGCAGGTCGAGCGCGATGCCCGCCATCGTCGTCACCGAGCCGGCCAGGCCCACCAGCGTGTGCGCCCGGCGTACGGGCACCTCGGCCTCGACCCGGTCGAGCGCGGCCTCGATGTCGGCCACCACCGCCTCCAGGGCCAGTGCGGGCGCCGGATCGCCGGCGTCACGCAGGTGCCGCTCGGTCAGGCGCACGCAGCCGATGTCCACCGACAGCGCCGCCTGCGCGTGCTCGGAGCCGACCACGAACTCCGTGGACCCGCCGCCGATGTCCACCACCAGGTAAGGAGGCAGCGGCCCCTGCGGCACCTCCGTCTCGGGCGACAGGCGCACCAGCCCCCTGGTCGCGCCCGTGAAGGACAGCTCCGCCTCCTCGGACCCCGTCACCACCTCGGGCGCCACGCCGAAGATCTCGCGTACGCCGGCCACGAACTCGTCCCGGTTGACCGCGTCCCTGGTGGCGCTCGTGGCCACCACGCGCGTGGCGGTGGCGCCGTGCCGCTCGATCAGCTCCTGGTAGGCGCGCATGGCCTTGAACGTGCGCTCCAGGGCGTCGGGCGCGAGCCTGCCGGTCCTGTCGACCCCCTGGCCGAGGCGGACGATCTCCATCCGCCGCTCGACGTCGACCAGCTCGTCGTCGCGGACGTCGGCGATGAGCAGACGCACGGAATTGGTGCCGCAGTCGACGGCGGCTACACGCATGGTCCGTCACTCCACCAGTCGGGGAGTGCGTCCAGCGCCTCCCTGCCGAACGGGTTGGCCCCGGGCACCGCCAGCTCGTGCGCCACGAGCGCGTGCAGGCACTTGACCCGCTCCGGCATGCCTCCCGTGCTCTGCATGTCGCGCGGCAGCGGCGCCAGCCCCGCCTCCTGGGCCGCCTTGTCGCGCCTTGCCACGTAGTCGTCGTGCGCCGCCAGGTAGGCCGCCGCCAGCTCGGGCTCGGTGGCCAGCCTGGCCTGCATCTCCCGCATCAGGCCCGAGCCCTCCAGCGTGCCGATCGCCGAGGCGGCCTTGGGGCAGGTCAGGTAGTAGAGGGTCGGGAAGGGCGAGCCGTCGGGCAGCCGCGGCGCGGTCTCCACCACGTCGGGGTTGCCGCACGGGCAGCGGTGCGCGACCCCGCGCAGCCCCCTGGGCGGACGCCCGAGCTGGTTCTGGACGACCTCGACGTCCTTACTGTCCAACGCTCTCCTTTCCCGTGACGGCCCTGCGCCCGGTGCCCTCGTCGACGGCCTCCACCGACTGCCAGAGCGTCTCGTACCACGGCGGCACCGTCGCCGGCTGTTTCACGGCCGTCTGTTCCCTGCCCTGTTCGGGCTCCATCACCACATAGCACTTCTCGCCGGGCCCGCAGTAATGCAGCCGTTCCTTGACCGTCTTCTTGATCCAGTTGGGGTCGTCGCTCTGCCGGTCGCGGGCCAGCAACGCCTGCTTGTCCGCCTCGACCTTTGCCTTCTCCGCCCGCAGCTCGGAAATACTGCGGCGCAGGCTGATGTACTCGCGCACAGGGTAGGCCAGGCTCATCGCGATCGCGCACACCACGACGGCCAGGATGGCGGCCCGCCCGGTCAGCTGCGGCCTTTTCGCCAATTGCTGCACACCCCCCTCAAATACGGCTCGCGGCCGGATTCGGGGTGCCGCGAGCCGTACTCGAAACTAGCGCCGGAAACGCGGGAAAGCCGCGCGACCCGCGTAACGGGCGGCGTCATCGAGAAGCTCCTCGATGCGCAGCAGCTGGTTGTACTTCGCCACCCGGTCGGAACGGGCCGGCGCGCCGGTCTTGATCTGACCGCAGTTGACCGCCACGGCCAGGTCGGCGATCGTCGTGTCCTCGGTCTCGCCGGAGCGGTGGCTCATCATGCAGCGGTAGCCGCTGCGGTGGGCCAGGTCCACGGCGTCGAGCGTCTCCGACAGCGTGCCGATCTGGTTGACCTTGACCAGCAGCGCGTTGGCCGCGCCGTCCTTGATGCCGCGCTCCAGCCGCTCGGGGTTGGTCACGAACAGGTCGTCGCCGACGAGTTGCACCTTGGCGCCGAGCGAGTCGGTGATGGCCTTCCAGCCCTCCCAGTCCTCCTCGTCGAGCGGGTCCTCGATGGAGACGAGCGGGTAGTTGGCGACCAGGTCCTCGTAGAACGCGATGAGCTCCCGCGCCGACAGGCCCTTGCCGTCGATCGTGTAGACGCCGTCCTTGTGGAACTCGGAGGCGGCCACGTCGAGCGCCAGCCCCACGTCCTCGCCCGGCACGTAGCCGGCCCGCTCGATCGCGACCAGGATCAGGTCGAGGGCGTCGCGGTTGGAGGGCAGGTTGGGCGCGAAGCCGCCCTCGTCGCCCAGGCCGGTGGCGTAGCCCTTCTCCTTGAGCACGCTCTTGAGCGCGTGGTAGACCTCGGTGCCCATGCGCACGGCCTCGCGGAACGTCTCCGCCCCGATCGGCGCGATCATGAACTCCTGGATGTCCACGTTGGTGTCGGCGTGGGCGCCGCCGTTGAGGATGTTCATCATCGGTACGGGCAGCACATGGGCGTTGGGGCCGCCCAGGTAGCGGAAGAGCGGCAGGTCGGCGCTGTCGGCGGCGGCCTTGGCCACGGCCAGCGAGACGCCGAGGATGGCGTTGGCGCCGAGCTTGGCCTTGTTGGGCGTGCGGTCCAGGTCGATCATGATCTGGTCGATGATGCGCTGGTCCTCGGCCTCGACCCCGTTGATCTCCTCGAAGATCTCGTCGGTCACCGCGAGGACGGCCTTCTCCACGCCCTTGCCGCCGTAACGCTTGCCGCCGTCACGCAGCTCGACCGCCTCGAACTGACCGGTGGACGCCCCGCTCGGCACGGCCGCGCGGCCGGTGCTGCCGTCGTCGAGCACCACCTCGACCTCGACCGTCGGGTTACCCCGGGAGTCGAGGATCTCGCGAGCGTATACGACCTCGATGGTAGCCACGGGATGCGCTCCTAAATCGAAAGGCAAATATGCCATCAGAGCCTATCGGTACGCCCGCCACCTCTCGTGGCTCCCCCGAGTGCAGTCTCTGCTCCACCATCAGTCCCCCTGGTTACATCCCACGGGATCCTGACATTTCGCGACTTATCGCGCCAAACTCAGGACGACTCCCACGAATGCACCCGATCCCGGTACGTACGAGCCGCCGCCCGCAGTTCGGCCTCGGCGTCGAGCCCCGCCTCGCCGGCCCGGCGCACCAGGTCGAACAGCTCCCGCGCCACCCCCTGCCCGATGGCCGCCGACAACGCCTCGGGCGCCCCCGCCCGCTCGGCCCTGCGCAGCAGCTGGGCCGCCAGCGACAACGCCGGCTGCCCCATCGGCACCCCTTCGAGCACCGACTCCCTGCCCTTGGCGGCCCGCTCGGCCGCCTTGATCGCGTCCCAGTTGTCGTTGACCTCGTCCGCGCTCTCGGCCCGCACCGAGCCGAACACGTGGGGATGGCGGCGTACGAGCTTCTCGACGATCCCGTCCGCCACGTCGTCCATGTCGAAGTCGCCGGCCACCCGCGCGTGGAAGACGATCTGCAACAGCAGATCGCCCAGCTCCTCCCGGAGCGCCGGATAGTCGCCCTGCTCGATGGTCTCGAGCACTTCGTAGGCCTCTTCCAGCAGGTACGGCACCAGCGACTCGTGCGTCTGCTTACGATCCCACGGACACTCGGTACGCAGCCGGTCCATCACCGCGACCAGGTCGAGCACCCGCGCCCCCGGCAGGTCGTACGACCCCGGCACGACCTCGATGACCGGCGGCTCGTCGAGCGCGACCGCGGCATGCCCCACGGCCCGCATGAACTCCTCACCGTCCTGCGCGGACAACCACACCACGCTCTCGCCGATCGCCCGCCGCGCCAGCCCCGCCGGGTCCGGCTCGACCACCTCGACCTCGATCCCGGCCTCACCGAGGTAGGGAAGGTGCGGATGGTCGGCGGAGCCGGTCAGCACGGGCCCTGAGCGCAGCGCCTGCCACGCCTGGTGGCTCAGCAGGCCCGGCGCGACCCTGGGCGAGGTGGTGACGACGATCAGCGGCACGATCAGCCCTGCGCCGGCTGCTGCGCGGGCTGGGTGGCGAGCTTGCCGAACCTGCCGGTGTCCACGAACAGCGCCGGGTTCTCCTGCGAGCGCTGCGGGTTGAGCGCACCGTAACGCGGGCTGAAGACCGTCTTGATCGAGGCGAACTCCTGGGTCAGCTTCTGCTGCGCGGCCTGGCCGCCGAACTGCTGCTGCAGCTTCGACAGGCCCACGATGACCCGGCCGTAGGCGCGGGCGTCGTTGGGCGAGACGCCGTTGGCCAGCAGGTTGATCGCGGGCGACTCGAACTGACCCGGGTCCTTCAGCGCCGTGTCGATCTCGGTCTCGCTCACCGGCACCTTGTAACGCGCTATGAGCTGCTCGGACGCGCTCACGTTGACCAGGCGCTGCAGCACGACCTGGGTGACCGGCACTCCGAGCTGCGTCTCGTCCAGCTTGTTCTGCTTCAGCGCGGCGAGGTAGGCCCGCGTGTCCGCGTCGAGCCTGCTCGTCGAGATGCGCTCGTTTCCGACCACGGCCGCGGCCCCGGCATGCATGGGGGAGGAGCAGGCGGTCAGCGCCACGCCCACCGCCGCGGCGGCCACAGCCACTCGTATCGACTTCACGTACGTCCCTTTCGACCAGAAAACCGCCGCTAGCTTACCCGTGCGGGTTCGAGGAACATCGCCTCGACCAGGTCACCGCACCATTTGAGCAGATCGAGATCGCGTAGCGGCTGCCCGCCCAGCGGCTTGGTCTTGGGCACCGGCACCAGCAGCGTCTCCGCCGCCTGCTTGTATATCGCCTTCTTGTACAGCCGGTCGAGTCGCACCTGCTGCGACTCTCTCAGCCTGGCCGGGCCGAACTTGACGTTCTGCGCCTGCAGCGTGACGTCGGTGAGCCCGGCCGAGCGCGCCTTGATCCGGAACCTGGCCACCTCCAGCAGGTTCTCCACCTCCCTCGGCGGCTTGCCGTAGCGGTCGGTCAGCTCGTCGCGCACCTCGTCGATGTTGACCGTGGAGGTGATGGCCGCGATCCGCTTGTACGCCTCCAGCCGCAGCCGCTCGGAGGTCACGTAGTCGTGCGGGATGTGCGCGTTGATCGGCAGCTCGACCTTGACGTCGGGCTGCTCCTCCTGCACCTCGGTGCCCGACAGCTTGGCCTTCTGCTCCTGCACGGCCTCGGCCATGAGCCGGACGTACAGGTCGAAGCCCACGCCCGCGATGAACCCGGACTGCTCGGCCCCCAGCACGTTGCCCGCGCCGCGGATCTCCAGGTCCTTCATCGCGACGTACATGCCCGCGCCCATCTCCGTGTGCTGCGAGATCGTCGCCAGCCGCTCGTGCGCGGTCTCGGTCAGCGGCTTCTCCGGCGGGTAGAGGAAGTACGCGTAGCCGCGCTCCCTGCCTCGCCCGACCCGCCCGCGGATCTGGTGGAGTTGCGACAGGCCGTAGTTGTCGGCCCGGTCCACGATCAGCGTGTTGGCGTTGGGCACGTCGAGCCCGGACTCCACGATCGTGGTGGAGACGAGCAGGTCGTATTCGCGCTCCCAGAAGCCCACCATGATCTTTTCGAGCTGGTGCTCGTTCATCTGCCCGTGCGCCACCGCGATGCGCGCCTCGGGCACCAGCTCGCGCATCCGCGCGGCGACCCGGTTGATCGAGGCCACCCGGTTGTGCACGAAGAAGATCTGGCCGTCACGCATCAGCTCGCGCCGGATCGCCGCCGCGATCTGCTTCTCCTCGTACGGCCCCACGAACGTGAGGATCGGATGCCGCTCCTCCGGCGGCGTGAGGATCGTCGACATCTCGCGGATGCCGGTCAGCCCCATCTCCAGCGTCCGCGGGATCGGCGTGGCGGACATGGCCAGCACGTCCACCTGCGTGCGCAGGTGCTTCATGGCCTCCTTGTGCTCGACCCCGAACCGCTGCTCCTCGTCGATGATGATCAGCCCCAGGTCCTTGAACCTGACCTCGGGGCTGAGCAGCCGGTGCGTGCCGATCACCACGTCGACCGCGCCCGACCTGAGCCCTTCGAGGGAGCCCTTGACCTCGCCGTCTGTCTGGAAGCGCGAGACCGCCCTGATCGCGACGGGAAAGCTGGAGAACCGCTCGGCGAAGGTGGACATGTGCTGCTGCACCAGCAGCGTCGTCGGCACCAGCACCGCGACCTGCTTGCCGTCCTGCACCGCCTTGAACGCCGCCCGCACCGCGATCTCGGTCTTGCCGTAGCCGACGTCGCCGCAGATCAGCCGGTCCATCGGGACGCCGCGCTCCATGTCGCGCTTGACCTCGTCGATGGCTTCGAGCTGGTCGCCGGTCTCCACGTACGGGAAGGCGTCCTCCATCTCCCGCTGCCACGGCGTGTCCAGCCCGAAGGCGTGCCCAGGCGAGGCCATGCGCGCGGAGTAGAGCCTGATCAGCTCCCCGGCGATCTCCTTGACCGCCTTCTTCGCCCGCGACTTGGCCTTGGCCCAGTCGGCGCCGCCCATGCGGTTGAGCGTGGGCGACTCGCCGCCGACGTAGCGGGTGACCTCGTCGAGCTGGTCGGTCGGCACGTAGAGCCGGTCGCCCTTGGCGTACTCGATGACCAGGTATTCGCGGGTGGCGCCCTGCACCGTGCGCTGCACCATCTCGATGTAGCGGCCCACGCCGTGCTGCTCGTGCACCACGTGGTCGCCGACCTTGAGCTGGAGCGGGTCGACCATGTTGCGGCGGCGCGACGGCAGGCGCCGCATGTCCTTGGTGGACGCCTTCTGCCCGACCAGGTCGAGGTGGGTCAGCACGGCCAGGTTGGGAGTGATGAACCCGTGCTCGATCAGACCGGTCGAGACATGGACGACCTTCGCCTCCGGCGCCTTATCCAGAAATTTCTGGAGTCGAGCGGGAACGTCCACACCCTTGAGGAGTTCCACCATGCGCTCGGCCGGGCCGTGGCCCTCACTGAGCAGCACGACGGCCTTCTCCTCGGCCAGCCAGCCCTTGATGTCGGCCAGCGCCTTGGCCGTGTCGCCGCGGTAGGCCTCGGAGTCCTGCGCGTCCAGCTCCACCCCGACGCCGAACGGCGCCATCGTCCACCACGGCTGGCCCAGCACGTCGGCGTGCCCGCGGATGTCCTCCAGCGTGCGGAACGCGGCCGCGCCCAGGTCGATCGGCGCCTCGCCGCCGGCCGCCGCGTTGATCCAGGAGGCTTCGAGGAACTCCTGCGAGGTGCGTACGAGCTCCTCGGCCCTGCCCCTGATCCGCTCGGGGTCGCACACGAACACCGCCGACCTGATCGGCAGGTGGTCGAGCAGCAGGTCCATCTCCCCCGCCAGCACGGGCGCGAACGCCTCCATGCCCTCGACCGGAATGCCCTCGGCGAGCTGGTCGAGCACCTCGGCCAGCGCCGGATGCTCCTCGGCCAGCTCACGCGCCCTGGCCCGCACCTCGTCGGTCAGCAGCAGCTCACGGCACGGCGGCGCGAACAACCCGTCCTCGGCCGCCTCCAGCGAGCGCTGGTCGGCCACCTTGAACCAGCGGATCTCCTCGACCGTGTCGCCCCAGAACTCCAGCCGCAGCGGATGCTCCTCGGTCGGCGGGAACACGTCGAGCAGCCCGCCGCGCACGGCCACCTCGCCGCGCTTCTCCACCATGTCCACCCGGCGGTAACCGTTGGCGACCAGGTTGGCGACCACCTCGTCGAGGTCGGCGTCGTCACCGGCGCGCAGCCGGATGGGCTCCAGGTCGCCGAGCCCCTTCACGATCGGCTGCAACAACGCCCTGATCGGCGCCACGATCACACTGAGCGGCCCGGCGGCGGTGTCGCCCTTGACCGGGTGCGACAGCCTGCGCAGCACCGCCAGCCGCTGCCCGACGGTGTCGCTGCGCGGCGAGAGCCGCTCGTGCGGCAACGTCTCCCAGGCCGGGAACACCGACACGGAGCCGAGCTCCGCGGGCTCGATGAGGCTCGTCAACGCGGCGGCGAGGTCTTCCGCCTCACGCCCGGTCGCGGTCACGGCGAGCACAGTGCGCTGGTCGTGCCCGGCCAGCGCGGCCACCCCGAAAGGGCGCAACGCGGACGGCGCGATCAGCGAGACGTCGCCGCCCTCTTCGAGAGCGGCGGTCAGCTTCGGGTCGGCGCGAACAAGGTCAAGTAGTCCAGAAAGACTCATCAGATACGTCCACAGCCCCACGACGGCAACACGATTACCCCCGGCCGTGTCAGGTCGCGGGGGTCTCGTTCAAGACTACTCGCCGCGCAACCTCACTCGACGCGGTAACCAGGCACGGAGGGCCAGCGCACCGTGAGCACCGTGGATTGCCGCTCCGCACGCCAGGAATGGTCGACGCCCTCGCCCCAGACCACGTAGTCGCCCGGCTCGGCCAGCAACACGCTGCGCCCCGGCAGTTCCACCCGGAACCGGCCGCTGATCAACACCAGCAGCGCCGTGCGGTCCTCGTCCCTGACCCACTCCGCCCGCTCGTCGCCCGGTGGGTGCACGCCCCACTTGATCTCGACGTCTTCGCTGTGTCTTGGGTCACCAGGGGGTTTGAAGTGACCGAGCAGCCACCCCCGGTCGCCGGCTGCGTCCACACCGGCGTTGCCCACGTAGACCTGATCGCTCACGGGCCAGGACGCTAGCAGGGAAATGCATTACTGATACCGATTGAGTGATTACGCTAGGTCACATGTCTGAGGTGCGATCGGTCGCCCTGAGAGGCGACTTCTTCGGTCAGCGGGTCCGCGAGCACTGCGCCGGGCAGCCGATGAGGCGGCTCGACGTCCTGGTCGCCGGCTGCGCGCACGACGAACCACTCGTGGTCGAGCACATGGAGACCCGGGCGACCGGGGCCGACGAGGACCACCCCGCGGTCAGGCGCGTGCTGGAGGAGCGCGCCGACCTGGTCACCTGGTCGCTGGGCGACCTGCGCTGCGTGCCGCTGCCGCCCAGGGCCTTCGACGTCATCCAGCTCTCCTTCCTGCTGGAACGCGTCCGGCACGCGGAGCTGGTCTTCGACCGGCTGCTGCAGTCCCTGCGCCCTGGCGGCCTGGTGCTGCTGCGCGTCCGCGACAGGAAGTCCGCCTACGGCCTGCTCGACCGCATCTCGCCGTCGTGGCTGCGCCGCCTGCTGTGGCGGCCCCTGGTCAGGCCGGGCACGCCGGGCCCGCTTCCCGCCGTGTACGAGCCCCTGGCCTCCAGCGACGGCCTGCACGCGTTCTGCCTCAGCCGTGGCCTGATGATCACCGACGACGAGCGCAACACCAGCGGCCCGGCCCGCTCTGGCAGGATCGGCACCGCCGCCGTCGCCCTCATGTCCAGCCTGACCAGCGGCCGTTTCCCCGCCTCCCACGACGAGATCACCATGGTGATCAGAAAGCCGCAGCACCACTTCGCCCGGCTCATCTGACCACCTTGGCGGGACACCGCGAGGAAGGGGGGAAGATAGGTGCGCGGGTCAGGCACCGTGACCTAGGGGACCGGGTCTAGCGGCACACTGGTTTCAGTCGCTAAACTCCTTTCCTACCAATTCAATCGGAATAGTTGGGATGTAGGAACCGTGGAGTGGACCCCCGACCCGCGCGAGCTGGCCGACCTCGAACTGCTGCTCTCCGGGGCGTTCGAGCCGCTGACCGGGTTCCTCGGCCACGACGACCTGCACGCCGTGCACGAGCGGGGCACGCTGGCCGACGGCACCCGCTGGCCGGCTCCCGTCACCCTCACCGTCCAGGCCGACCTGGCCCCGGGCGAGGAGGTCACGCTGCTCGACCCCGAGGGCCTCCCCCTGGCCGCGCTGAGCGTGGCGGCCCACGAGCCCGACGGCCTGACCTCCGGGCCGATCAAGAGCCTGGGGGCGCCGGAGCACGGCCCGTTCGCCCGCCTGCGGCGTACCCCCGCGCAGGTCAAGGACGAGCTGGCCGGACGGTCCGCGCTCGCCGTCACCATGCGCGGCCCCCTCGACGATCTCGGGGAGATCGTCGCCACCGCCAAGGAGCTCGACGCGACGATCCTGCTGCTCCCCCTCTCCTACGGCGAGGCGGGCCCCGCGATCGTACGCGCCGCGCTGCGCGCCAAGGAGAAGCTGCCCGCGGACACGATCGTCGTCTCGGTCCCCCTGGCCCCGCGCGACGAGCCGGAGATCGACCTGGAGCTGCGCGAACACGTGGCCACCGCCTACGGCGCGACCGAGCACCTGGCGGGCCCCGACCCCGTGCACATCCCCGGCCCGCCGCACCGCCGCGGCCTGGTGGTGTTCTTCACGGGCCTGTCCGGCTCGGGCAAGTCCACGATCGCCCGCGGCCTGCGCGACGCGCTGCTGGAGCTGGGCACCCGCACGGTCACCTACCTCGACGGCGACGTGGTGCGCCACCTGCTGTCCAAGGGCCTGACCTTCTCCAAGGCCGACCGCGACCTGAACATCCGCCGCATCGGCTTCGTCGCCGCCGAGACCGCCCGCCACGGCGGCCTGGCCGTCTGCGCCCCGATCGCGCCCTACGCGGCGACCCGCGAGGAAGTGCGCGAGATGGTCGAGTCCGTCGGCGCGGACTTCCTGCTGGTCCACGTCGCCACGCCGCTGGAGGAGTGCGAGCGGCGCGACCGCAAGGGCCTGTACGCCAAGGCCCGCGCCGGGCTCATCCCCGAGTTCACCGGCATCTCCGACCCCTACGAGGAGCCGGACGACGCCGACCTGGAGATCGACACCACGCACATCTCGATCGAGGCGGCCGTCTCCCGGGTGCTGGACACGCTCAAGATCGGAGGGTGGATCCGGTGATCGACTGGGCGCTGATCGGCGGGTCGTTCGTCGTCGCCATCGTGGTCGGGCTGACCGGGATGGGCGGCGGGGCTCTCATGACCCCGATGATGATGTTGTTCTTCAACGTCCCGCCGCTGGCCGCGGTCTCCAGCGACCTGGTCGCCTCGGCCGTGATGAAGCCGGTCGGCAGCGTCGTGCACCTGCGGCAGGGCACCGTCAACCTGCGCCTGGTCGGCTGGTTGTGCGCGGGCTCGGTTCCGGCGGCCTTCTGCGGGGTCTTCCTGGCCAGGGCGTTCGCGGTGAGCGACGCGGTCACCTACGCGCTCGGCGTCGCCCTGCTGCTGGCCGTCGCGGGCATGGCGGTGAAGAGCTGGCTCGGCGGGAGGGGCGGCACGTCGAACGCCCGCGACATCGTCGTGCGCCCAATCCCGACCCTACTGGTCGGTACGGTGGGCGGTTTGGTGGTCGGCGTCTCCTCCGTCGGCTCGGGATCGCTGATCATCGTGGCCCTGCTCGCCCTCTACCCGGCGCTCAAGGCCAACCAGCTCGTCGGCACCGACCTCGTCCAGGCCGTGCCGCTGGTCGCCTCCGCCGCCCTCGGCCACCTGCTGTTCGGCGACTTCCAGGCCGACCTCACGCTGTCGCTGCTCATCGGCTCGATCCCGGGCGTCTACCTGGGCGCCAGGATCTCCTCGCGCGCCCCCGGCGGCCTGATCAGGGCCATGCTGGCGATCGTCCTGCTCGCCTCCGCCCTCAAACTGCTCGACGTCAGCAACACGCTCACCGTCTGGGCCCTCGTCGCGGCCACGGCCGTCACCGTCGTCGGCTGGCGGGTCAAACTCAGGGCCGCGGCACGGGCGTCGAGCGAAAGTACGGATCTCGAGCCAGCTCGGTGAACGCCTTGTCGGCCCCCGGATCGGAGTCGAAGCTCGTGTCCCCGCGCGGCGCCTGCGGCGAGTCGAAGTAGATCAACGCCTTGATCTGCGGATATCGCTTGATCTGAGCCAGCACCGACTCGAAGAACTTCCGCTTGAACGCCCCGTCGCGCGGCCGCTCGAACACCCCCCACTCGGCCACCATGACCGGCTTGCCGGGAAAACGCGCCTGCATCCACCGATAGAAACCGGGCCACTCCGGATATTCCTTGCGCGTCTTGTTCACGAGCCCGTCGAAGTCGTGCACCCGGTCATCGGCATACGGGTCCATGGCCACCCAGTCCACCACGTCGTCACCCGGGTAGAGATCCTCGAACCAGGACTTCGCCGCCCAGTTCGGCGCCCCCATGTACGTCATGACCACGACCGCGTTCTTCACCCCTCCGGCCCGCAACCGCAGCACGACGTGCCGGAACATGGCCGCGTAGTCGATGGCCCGCATGCCCGAGTCCGACGAGGAGTCCACGTCGTTCTCCGGCTCATGGTGCAGGGTGAGGAAGAAGCGCTCGGGAAAGGTGCGCCGGAGGTAGGCGGCCAGCCGGTCGATCCTGCCGTCGAGGGCGCCTTCGGCGATCTCCGACCAGGTGTGGTCGAACGACGGCTTCCAGTTGATCATGAGCAATCGCGGCCTGGCGGGGTCGCGGGCCAGCCTGACCTCGGCGTCGGTGGGGAACAACTCGCTGCCCCGGTGATAGACGTGCAGCACGTCGGCCGCGGCCCCCATCCGCGACTCCGCGCCGTGCAGCGCCTGCTCCACCGGCGCGCCGGTGAAGACCTCGGGCGCCAGGCCCCACCAGGCGCCGCAGGACGGGATGAGCCTGGAGGTGGCCGTGCAGGCGGGCGAGGCCGCCGCCGACTTCGTCGTGGGGGCCTGGACCGGGCCCTGAGCCGGGCGCTGCGACGTGTGGGCGCCCTCGGCGTCGGAGCAGGCGGCCAGCCCGGTGATCAGCATGGCGGACACCGCCAGAACGACGCCGCCAAATGTTGCGATATGCGAAATTCCCCGTAGCTGCAAAGCCTTCCAACTCCTTCGTCGAACGACCCCCGCCTATCACACCTGAACCTTGCCATGTCATTCCTGGAACTTCAGCCAGTGTGGAAGTCTCCCCAGTTCGTGGCGGTGAAGTGACGTTCGGAATTTCCGGATATTTCGCTTTATGGGAATTCTGCTATAGGGCCTTACCGGAGAAAATCTTGAGTATTCAACCTGGGTGATAATCGTCCCGCCTATAGTGGGCGCTCATGAGCTCCGGCACCGACCTGGACGAGCATCTTTCGCTGATTCGCCGGCGCTGGTTGCTCCTGGTGGGCTGCGTGGTCGTCGGAGGCACCGCGGGCCTCGCGGTGCTGCGCCTCACCCCGCCCGCCTACACCGCGACCACGCAGGTGCTGGTCACGCCGGTCGGCCCGCAGGAGCCGGCCAACCAGGTCACCAGCCGCCAGCGCGAGTCGCTCAACCTCGACACCGAGGCCCAGGTCGCGCAGTCGGCCGTGGTCGCGGCGCGGGTGGCCAGGGCGCTCGGCCTGACCACGCCCGAGCCGGTCGAGGTCTCCGTGCCGCCCAACTCGTCGGTGTTGTGGATCTCGGTGACGGCCGCCGACCCCGCCGCCTCAGCCGCGCAGTCCCGCTCGTACGCGGAGGCGTACCTGGCCAACCGCCGCGAGAGCGCGCTGACCTCCATGGCCGAGCAGCAGGAGGCCGTGCTCAGCAAGCTCAAGCAGGTCAACGCCGGGATCGACGTGGTGATCAAACAGCTCGCCCGCCTGGCCAGGAGCAGCCCCGAGCACGCGATCGCCACGCAGCGCCAGGGCGTGCTCAACCGGCAGGCGGCCAATCTGGCGCTCAAGTACGACGCGCTGCGCACGGTCGCGGTGAGCCCCGGCTCGGTCATCAGCCAGGCCACGCCCCCGGCCGCGCCCAGCTCCCCCAGCCTGCCGCTGCACCTCGGCACCGGGCTGATGGCGGGGCTGCTGCTCGGCTCGGCCGCCGCCTACACCCGCGACCGGTTCGACACCCGGCTGCGCACCCCCGCCGACGTCGAACGCCTCACCGGCCTGCCCGTGCTCAGCGACCTGTCGAGCCCGCGCGAGCACGGCGTGCTGCACGATCTGGCCGGCGCCGTGGTCTCCGCCTGCCCCGGCAAACGCCTGCTGGTCAAGGCGCTGCCCGCCGAGCTGTACGCCTCGTCGCTGGCAGAGCCGCTGGCCGTCAGCGCGCCGCTCGTCGTGCTCGACGGCTCCGACGTCCGCGACCTGACCAGGGCGGACGCGGCCGTGCTGCTGGTCGGCCTCGGCCGGGTCCGCTCGGTGGACGTCGAAGCAGTCGTACGCCGGCTCGCCAGGCACGACGTGCCGATCATCGGCGTGGTGACGGCCACCGACGAGGTGCCCTCGTTCGTCCCCCTGCTGGATGCCCGCCAGCACACCCCGCTCGGCAAGCTCGTCGCGACCGGCGAGATCGAGGCGAGCCTGACGGCCGAGACCACGCCCATGCAGGCGATCCACCAACGCCGGCCGGGCAAGCAGACGTGACAGGGCCCGCGTGGCCCATCGCGGCGCTGCTGGTCGGCTATCCGCTCTGGTGGGCGCTCGGGTTCGGCGGGCTGTCGGTGATCGTGCTGGCCGTGCCCATGGCGGTGCTGTTGTGGCGGCGCCGGCCGATCAGCGTGCCGCGCGGGTTCGGGCTGTGGGTGCTGCTGCTGGCCGGGTACCTGGTGAGCGGGCTGATGCTGGCTGACTCGCCGCCGGGGACGCACGGGGAGCTCGGGGCGGGCCGCCTGCTCGGCTACGGCATGCGGCTGGCGCTCTACTGCGCCGTCCTGGTCATGGTGCTCTACCTGGGCAACCTCACCGAGCGGGAGCTGCCGCAACTGCGCCTGGTGCGCATGCTCGGGGTGTTGTTCGTCACCACGGTCGCGGGCGGGCTGCTCGGCGTGCTCTTCCCCGGCTTCGAGTTCACCTCGCCGGTGGAGCTGGTGCTGCCCGACTGGATCGGCGGCAACTCTTTCGTGCGGAACCTCATCCACCCGACCGCCGCCCAGACGCAGAAGGTGCTGGGGTTCTCCCTGCCCAGGCCCGAGGCGCCGTACGAGTGGGCCAACGCCTGGGGCAGCAACGCCTCGGTGCTGCTGGTCTGGTTCGTGGTGGGCTTCTGTGTGTACGGCAGGTCGCGGCACCGGCTCTTCGCGGCCGTGGTGATCGCCCTGGCGGCCATCCCCATCGTGTACTCGCTCAACCGCGGCCTGTGGATCGGCCTCGGCCTGACCGCGCTCTACCTGATCGTCCGGGTGGGCGGGCGCACGAGGGTGGCGTTGTGCGGCGCGGCCGTGGCGGCGGCGCTGGCGTTCGCGCTCAGCCCGCTGGCGTCGCTGGTCGCGCAGCGCCTGGACAAGCCGCACTCCAACGACATCCGCGCCTTCACCGTGACCTCCACCCTCGCCGCCGCCGGCCACTCGCCGGTCATCGGCTACGGCAACACCCGCAACGCCACCGGCAACCATCGCACGATCACCACGGGCAAGACCGAGTGGTGCCAGACCTGCGGGCATCCGCCGCTGGGCAGCGACGGGCAGCTCTGGTTGCTGATCATCACGCAGGGGTTCACGGGGGCGGTGCTCTACGTGGCGTTCTTCGTGGGCGCGATCCGCCGCCACTGGCGCGACCGCAGCCCGATCGGGCTGGCCGGGGTGCTGGTGATGGGGCTCGTGCTGCTCTACATGTTCGTCTACGACGGCCTGGTCACGCCCCTCAGCCTCTATCTCGTCTCGTTCGCCCTCCTGTGGAGGAACACATGAACGATGCCGCTGTACGTCTTGGGTATCTAGAGGAGACCTTGCGGCTGTTGTACCCAGGGGGCGGCTCGCCGCTGGCGTACACGCTGCTCCCGCACGCCGCCCTGCCCCGCCGCCTGGCGCCGCGCCGCTGGTGGCACGTGGGCGCGAAGGTGGTGGTGCCGGTCGAGGGGTCGATCTCGGCGTACCTGAGCGAGGTCTTCCATCAGCCGGTCGAGACCGTCCTCCATGTGCGCCCCGCGCTGCGCGCCAACCGCAAGCCCATCCTGGAGGCCCGCTCGGGCGGCCGCCGGCTGGCGTTCGTCAAGATCGGCGACACCGAGAAGGCCCGCGACCTGATCGCCACCGAGGCGGCGGCGCTGCGCAGGCTGGCCGGGCTCTCCCTGGACACCGTCACCGCGCCGGCCGTGCTGCACCACGGCGACTGGCGCGGTCTGTCGGTGCTGGCGCTGTCGCCGCTGCCGGTGCGGCGCGGCCGGGTGCCGGGGCCGCTGCTGCTGGAGGCGGTCAGGGAGATCGCGGGCACCGGCGGCACCCGCCCCGCCTGGCACGGCGACCTCGCCCCCTGGAACCTGTGCCGCTCCCCCGACGGCCGCCTGCTGGTCTGGGACTGGGAACGGTACGAAATCGGCGTCCCCTACGGCTTCGACGCCGTCCACCACCACTTCCAGCGGGCGCTGCGCAGGATGCGGCCACCGGTCGCGGCGCGCGCGTGCGTGGCCGGATCCGTACGGGTGCTGGCGCCCCTGGGCCTGGCCCCCGCCACGGCCAGGCGGACCGCGGCGCGTTACCTCATCACCCTGGCCGAACGACACGCCGCCGACGGCCACGCCCCGCTGGGCCCGCCCGAGTCCTGGCTCTACCCGGCCGTCGACCACGAGGAGCTGCTCACTTGAAGACGATGAAGCAATCGGTGTTGTCGCTGTCGCGGGCCACGGGACGGTTCACCTCGGGGGCGCGCGTGCTGCCGTCGTTCCTGATCGCGGGCGGGCAGCGGTGCGGCACCACCTCGCTCTACCGCGCGCTGGCCCAGCACCCGCTGCTCCTCAAACCCGTCATGCACAAGGGCGTCCACTACTTCGACGTCGCCTACCGGCACGGCCCGGCCTGGTACCAGGCGCACTTCCCGCTGCGGGTGAGCGCGGCCCTGCTCGCCCACCGGTACGGCACCCGCGCCCATGCCTACGAATCCTCCCCCTACTACCTGTTCCACCCCCTGGCCGGCGAACGCATCGCCAAAGACCTGCCCGGCGTGAAACTGATCGTGCTCGTCCGCGACCCGGTGGAACGCGCCTGCTCGGCGCACGCCCACGAGCTGGCCAGGGGCTTCGAGACGGAGTCCCACTTCGAGCACGCGCTTGAGCTGGAGGGCGAGCGCCTGGCCGGGGCCGAGGAGCTGCTGCGCGACTCGCCCTTCGCCGTGCACCACTCCCACCGCCACCACGCCTACGTGGAGCGGGGCCGCTACGCCGACCAGCTCGACCGGCTGGAGCCGCTGATCGGCCCCGAACGCATCCTCGTGCTCGACAGCCACCGCTTCTTCGCCGAGCCGGAGGCGGTCTATGACCGGGTGCTGGAGTTCCTGGGGGTGCCGCACCTGGGCTATCCCACGTTCGACCGGCACAACAGGCGCGCGCTGCCCCGTCCGGTGCCCCGGGTGCTGGGGCGGGCGCTGCGGGACCACTTCGAGGCGTACGACGCGCGGCTGGCGCGCTGGCTCGGCGGTGAGCCCTCGTGGCGGCGGTGATCGTACGGCGGGGGCTGGCGGGGGTCACGGGGGCCGCTTTCAGCGCGATGGCGCAGTTCGTCCTGGTCGTGGTGGTCACCAGGACGTACCCGGCCACCGACGCGGGCGCCTTCTTCACCGCGACGGCGCTGGCCCTGATGGCGGCGGGCATCGCCAAGCTCGACGCCGGGAACGGGCTGGTCTACTTCATCGCCCGCGCCAAGACCTACGGCTATCGCGGTATTTCCGGGTATCTCCGGGCGGCGCTCGTGCCCTGCCTGGCGGTCGCGACGGCCGCCGCGGTCGTGCTGTACCCGCGTCTGGGGGCGCTGGCGGTGCTGCTGCCGGTCATGGTGGCGACGGACGTGCTGCTGGCCGTCACGCGCGGGTTCGGGGCCGTGCGGCCTACCGTGATGCTGGACGGGGTGCTGGTGCCGGCCTGCCAGCTCGTGCTCGTGGCCGGTGCGGCGCTGGCGGGGGCGGCGGCCTGGTGGTTGCCGTTGGCGTGGGGGGCGCCGTACGTGCCGGTGCTGGTGCTGGCGGCGGGCGGGTTGCGGGGGCGGGTGCCGCGGACGCCGTACCTGCCGGGGACCGGGCGGGACCTGTGGCGGTACACGGCTCCGCGCTCGGTCGCGGGGGCGATCCAGGCGGTGTTCCAGCGGGTGGACATCGTGATCGTGGCGCTGCTCGCGGGGCCCGCGCAGGCCGCCGTCTACACGGCCGCGACCCGGTTCAAGGTGGTGGGGCAGCTCGCCAACCAGGGGCTGGCGCAGGCCGTACAGGCTGGGCTGGTCAGGGCGCTGGCCGACGGCGAGCGTGAGCGGGCCGGGGAGCTGTACCAGGCGGCCACGATCTGGCTGGTGCTGCTGACGTGGCCGGTGTGGCTGGCGTACGCGGGGCTGGCGCCGTGGGTGCTCCGGCTGTTCGGGCCCACGTACGGCTCGGCGGTGCCCGTGGCGCTGGTGCTGTCCGGGACGATGATGGTGGCGACCGCCTGCGGCATGGTGGACGTGGTCCTGACCGCCGCGGGGCACACCGTCTTCAGCCTGCTCAACCTACTGGCCGCGATCGGCTGCACCGTGCTGCTCGACCTGGCGCTGATCCCGGCCCACGGGGCGCTCGGGGCGGTCGCCGGCTGGTCGGGCGGAGTGCTGGTCAAGAACCTGCTGCCCCTGTGGCAGCTCCACCGCCGCTACGGCCTGCACCCCTTCGGCCGCCACACCCTCGCGGCGCTGCGCGTGCGCGACTGGGCGGCGGCATGACGGTGCTGGTCACGGGCCTGCCACGCAGCGGTACGAGCTGGACGGGCCGGATGCTCGCCGCCGGAGGCGACCTGGTCTACGTCAACGAGCCCCTCAACCCCCAGCATCCGCCCGGCCGCTGTCCCGGGGTGCTCGCTGCCCGGGTGACGCACCGGTTCCAGTACATCTGCGATGACAACTCCGCGCACTGGCTGCCCGCCTTCCGCGACACGGCGGCTCTGCGCTACCGCTGGCTGGCCGAGCTGCGGACGAACCGCTCCCCGTACGACCTGGCCCGCCTGCTCCGCTACGGCACCGCCTTCACCCTCGGCCGCCTGGCCGGGCGGCGGGCACTCCTCGACGACCCGTTCGCGGTGCTCAGCGCTGGCTGGTTCGCGCGGCGGCTGGGGTGCAGGGTGATCGCCCTGGTACGCGACCCGGTGTCGTTCGTGGCGAGCTGGCAGCGGCTGGGGTGGACGGTGTACTTCCACGAACTCCTGGAACAACCGCTCCTGACCCGCGACCACCCCGAACTCCTGGAGTTGCGCTCGCTCATCGGCTCCCAGGACCGGGTGGCCAAGGCGGCGGCGCTGTGGCGGGCGACCCGCACGATCCTGGCCGGCACCCCCGGCATCCTGCTCACCTCGTACGAGTCCCTGGCCGCCGACCCCCTCCCCGGCTTCCAGCGCCTGTACGCCTACGCCGGCCTCCGCTGGACCCCCACCGCCGAACGCCGCATCACCCGAGCCTGCCACCACCCCGCGGCAGGCCCCGGGACGGGCTTCACCTGGTCGGGCCTGTCGCGCACGGCCTACCGGCGCATGGACTCCCGTCAGGCGCTGGTGGAGGGCGCGCGCGGGCTCAGCGAGGAGGACGCCGCCCGCGTCCGCGCGCTCACCACGGCCTGAGCCGCGTCGCCAGGCAGCCGCCGAGCAGCCGCACCGCGAACGGCAGGTCGTCGACCAGATAGCGGCGCGCCAGCCGCCCAGGCTCGCTGACCAGCCGGAACGCCCACTCCAGCCCGGCCGGCCGCATCCACTCGGGCGCGCGGGCGACGGTGCCGGCGGCGAAGGCGATGGCCGCCCCGCAGCCCACGAACCACGCCTCCGGCAGCTCCTCCCGCAGCCCGGCGATGAGGCGGTCCTGGCGCGGGAACCCGAGCCCGACGAAGACCAGCCGGGGCCGGGCGTCGATCACCTTCCGGTGGACGCTCCGCGTGCCCTCAGGGGTGGCGTCGAAACGATAGGCGGGCGCGTCCACGCCGCAGACCTCCAGCCCGGGGTGGCGGCTCGTGAGCGCCCCCGCCGCCCTGCGTGCCACGCCGGGCGGGCCGCCGAGCAGGTAGACGGGCCAGCCCCGGCGCGCGGCCAGCTCACTGAGCGACCAGATGAGGTCCGCTCCGGTGACGCGCTCGGGCACGGGGGTGCCGAGTAACCTGGCGGCCCACACCAGCGGCATGCCGTCGGTGACGACGAGATCGGCCGAGCACACGAGCTCCCTGAGCTCCGGATCGGCGGCGGCGGCACGGCAGATGTCCACGTTGGGGGTGACGATCCGCCCGCCCTCCCCGGCCTCCAACGCCGCCGCCACCCGCCGGACGACCTCCTCCTCGGTGAGCGCGTCCACACCGACCCCGCCCACCCACACCCGGGCGGAGGCCGGCTCGTGCGGCGCGTCGTCGGGCACCGTGCTCTCGGACGGCGGCACGGTCTTGGTGCGCTCGCCCGGCTCGGAAGGGCGCTGGGCCGGAGGCCTCGGTGCGGTGGTCCTGGAGGTCAAATGCCGTGACCCCGGTGGTGCAGGGCGGACAGGACGCCGGCCGCGGAGACCAGCCCTGCCGCCACCGCCAGCGCGATCGGAGCGCGCGGCTCCGCGGGACGGGCCGCGAAGGTGCGGGCGGCCCAGCGGAGCGCGGCCCGCCGGTGCCCGAGCGCGGCATGGCCGAAGGCCAGCTGACCGTAGACCCGCGCCGCGCCGCGCGGGTCCACGGCCAGTTCTGGATGCCGGGCGAGCATCCACTCCAGCCCGGCGATGCGGTCCGCCCAACGGGCCGCATAGTGGGACCCGGCCCAGCGCACAAGCACAAGCGGCCGGTCGACGTGGACAAGCGGCCGCCGCTTGGCGGCGCGTAGAGCCAGGTCCCAGTCTTCGTTCTGTCCCGCGGGCGCGCTCTCGTCAGGCCGGAGCAGGCCCCGCTCGAACAGAAAGGTGGATGAGTGCACCATCACCATCCGCGAACGAACCAGGTCGTCCGCGGTCACGGTGGAAGTTCCCGCGAGGCGGACCACGCGGCGGCGCCCGTGCTCCACCTCGATGCCGCAACTGGCGAACTCGCCCCCGCCTCGGAGCGCCCGCACCTGGGCGGCCAGCTTGCCGGGCAGCCACACGTCGTCGTCGTCGCAGAAGGCGATCAGATCGCTCTCACAGGCGGCGATGCCGGTGTTGCGGGCGCCGGGCAGGCCTGCCGTGCGCGTGTTGGGCAACACGCGCACGGCAGGAGAAACGTCGATCTCGCGGGCCGGACAACCGTCGGCGACCACGACCACGGAGATCTTCCCTGGGTAATCCTGGCTCAGCACCGCCGCCACGGCCTCGCGAAGCGGCCCCGGCCGGTCGCCGCGGGTCGGGATGACGACTCCCACGGAGGGGCTCACGCGGCCGCCCCCCAGTAGCCGTATCGGGCCCTGAGCGGCCAGGTGAGCGCGTTGACCACCCGCCGGTCGCCCTCGGGCAGGCCCGACAGCCACGAGTCGTCGCGCCGCAGCTCCACCCGCCCCACGTGGAAGCGCATCGGGTTGCCCGAGGCCGTGTGGGAGATCCCCAGCCAGGCGGTGCGCCCCTCCAGGAAGGGCAGCTCCGGCTTGGGCAGCCCGAGCCGCAAGGCCAGCGCGGTCAGGGTCTCCCCGGGCGCGGCGAGCAGATCCTCGTAACGGACCCTGGTCACGCGCGCCCCGCGCCCGGGGAGAAGCTCCATCGCCAGGTTCTGGGCCGCCCAGTGGGCCGCCGTGCGGGCCGGCCCCCAGCGGGTCATGGGCTGCCCGTCCTCGGGCCGCGGCACGGCCCTGGCCCATGAGTGGGCCACCGCGCGCGGGTCCCTGACCACGTGCACGATCCGTACGTCCACCCCGCTCGCCACCAGGCAGCAGGCCAGCGAGGCGTGCTTGCTGGAGTCGATCACGACCGACGCGCCGGTCGCGTCGTAAAGCTGTCGGTAGGCCCGCACGTATTCGGCCAGGTCGGGATGGTCGATGCGGGCGATTCTGCGGGTGCGGTCGACCCTGGCGCGCAACGCCAGAATTCGCTCAGCCAGCCGCCGGGTCCATCCGCCGAACGCGCGCTCCCCCACGAAGCGCCAGAAGGGACAGGACGGGAAGGCCGTGCCGCACCCGCAGAGCTCCTCGGCGAGGACTCCCCGGTCCCACAGATGCACGACCTCGCCGAGCGCCACCACGCCGGGAAGCTCACCGAGGAGCCTCTCGAGCAGCGTGCTGCCGCTGCGCCCAAGGCCGCCCAGGTAGATCACCTGGGCGGTCGTGCGATCTGTCACGGAGAAGAGCCTTCGCGTCGTCGAACACGGAACGCGATGACCCTAGCGCGGACGGTAATCAGTGGGTAAGGAGAACGCCGAAAGATCTACCTTCAGCTTGCGTCGATGATCATCCCGGCGCCGACGGTGCCGTTCGTGGCCTCGTCCACCAGGATGAAACCGCCGGTCATCCTGTTACGCGCGTAGTCGTCGACGAACAGCGGCTGCGTCACCCGCAGCGACACCCGCCCGATCTCGTTGAGGCCGAGCGACGTCGCCTCCTCGTCCCGGTGCAGGGTGTTGACGTCGAGCCGGTAGTGCAGGTCACGCACCATCGCGCGGGCCGTGCGGGTGGTGTGCTTGATCGTCAGCTTGGACCGGGGCGTCAGCTTGAGGCCGTCGCCCATCCAGCAGACCATCGCCTCCAGCTCCTGCGCCGCCTGCGGCTGGTTGTTGGGCCTGGCGATCATGTCGCCGCGCGAGATGTCGAGGTCGTCCTCGAAGCGCAGCGTCACCGACATGGGCGGGAACGCCTCCTCCAGCGGCCCGTCGAAGGTGTCGATGGAGGCGATCCGCGTGTTCAGGCCCGAGGGCAGGTGCACGACCTCGTCACCGGGCTTGAGCACGCCGCCCGCCACCTGGCCCGCGTAGCCGCGGTAGTCGTGGAAGGCGTGGTCCGTGGCGCGCTGCGGGCGGATCACGTACTGGACGGGGAAGCGCACGTCGGTCAGGTTGCGGTCGGAGGCGATGTGCACGTTCTCCAGGTGGTGCAGGAGAGAGGTGCCCAGGTACCAGGGCATGTTCTCCGAGCGCGAGACCACGTTGTCGCCGTTGAGCGCGGAGATCGGGATGAAGGTGAGGTCGGAGACGTTCAGCTTGGAGGCGAACGCGGTGAACTCCTCCCTGATCTCCTCGAAGCGCTCCTGCGAGTAGTCGACCAGGTCCATCTTGTTGACGGCCAGCACCAGGTGCGGGACGCGCAGCAGCGTGGTCAGGAACGCGTGCCGCCGCGACTGCTCCAGCACGCCCTTGCGGGCGTCGATGAGGATGATCGCCAGGTCGGCCGTGGAGGCGCCGGTGACCATGTTGCGGGTGTACTGGATGTGCCCGGGCGTGTCGGCGATGATGAACTTGCGGCGCGGCGTCGCGAAATAGCGGTAGGCCACGTCGATCGTGATCCCCTGCTCCCGCTCGGCCCGCAGGCCGTCGGTCAGCAGTGACAGGTCGGTGTATTCGGTGCCGCGGTCGCGCGAGGTCCGCTCGACGGCCTCGAGCTGGTCCTCGAAGATCGCCTTGGAGTCGAAGAGCAACCGTCCGATGAGGGTGGACTTGCCGTCGTCGACGCTTCCCGCCGTGGCAAAGCGCAGAATGTCCATTTTTAGAAGTAGCCCTCTCGCTTACGATCTTCCATCGCGGCCTCGGACGCGCGGTCGTCGGCCCTGGTGGCGCCGCGCTCGGTGATCCGGGTGGCGGCGATCTCCTCGATGATCTCCTCGACCGTGGCGGCCGCGGACTGCACCGCGCCCGTGCAGGTCATGTCGCCCACCGTGCGGTAACGCACCACGGCCTCGTACAGCGGCTCGTCCTCGCCGCGCTGCACGACGTCGGCGTCGGGCAGCAACATGCCGTCGCGCTCGAAGACCTTGCGGGTGTGGGCGAAGTAGATGGAGGGGATCTCGATGCCCTCACGCCGGATGTAGTCCCAGATGTCGAGCTCGGTCCAGTTCGACAGCGGGAAGACGCGGATGTGCTCGCCCTTGCGGATGCGCGCGTTGTAGAGGTTCCACAGCTCGGGGCGCTGGTTCTTCGGGTCCCACTGCCCGAAGTCGTCGCGGAAGGAGAACACCCGCTCCTTGGCCCTGGCCTTCTCCTCGTCGCGCCGCGCGCCGCCGAAGACCGCGTCGAACTCGTGCTCCTCGATCCCGTCGAGCAGCGTGGTCGTCTGCAGGCGGTTGCGCGAGGCGCGCCGCCCGGTCTCCTCCACGACCCGGCCCTGGTCGATGGAGTCCTGCACGCTGGCCACGATCAGCCGCGCGCTCAGCTCGGCCGAGCGCCGGTCGCGGAACTCGATGACCTCGTCGAAGTTGTGCCCGGTGTCGACGTGCATGAGCGGGAACGGGATCGCGGCGGGCCAGAACGCCTTCTCCGCGATGCGGAGCATGACGATCGAGTCCTTGCCCCCGGAGAAGAGCAGACACGGACGCTCGAACTCGGCGGCCACCTCACGCATGATGTGGATGGCCTCTGCTTCGAGCACATCGAGCTGCGACGTCGTGTAGTCGCGCTGGAGCATGGGAGCTTTCCTCCGGCGGTTCAGCGGTGCAGGTCCCGGATTCCGGCGAGCAGGGATGCCGCCAGCTCCGGTAGGGAAACCAGGATATCGGGTAGTGAGGGGTCGGCTTGGTTGTAGGTCAGCTCGGAGCCGTCGATCCGGCTCGCGTGAACCCCGGCGGCCTGGGCGACGGCGACCGGCGCGGCGGAATCCCACTCGTACTGGCCACCGGCGTGTACGTACGCCTCCACCTCGCCGGTGAGCACCGCCGAGATCTTGGCCCCGGCCGAGCCGATCGGCACGAGGTCGGCGCCGACGAGGTAGGCCAGCTTCTGGACGAACTCAGGGGGCCTGGTGCGGCTCACCGCGATGCGGAAACGGCCCTTCTCGTACGGGGGCGGCTTCGGCGGGTCGGCGGTCGTCAGAGTGCGGCCCTGGGCGGGCAGCGCCACGGCGCCAGCGCTCAACCTGCCCCGCTCCCACAACGCCACGTGCACGGCCCAATCAGCGCGCCCCTCCTGCGTGCTTATGGTCGCGCTCTCTTCGGCCCCGTCTTGGTCACGCGAGCTACCGCCTCCGGGGCCGGTTCGCCGCTCCGAGAACTCCCGCGTGCCGTCAAGGGGGTCGACGATCCACACCCGCTCGGCGCTCAGCCTGCGCGGGTCGAGGCGCTCCTCGCGGGTGGCCTCCTCCGACAACACGCTGTCGCTGAGCCGCAGCCGGGCAAGCGACTCCATGAGGTAGACGTGAGCGGCCCTGTCGCCCTCGGCCCGCAGCGCGGCCGGGTCGTCGAACCCCATGCGCTCGCGGATCCGCAGCAGCCGCTCCCCCGCCTCGGTCGCCAGGTCCCCGGCGAGGGCGTGGTCGTCGCGAATCGTCATCAATATGCTCCTTGCCCGCGGGCGACGGCCGACCAAGTCTTCCACAGGATCTGGAGGTCCAGCGTGAGGGACCAGTTCTCCACGTAACGCAGGTCCAGTCGTACGGATTCCTCCCACGATAGGTCAGATCTACCACTGACCTGCCACAGCCCGGTCAGCCCAGGGCGTACGAGGAGTCTTCTGCGCACGTCGTCACCGTAGCGCGCCACCTCCTCCGGCAGCGGCGGCCGGGGCCCGACGAGCGACATGTGGCCCAGGACGATGTTGATGAGCTGGGGCAACTCATCCAGCGAGTGGCGGCGCATCAGCGTGCCGAGCGGCGTGACGCGTGGATCGTTCCGGATCTTGAACAGCAGCCCGTCGCGCTCGCTGACCAGAGTGATCTTCTGCTCCTCGGAACCCCGCCGCATCGTGCGGAACTTCACGATCGTGAACAGCCCGCCGTCCCTGCCCACCCTGGTCTGCCGGAACAGCGCCGGCCCCGGGCTCGTCACGCGTACGGCCACCGCGAGCCCCGCCAGCACCGGTGACAGCAGCACCAGCAGCGCGGCGGCCACCAGCCGGTCGAAGACGTTCTTGACGAGCTGCCTGACCCCGGCCAGCTCAGGGTGCTCGACGTGCAGCAGCGGCATCCCGGCGACCGGCCTGATCGTCGTGCGCGGCCCGGCCACGTCCATCAGCGCGGGGGCGACGACCAGCTCGGTCTGGGTGCATTCCAGCCGCCAGGCGAGCCGCCGCAGGGCGTGGCCGTCCATCTCGGGGCAGGCCAGCACGGCCACGGTGTCGGCGGCGTACTGCTCCACCACGAGTGGCACGTCACTCAGATCGCCCGCGACGGGCACGTCCGCCACCTGCTCCCCGGCGTGCCCACCGGGGAGACAGGCGGCGACGACCTCCATGCCGTGGTGGCGCTCTCTGCGGAAGAGGTGCACCAGCTCGGCGGTGGAGAGCTCGTGGCCGACCGCGACCACCTTGCGCATGCAGGCGCCCGTGGCTCTACGGCGGTGCAGGGAGCGGCGCAGGGCGTACCTGAAGACGAGCGTGAAGAACGTGACCAGCGGCAGTGCCAGGACGACGTAGCCCCGGGCGACGTCGGTCTTGGTCACGTAGGAGCCGATCGCCGTGCCCGCGATCAGCGCCACACCCGCCTGCATGACGCGGCGGAACTCCTCAGAGCCGACGCCGAGCATGCGCGGCTCGTAGGCGCGGTTGAGCGCCACCGCGCCGCACCACACCACCGGCAGCGCCAGGCTGACCAGCAGGTAGGGCAGCACGTACGGGGTGAACCCGCCGAACCTGACGAAGAACGCGGCCCCGGCCCCGATCCCCGCCCCGCACAGGTCGCCCAGCACGGCCCGCATCCGATAGGAGCGGACCCAGGAGGGCGTGCGCGGTGTATGCCTTCCCGAGCAAGCCCCATGCCCCGTCCCCACGACGGCCATGAGCCCCTCACCGCGCACGCGCGCCTCCAGGTGACCATTCCATGAACGGACAGTCACAGATGGTAGCCGCGCGTGACGCCGGGATCCGGCGAACGACCCAATGCGGTGATCAGCGAGGAGGGCCGGAAATGTGCAGATCAGACCGATGAAAGTCGTTCTGAGTGGCATCCAGGCCGCGGGACATCAGCGACTCCACCACGTCGGCGGCCCGGTCCACGAGGAAGGGCAGATCCTTGCGCTCCATCGTGGCGAAGTCGCGCAACACGAAGGAGGCGGGGTCCATGCGGCCGGGCGGGCGCCCGATGCCGAAGCGCACGCGCAGGTAGTCGCGGGTGCCGAGGACCTTGGTGATCGACTTGAGCCCGTTGTGGCCGTTGTCGCCGCCGCCCAGCTTGGCCCGCAACGCGCCGTAGGGCACGTCGAGCTCGTCGTGGACGACGATCAGCCGCTCAGGGCCGATCTTGTAGAAGTCGGCGAGCGCCTTGACGGGCCCACCGGAGAGGTTCATGTACGTCAGGGGCTTGGCCAGGATGGCGGCACGCGTCTCGCACACCTCGGCCCTGCTCTTGTGGGCCTTGAGCCGCCCGCCGGCCCTGGCGGCCAGCTCGTCGAGCACCATGAAGCCCGCGTTGTGCCGGTTGCCCGCGTATTCGGGCCCTGGATTGCCCAGTCCGGCGATCAGCCAGCGATCCATGCGTTCCCCTCACAGCCCCTGACCAGCGGAACGGGACGGCTCGAGTCCGGCCGCCCCGTTCACGAGTGAAGCCCGTCGCCTACTCGGCGGCCGGGGCCTCGGCGCCCTCGCCCTCGACGGCCACGGCGACCAGGGCCTCCTCGGCGCCTTCCGCGGGCTCCTCGACGGGCTTGTTGATGACCTGCAGGATGACCGCCTCGGGGTCGGCGATCAGCGTGGTGCCCTGCGGGAGCTTGAGCTGCGCGGCGGTGACGACCGTGCCGATCACCAGGCCCTCGACGTCGACCTCGATGCCGGTCGGGATGTGCGTGGCCTCGGCCTCCACGGCGATGGAGACGAGCTGCTGGTCGAGCAGGCCGTCGGAGTTGACGTCGCCGACCGTGGTGACCGGGATCTCGACCGTGACCTTCTCGCCGCGCCGGACCAGGAGCAGGTCGACGTGCTCGACGAAGCCCTTGATCGGGTCGCGCTGGATGCCCTTGGGCAGCGCGAGCTCGTCCACGCCCTCACCCTTGAGGTGGATGAGCACGTTGGCCGTGCGCAGGGCGAGCAGCACCTCGTGGCCCGGCAGGGTCAGGTGCTTGGGGTCGATGCCGTGCCCGTAGAGAACAGCGGGCACCTTGTCGGCGCGGCGGATCTTGCGAGCGGCGCCCTTGCCGAACTCGGTGCGCGATTCGGCGGCGATACGTACTTCAGACACGACATCTCCTAGGGATGCATGGGGGTCGGATCGTTGAGCGCTCACCCTCACCCGCCCTAGCGGAAGGCATTACGAGCGCAACCTCATCAGTGTAGGGGCTCAGCTGTCTCCCTCGAACAAACTGGTGACCGAGCCGTCCTGGAAGATCTCCGTGATCGCGCGGGCGATGAGCGGCGCGATCGACAACACGGTCAGCTTGTCGAACCTGGAGGTCTCCGACAGCGGCAGCGTGTTGGTGACGACGACCTCGGAGATCTGGGAGTTCTTGAGCCGGTCGACCGCGGGGTCGGAGAAGACCGCGTGGGTGGCGGCCACGATGACGTTGGTGGCGCCCTGCTCGTAGAGGGCGTCGGCCGCCTTGCAGATGGTGCCCGCGGTGTCGATCATGTCGTCGATGAGCACGCAGGTGCGGCCTTGTACCGTTCCGACGACCTCGCTGACCTTCACCGAGTTGGCCACGTCGAGGTCGCGGCGCTTGTGGATGAACGCCAGCGGCGTGCCCAGCGTGTCAGCCCAGCGCTCCGACAGGCGGACGCGGCCGGTGTCGGGCGAGACGACGGTGGTGGTCTCCAGGTCGAGCTTGTTCTTGAGGTAGCTCTCCAGCACCGGCATGGCGAACAGGTGGTCGACCGGGCCGTCGAAGAAGCCCTGGATCTGCGAGGTGTGCAGGTCGATCGACATCAGGCGGTCGGCGCCGGCGGTCTTGAACAGGTCGGCCATCAGCCGGGCCGTGATGGGCTCGCGACCGCGGCCCTTCTTGTCCTGGCGGGCGTAGCCGAAGAACGGCATGACCACGGTGATGCGCTTGGCGGAGGCCCGCTTGAGCGCGTCGACCATGATGAGCTGTTCCATGATCCACTTGTTGATGGGCCCGGTGTGGCTCTGGATGACGAAGGCGTCGCAGCCGCGTACGGACTCCAGGTAGCGGGCGTAGATCTCGCCGTTGGCGAAGTCGATGAGTTTGGTGGGGGTGAGGGAGACGCCGACGTGCTCGGCGACCTCGTCGGCCAGCTCCGGATGTGCCCGCCCGGAGAAGAGCATGAGGTTCTTCTCACCGGGCTGCTTGATGCTGGTCACTGTGCTTTCTCCTGCTCTTGCCCGGCCAGCGCCCGTTCGGCGGCCGCTGCCGACTTCGTGCCCGCGCGCCTGCGCAAGACCCATTTCTCGATGTTGCGCTGCCGCGCTCGCGCCACTCCGATCGCGCCAGGGGGAACCTCGTCGGTGATCACCGAGCCGGCCGCCGTGTAGGCGCCGTCGTTGATCGTCACAGGGGCGACGAGCATGGTGTCGCAGCCGACGAAAGCTCCGTCGCGCACGGTGGTGTGGTGCTTGTCGACCCCGTCATAGTTGACGAAGACCGTGGAGGCGCCGATGTTGACGTCGTCGCCGAGTGTGGCGTCCCCCGCGTAGGACAGGTGCGGCACCTTGGAGCGCTCGCCGACCTTGGTGTTCTTCATCTCGACGAATGTGCCGGCCTTGGACTTGCGGCCCAGGACGGTGCCCGGGCGCAGGTAGGCGTAGGGGCCCACGTTGGCCTCCGGGCCGATCTCGGCGTGGTCGCAGACGGCGTTGCGGACCACCGCGCCCTCGCCGACGAAGGTGTCGGTCAGCGTGGTGGCGGGGCCGACCTCGGCGCCGGACTCGATGACGGTGGCGCCGTGGAGCTGGGTGCCGGGGTGGATGACCGCGTCGGCCCCGATCCGCACCCCCACGTCGATCCAGGTGCTGTCCGGGTCGATGATCGTGACGCCGGCGCGCATGTGCTCTTCGAGCAGGCGCAGGTTGAGCACCTTGCGGACGGCGGCGAGCTGCACGCGGTCGTTGACGCCCTCGACCTCGACGAAGTCGCCGGCCACGCAGGCGCCGACCCGGTGTCCGTCGCGGCGCAGGATGGACAGGACGTCGGTCAGGTATTCCTCGCCCTGCACGTTGTCGGTGGACACGCGCTTGACCGCGTCGGCGAGCAGGAGCCCGTCGAAGGCGTAGATGCCGGAGTTCATCTCGTGGATGGCGCGCTGCTCAGGGCTGGCGTCCTTCTCCTCGACGATCTCCAGGACCGCGCCGGCCTCGTCGCGGATGATCCGCCCGTAGCCGGTCGGGTCGGGCACCTCGGCCGTCAGCACGGTGACCGCGTTGCCGTCGGCGGCGTGCCGTTCGAGCAGGCCCGCCATGGTCCGGGCGCGCAGGAGCGGCACGTCTCCGTAGGTGACCAGGACCGTGCCGGAGATCGTGCCGACCTCTTCGAGCACGGTCCGCACGGCGTGACCGGTGCCGCGCTGCTCCCGCTGGACGACGGCGCGCGCGTCGGGGTCGGTGGCGGCCAGATGGCCGCCGACCTGCTCCAGCGCGTGGCCGATGACGACGATGAGCCGCTCGGGACCGAGGTCGCGGGCGGCGGCGAGCATGTGGTCGACCAGGGCGCGACCGCACACCTCATGCAGGACTTTCGGGGTCTGGCTCTTCATCCGGGTGCCCTCGCCCGCGGCGAGGACGATGACGGCTGCCGGGCGCGGCACACTCACGGACTGAGGCTCCCTGTGGCTGGACGAATCAGGGCTGTCGGTACGTTCGGCGATTGGTGCGTCTAGATCGTCTACTACCAGGTCGTCTATCGCACCGCTACCCTGCCGACACCGTGAGGATACCTGGCCTCCCCCGGAACATTTTGCCGGGGGAACGCCTCAAGGCTCCCGGAAGAGGACTCGAACCCCTACAAAGTGGACCAAAACCACTTGTCCTGCCGATTAGACGATCCGGGACAGATCGGACACGTGAGGTCCGACACCCCCTACGATACCGACCCCGCGCACGAGCCCGCGCCCGCATTTCCCTCTCCCGCCTGTCCCACCTGCGCTCCCGCGTAACAGACCACCAGAAAAGACGCAAGACACAAACCCCACGCACCTCGTACGGCGCGGCTTCACGTTCTCCACATTCCCGGCTTAGGTCTTCCTTACTTACGCTGGCGTAGGTTACGGTTGCGTAGCCTGGACATTCATCCACATACATGTCGTTGGAGGTCGCCAATGACCGTTATCTCCGAGCGCACAGCACCTACCCCCAAGCCCGATTTCGAACCCGAGCCGAAGTCCAAGTCCGAGCTCGTCACCTTCGGACTGGTGGTCGGACTGCCCATCGTCGCGATCGCGGCCGCCGTGCCGCTCGCCTGGGGATGGGGGCTCGGCTGGACGGACATCGCCATCGCCTTCGTCTTCTACATGGTCACCGGGCTCGGCGTCACCGTCGGCCTGCACCGCTACTTCACGCACGGCTCGTTCAAGGCCAAGCGGCCACTGAAGATCGCGCTGGGCATCGCGGGCACCCTGTCGCTGGAGATGTCCGTGCTGGACTGGGTGGCCACGCACCGCAAGCACCACAAGTTCTCCGACAAGGAGGGCGACCCGCACTCGCCGTGGCGCTTCGGCCCCGGCTTCAAGAACATGGCCAAGGGCCTGCTCTACGCCCACATGGGCTGGTTGTTCGAGAGCGAGCGGACCAACAGGGAGAAGTACGCGCCCGACCTGTGCAAGGACGAGGACGTGCTCAAGATGCACAAGTGGTTCGGCCCGCTCGCGCTCACCTCGATCCTGCTGCCCGGCGTGCTGGGCCTGCTGCTCACGTGGTCCTGGCAGGGCGGCCTGACCGCGCTGTTCTGGGGCTCCCTCATCCGCATCGGGCTGCTGCACCACGTGACCTGGTCGATCAACTCGATCTGCCACGTCTTCGGCGAGGAGGACTTCCAGGTCCGCGACAAGTCGCGCAACGTGTGGTGGCTGGCCCTGCCCTCCTTCGGCGAGTCCTGGCACAACCTGCACCACTCCGACCCGACCTGCGCCAGGCACGGCGCGCTGAAGGGTCAGATCGACCTGAGCGCCGGCCTGATCCGGATCTTCGAGAAGCTGGGCTGGGTGTACGACGTGCGCTGGCCGACGGCCGAGCGCCTGGCGGCGAAGCGCATTGCCTGACCCCGTCGTCGATCAACCGATGAGCGGCCACGGATCCGTGGCCGTCATTATGGAGACCGTGACCGAACCCCGATCTCGCAGGCGCATGTCCGGCAGCGAACGAAGAGAGCAGCTGATCACCATCAGCCGCACGCTCTTCGCCGAGAAGGGGTTCGACGGGACCTCTATCGAGGAGATCGCCGCTACCGCACAGGTGTCGAAACCCGTGGTGTACGAACACTTCGGCGGCAAGGAGGGCGTCTACGCGGTCGTCGTGGACCGCGAGATGCAGAAGCTGCTCGGCATGATCACCGAGGCGCTCTCCGCCACCCATTCCCTGGTCAAGCTCGAACGGGCCGCGCTGGCCCTGCTGCTCTACATCGAGGAGAGCAGCGAGGGCTTCCGCATCCTCGTGCGCGACTCGCACGCCGCCTCGGGCACCGGCTCGTTCGCGAGCCTGATCAGCGAGATCGCCAGCCAGGTCGAGGACGTGCTGGCCGATGAGTTCTCGGCCCGCGGCTACGACCCGAAGCTGGCCCCGATGTACGCCCAGATGCTGGTCGGCATGGTCGCGCTGACCGGCCAGTGGTGGCTCGACGTGCGCAAGCCGGGCCGCGAGGAGGTCGCCGCCCACCTGGTCAACCTGGCGTGGAACGGTCTGACCGGCCTCAACGCCAACCCTACGATCACCGCCACGAGCCGGGGCCAGACACCGCCGGTCAAGCCGCGCACCACCAACGAGAAGGAGTTGCGCGACTTCGAGAAGGCCCGCGAGAAGGAGCTCAAGGAGGCGGAGAAGGTCCGCCAGCGGGAGCTGAAGGAGGCCGAGAAGTCCAGGGTGCGCGAGCTTAAAGAGCGCGAGCGGGTGCTGAAGGAGGCCGAGAAGGCCCGCGAGCGGGAGGAGAAGATCCGCCAGCGGGAGGCCAGGCTGGCCGAGCGGGCCGCCCGTCTCGAACAGGTAGATCATCCTGAGTGAGTCTTGAACAACCCGGGCGTCCGGAGTGACGATGGGGTTGAGCAGGGCTGACCATCAGGGGTGAGCCGTTGCGGCTACGTTAACGTTCTGTTCAATCAAACGGGGCAATATACGCCATATGTCCGCGGAACCGTTCCAACCTGCCAACGACCTGCCCCTGCCACAGGAGCGGTTTCTCAACCGCGAGGAGAGCTGGCTCCAGTTCAACGAACGGGTGCTCGACCTGGCCGAGGACCCCACGGTGCCGCTGCTCGAACGCGTGCGCTTCCTCGCCATTTTCGCCAGCAATCTGGATGAGTTCTTCCGGGTCCGGGTGGCCGGGCTCAAACGGCGCATGGCGACCGGCCTGCTGTTGCGTACCAGGAGCGGGCTCAAGCCGCGCGAGGAGCTGGCCAGGATCGCGACGATCGCGGACGAGCTGGCCAGGCGGCACGCGGCGGCCTTCCACCAGCAGATCTGCCCGCAGCTCGGCACCGAGGGCATCGAGATCGCCCGGTGGGACGATCTGGGCCGCGAGGAGCGCACGGAGCTGCGCAAGCTGTTCAGGGAGCGGATCAGGCCGGTGCTGACGCCGCTGGCCGTGGACCCCGCCCACCCTTTTCCGTATATTTCCGGGCTCAGCCTGAATTTGGCAGTTCTGGTGCGTAATCCGGCGACCGACCATACGGTTTTCGCCCGGGTCAAGGTTCCTTCGCAGTTGCCCAGGTTCGTACCGGCGTCCAAGGACCGCTTCGTTCCGCTTGAAGACGTCATCGCCGCACATCTCGGGCAGCTCTTCAAGGGCATGGAAATCCTCCAGCACCACGTCTTCCGCGTCACCAGGAACGAGGATCTCGACGTCGACGAGGACGTCACGGAGAACCTCATGCAGGCCCTGGAGAAGGAGCTGCTCAAGCGGCGTTTCGGCCCGCCCGTGCGGCTGGAGGTCGAGGACACGATCACGCCCGAGGTGCTGGCGCCGCTGGTGGAGGAGCTGGAGCTGGCCCCGCACGAGATCTACCGCCTGCCCGGGCCGCTCGACCTGACGGGCCTGCACGCCATCGCCGACCTGGACAGGGGCGAGCTGAGCTACCGGCCGTTCGTGCCGGCCGAGGCGATCAACTCCGAGGACGACATCTTCTCGACCCTGCGCGAGCACGACGTGCTGCTGCACCACCCGTACGACTCCTTCGCCACCAGCGTGCAGCGCTTCATCGAGGCGGCCGCGGCCGACCCGAGGGTCCTGGCGATCAAGCAGACCCTCTACCGGACCAGCGGCGAGTCCCCCATCGTGAACGCGCTGATCGACGCGGCCGAGGCGGGCAAGCAGGTCGTGGTGGTCGTGGAGATCAAGGCCCGCTTCGACGAGCACGCCAACATCTCCTGGGCCCGCAAGCTGGAGCGCGCCGGCTGCCACGTGGTCTACGGCGTGGTCGGGCTGAAGACCCACTGCAAGCTCGCCCTGGTCGTCCGCCAGGAGTCCTCCGGCGAGCTGCGCCGCTACTGCCACATCGGCACCGGCAACTACAACCCCAAGACCGCCCGCCACTACGAGGACTTCGGCCTGCTCACGGCCGACCCGCTGGTCGGCGAGGACGTGACCGACCTGTTCATCCACCTGACCGGCTACTCCCACCACTCCGCCTACCGGCGCCTGCTGGTCGCCCCGCACTCGATGCGCAGCGGGCTGCTGGCCAGGATCGAGCGGGAGATCGCCCACCAGCAGGCCGGGCGCCCGGCGCGGATCAGGATCAAGACGAACTCGCTGGTGGACGAGCCGATCATCGACGCGCTCTACCGGGCCTCCAGGGCGGGCGTCCCAGTGGACCTGTGGGTACGCGGCATCTGCATCCTCCGTCCGGGGATTCCCGACCTGTCCGAGAACATCCGCGTGCGTTCGATTCTGGGGCGGTTCCTGGAGCACTCCCGGGTCTACGAGTTCGGCCTGGGCCGGCGGCCAGAGGTGTGGATCGGCAGCGCCGACCTGATGCGCAGAAACCTCGACCGCCGCGTCGAAGCCCTGGTCAAAGTGACATCGCAGCAGCACAAGGCCTATCTCATCGAGCTGATGGACCAGGCCATGGCCGAGACCACGAACGCGTGGTGGCTCAACTCCGACGGCGCCTGGATCCGCCATCAAGGGGATGACCTGCACAGCCGTCTCATTGGTACGCGCCGCTGGAGGACCGTTGATGACTGACCTGCTCCGGGCCGCCGGAGCCGTGGTCTGGAGAGGCGAGCAGAGCAACCCGGAGGTGGCCGTCGTCCACCGCCCGAACTACGACGACTGGACCTTCCCCAAGGGCAAGCTGAAGTCCGGGGAGCACGTGATGGCCGCGGCCCTGCGAGAAGTGCGCGAGGAGAGCGCCCTGACCGTCCTGCTCGGCCGCGCGCTGCCACCCGTGCACTACATGAGCGCCGGCCGGCTCAAGCGGGTGAACTACTGGGTGGGGCAGGTGGTCGCCGACGACGGGTTCGAGCCCGGTGAGGAGGTGGACGAGCTGCGCTGGGTGCCGTTGGAGGAGGCCAGGCGGCTGCTGACGTACGAATGGGACGCGGGGCTGCTGCGGGCCCTGTCCGCGGCGCCGCTCGACACCGTGCCCCTCGTCCTCGTCCGGCACGGCTCGGCCGGCTCCCGCGGCGAGTGGACCGGTGCGGACGCCACGCGCCCGCTCGACACCGACGGTGCCGCCCAGGCGGCCAACCTGGCCACCGCGTTGCCCGCCTACCGGCCCGAGACGTTGCTGAGCTCGCCCAGCGCCCGGTGCGTGGAGACACTCGCCCCGTACGCGGCCGGGACGCGGGCCGAGATCAGGATCGAGCCGCTCCTCAGCGAGGAGAGCCAGGATCCGCAGAAGACGCCCGCGCTGGTCAGGGACATTCCCGGGCCCGCCGCCGTGTGCAGCCACGGCAAGGTGCTGCCGGCCGTGATCTGGGAGCTGAGCGGCAAGAACGTGCACCTGCGCAAGGGCTCGTTCGCCGTGCTGCACAGGGTCGGCGGGCGGGTGGTCAGCGTGGAGCGCTATCCCACGTGACGGACAGGCTCGCGTAGCCGTCGGCGATCCTGCCCTCGCTGCGCGGCAGGTCCGCCTCAGGGACGGCCAGGCGCAGGGTCGGGAAGCGCTGGAACAGGCGGCTGAACACGGCTTCGAGCTCGACCCTGGCCAGGCTGGCGCCGATGCAGAAGCGCGGGCCGTACCCGAAGCTCAGATGCGGGTCGGTCTGCGGACGGCGTAGGTCGAACACATCCGGATCCGGATAGATCCGCTCGTCCCGGTTGGCCGCGCCCGGGGTGATCACCACCGCCTCTCCCTTGCGGATCGTGTGGCCGCCGATCTCGATGTCCTCGTGCGCGTACCTGGGCAGGCCGTGCAGGCTGGGCGAGGCCAGGCGCAGGATCTCCTCCACCGCGCCGGGCGCCAGCCCAGGGTCGGCTTTGAGCTGGTCGAGCTGGCCGGGGTTGGCGAGCAGGAGCAGCGCGCCGAAGTCGATGCGGTTGACCGTGGTCTCGTGCCCCGCGAACAGCAGCCCGCCGGCCAGCTCCGAGATCTTCCCGTCGTCGTCCAGCTCCCCGGCCAGGTCCGACAGGACGTCCTCGGCCGGTTCGTGCCGCTTGCGCTCGATCAGCCCCGCCATGTACGCGCTCAGCTCCTCGCGGGCGGCCTGGCTCTTCGTCTGGTCGAGCATGTCGCCCATGCGGAAGGACAGGCCGCTGAAGTAGTCCCTGTCCTCGTACGGGACGCCCAGGAGCCGGCAGATGACCAGCACGGGGATCGGGAAGGAGAGCTCGGCGTGCAGGTCGGCCGGCGGCGACAGCTTGGCGAGGTGGTCGAGCCGCTCGTCCACCAGCGAGCCGACGTGGTCGCGCAGCTTCTTCATGCGGCGCGCGGAGAAGGAGGGCATGAAGAGCCTGCGCATGCGCTCGTGCTCGGACTTCTCCGTGGCCACGTCGCCCTGGGGCCCGCCGAGCAGGGCGGATGCGGACAGGCGGGCCGCCTTGTCCGGCTCCGGGTGCGAGCGTCCGAGCCGGCTGTCGTTGAACAGCGCGCGGGCGTCCTCGTACCCGCTGACCAGCCAGACCTCGTCGCCCGTACGGGTGCGTACCTTCGCGATGCCCTTCTCGGCCCGCAGTTCCCGGTACGCCTCGGGCACCTCGAGCAGACTGCCGCGTTCGAAGGGGATGGTAGGAAGGTTCATAGAACCTTGGTAACCGCTTTGACGGTCTCCTTCCATACCCTGGGGAACTCGGCGTGGGCGCGATCGGCGGCGTTGCGCTCGATCCCGATCAGCAGCCCGTACGTGAAGGTGTCCTCGCCCGCCTGCCGCGCGCTCTCCGCCTCCTTGGCCAGCAGCTCCTGCGCGACCACGCCGTCCTGGTAGGTGCCCAGGACCTCCTGGATGCCCGCGGCCAGCTTGGCGAGCGTGCCCATGTCGGCGCCGATGGTCGGCTGGAGCGCTTCCGCGGTGTAACGAGCGCGTTTGGCCGCCTTGCGCACGTCGTGCATGGCGAGCTCGCTGCGTTCGAGGTCGTCGATGGTCTGCGCGAGGTCGTACGCCTTCGTCACCCGGCCCCAGCTGACTCCGGCGATGTCGCGCAGCTTCTCCTGAGCCGGCTTGGCCGCCGCCTTGCCCAGGACCGGGGTGGAGACGAGCTCGTCGAGCGCGTTGAGGAGGAGATAGTAGCGATCGCCGCTGAGCGTCTCCTTGATGCTCTCGTACGCGTCCTGCTCGCGTTTGTGCAGATCCGAGCCGAGCCGGGTCTGGATGGGGCCAGTGACCAGCTCAGGCGCCAGCGTGGCCAGCTCCTTCGCGAACCTGGCCCTGATCACTTCCAGGTCGCGCGCCTCACCGAGCACCGTGCCGAGCCAGCGCAGCTCGTCCTGGACCTGGTCGGTGTCGAGGACGACGGTCCTGAACGCCTTGAGCGCGCTGCGCAGCCGCCGGGAGGCCACGCGCATCTGGTGCACGGCGTCCTCCTCGGCCCGGCGGACCCGTGGGTCCTGGGAGAGGAGCGCCTGCACCTGGCTCGCGAGGTAGGCGACGACGGTCTCTCCGGCGGTGCCCGGAATCGTGGGGGCCGTGGGCAGGGGGGCGGGTTCGAGCAGTTTCGCGAGCTTGCTGGCGGCCTCCGAGGGGCTGGCCCCGGCCTTCCTGAGCCGCTTGCCGACCTTGGTCAGCAGCGACTTCGTGCCGCCTTCGAGCAGCTCGGCCTCGACCTCGCGCCACCGTACGACCTTGGGCTCCGCCCCGTACACGGTGCCCTTGACGCGGTCGTCGGCGACCTCGACCAGCCCGGTCTCGCCGTCGCGCAGGACCGTGATGCTCCTGCGGGTGTCGAGCTCCGCGACCTGCTGGAGTTCGGCGCCGCGGGTGTAGGCGCGGACGAGTTCGGCCAGTTCGAGGGGCACGACCTTGGTGCTGCGGGTCAGCGGGTGGGTGATCTCCTGGCGCACGCCCTTGGCCTTGGGCAGCTTCAGGTGCCAGCCGGGATCGGAGCCACCGCGTCTTCGCCTGAGCGTGACTCCTCGCGAGGCCAGCCGCAGGTCGGGCGTGTCATAGTAAAGCGCGACGAGCTGGTAGCTCTTCGGGCCCACGACGTCCGCCAGACCGCTGAGGTCCGGAACCGCGTACTCCTCGGGAACGTCGAACTTGTCCTCGATCTCGATGCCCACTGCACCTCGCAAAAGTCCGATTTCGGACAATGATGCCACTGACCGGCGAACATCACACGGGGTGCAGGAGTTCGATTCTGTTGCCGACCGGGTCGGAGACGTAGATCCGCCGATATCCGGGAAGCAGATAGTCCGCTTCCGCGTCGTCGAGATCGTCCACCAGGAAGGCAGGATGGGCCTTGCGCGCCGGCCTGAAGTCGTCCTCGATGCCGAGGTGCACCTCCACGCCGTCGCCCCTGAACCAGACGCCACCGCGCTTGGCCAGCTCGGGCGGCTTGGGGACCTCGCGCAGGCCGAGCACGCCGGCGTAGAACTCCCTCAACAACGGCTCGCTGCCGGGCGGCGCGGCGAGCTGAACGTGATGCAGTCCTTTCACTCTCATCTCTGGGCCACCACGAAGATCCTCCTGAACGGGAAGGGGGTGCCGTAGCTTCGGGCCGGATAGGCCTCGGCCAGCAGCGGGGCGAGGTCGTGCTTGAAGCGCCGCTGCTCGTCCGGGTCGAGGCGGTCGAAGATCGGGCGCAGGGCGGTGCCGGAGACCCAGTCGAGGACGGGGTTCTCGCCCTGGAGGATGTGCACGTACGTCGTCTCCCACGCGTCCGCCTGGGACCCGCCGTCGTTGAGCAGATCCACATACTCCAGGGGTTCGCAGACCGGGTTGCCCCTGCTGAAGTCGCTGAGCCTGTCGGACCAGGCGCGGGAGGAGCACAGCTCGCGGATCGCGACGTGGCTGGGGGCGTCGAAGTTGCCCGGCACCTGGAACGACAGCCAGCCGCCCGGGGCCATGTCCTCCATCCAGTGCTCCAGCACGGAGCGGTGCTCGGGCACCCACTGCAGGACGGCGTTCGACACGAGCACGTCCATGGGCCGGTCAGGCCGCCACATGGCCACGTCCGCGACCGCGAACCTGACCTGGCTCTCCAGTTTGCGGGCCTCAATGATCATCGTGGGCGAGGAGTCGAAGCCTTCGATGGTCGCGTTGGGCCAGCGAGTGGCCAGCTCCACGGTGAGTTCACCGCTGCCGCAGCCCGCGTCCACGACATAATCGGGCTCGACGGCCCCCACTCTGGAGATCAGCTCGATGAACGGCCGCGACCGCTCGTCGGCGTAGACGGCGTACGTCACGGGGTCCCAGATATCTCTTGACATGAAGATAATTGATATCGAGAGAGATATCTCGATGTCAAGACAGTACACTCTTGTGTCATGACGGAGGATGCTAGAGACGAGGTCGACAGCCTCGTCGCGGCTTGGCGAACGGAGCGCCCCGACCTTGACGTCGAGCCGCTCCAGGTGCTCTCCAGGGTGTCACGACTGGCCAAGCATCTCGACCGGGCGCGGCGGGCGGCGTTCGCCGAACACGATCTGGAGCCCTGGGAGTTCGACGTGCTCACGGCCCTGCGCCGGGCCGGCAAGCCGTATGAGCTCAGCCCGGGAGCCCTGCTGCGCGCCACCCTCGTGACCTCGGGGACGATGACCAACCGCATCGACCGCCTCGCCCAGGCGGGGCTGGTGCGCCGACGGCCCGATCCGGAGGATCGGCGCGGAGTGCTGGTGTCGCTGACGGAGACGGGTGTGGCTCGGGTGGATGCGGCGTTCTCGGATCTGTTGCGGAGGGAGCGGGAGTTGTTGTCGGGGCTGGAGATCGGCGATCAGCACGCCCTGGCCTCTCTCCTCCGTACGCTCCTCGCCCCCTTCGACTCTCCCCTTTGACCATCGCTTTGCCCATCGCTTTGCCCATCGCGGCTGGAGCCGTCAGTCGCCGAGGCGGTCGGCGGTTTCCAGCCACTCGGCTTCGATGGTGTCCTTCTGGGCCGTGATGTCGCGCAGCTGGGCGTCCAGGGAACCGAGCTTGGCATAGTCGCTGGCCGCTTCCGCCATGGCGGCGTGGAGGCGGTTCTCCTGGTCGCTCAGCTTGTCGAGCTGGCGTTCCAGGCGGTTGAGCTCCTTGCGCAGCTCACGCTCCTCCTTGGCCGACAGCCCGTCCTGGGCCTGGTCGGAGGCGCCGGCGGCAGCACCGGCAGCACCGGACGCCGCGCCACCCTCCGAACGCTCGGCCGTCGTGCCGCCGACGCCGAAACGGGCGGTCACGGCCGTGCCCGCCGCCCGCCGTTCGAGGTATTCGTCCACCCCACCGGGCAGCAGCGACAACTTGCCGTCGCCCAGCAGCGCCACGGACGTGTCGGTCACCCGCTCCAGGAAGTAGCGGTCGTGGCTCACCAGGATCAGGGTGCCGGGCCAGCCGTCGAGCAGGTCTTCGAGCTCGTTGAGGGTCTCGATGTCGAGGTCGTTGGTGGGCTCGTCGAGCAGGAGGACGTTGGGGTCGTCCATGAGCAGCCGGAGCAGCTGCAGCCGCCGCCGCTCGCCGCCCGACAGGTCGCCGACCACCTTCCACTGCGCCTCGCCCTTGAAGCCCAGGCGTTCGAGGAGCTGGGAAGCGGTCCACTCCTTCTTACCGAGAAGGAGGTATTTGCGAACCTGCTCCACCGACTCCAGCACCCGCTGGGCCGGGTCGACCTCGGCCAGCGCCTGGGACAGGTGCGCGAGGCGTACGGTCTTGCCCCTGATCACGCGGCCGGAGTCGGGCTTGACCGTGTCGGCCAGCAACCGCAGGACGGAGGACTTGCCGGACCCGTTGACGCCGATCAGCCCGATCCGGTCCCCCGGGCCGAACTGCCACGTGAGGTGATCGAGCACCCGCGGGCCGGTGTCGGGGCCGCCGGCGTGCAGGGTGACGTCTTCGAGGTCGTACACGGTCTTGCCGAGCCGGGCGGCGGCGAACCGCATCAGCTCCACCGTCTCACGGGCGGGCGGCTCGTTCGCGATCAGCGCCTGGGCGGCGTCGACGCGGAACTTGGGCTTCGACGTACGGGCGGGCGGGCCGCGCCGCAACCAGGCGATCTCCTTGCGCATGAGGTTCTGGCGGCGTTCCTCGGTGGCCTGGGCGATCCTGGCGCGTTCGGCCTTGGCCAGCACATATGCGGCGTATCCGCCCTCGTAGCGCTCGACCCGGCCGTCCACGACCTCCCACGTACGGGTGGAGACGGCGTCGAGGAACCACCGGTCGTGCGTCACGACCACCAGCGCGCTCTTCTGGGCCGCCAGATGCCCGGCCAGCCACGCGATGGCCTCGATGTCGAGGTGGTTCGTGGGCTCGTCCAGCATGATCAGGTCGTGGTCGTCGATGAGCAGCTTGGCCAGCCCCGTACGCCTGCGCTCACCGCCGGACAGGTCGGCGGCCTTGGCGTCCAGGTCGAGGTCGCCGATCAGGTTCGCCAGGATCTCGCGTATCCGCTGATCCCCCGCCCACTCGTGCTCGGCCAGCTCGCCCAGCACGATCTCGCTCACGGTGGCGGCGGGATCGAGGTCGTCCTGCTGCGACAGGAAGGCGACCCGCAGGCCGCGGTTGTGGGTGACGCGACCGCTGTCAGGGCGCACGGCTCCGGCGATGACGGACAGCAGCGTCGTCTTGCCGCCGCCGTTCCGGCCGACCACGCCGATGCGCTCACCGGCCTCTACGCCCAGGGAGATGTCATTGAGGAGTGGCTTGGGCCCATACGCATGGGAAACCGACTCAAGATTGACCAGATTCATGTCCTCCCCAGGGTATCGGCTCGCCACCGGCCCCTGGCCGTCCAACCGGCGCATCGCACGCGGGGCGGGCGGACCACATGCGCCTTCCTGGGCCAACTGGGTCGAGAGCGACCTGGAGGCGGTCCGCGCCGTGGCCGAGCACGCCTGACCGGTGTGACCGTTAATTGATGCACCGTTCAGTGGGCAGGGCCTGGACGGACGGCCCGTTGGACTGCCACCGGAGATCCGGAAACGGCCCTCGCGCATCCAGCGGCAAGTGAGTGCGGGGCGCACCATATACGGCTCCGAACTGCGGGCGCACCACATGCGGCGCCGAACTGCGGGCGCTTCTCGTGCGGCGCCGAACTGCGGGCGCACCACGTTGCGGCGCCGGGCGCTTCTCGTGCGGCGCTGGGAGGCGGGGCCTGATGCGGTTTCGGGGGGCGGACACGCCGGAGCGCGCCGGCCCGGAGGGTGTCTCGGGCCTGCGCGTGGTGGGTGGGTCAGATCAGGGTCGCACCGTGGACGGGGCCGTGGGCGGCGACCGCGGTGTGGGCGGCGCCCGTGGTGGTCAGGCTGTGGGCCAGGTCGCGGGCGTGGGTGGGGTCGATGGCGAGGAACGCGCAGGTGGGGCCCGAGCCGGAGACGATCGCTCCCAGGGCTCCGTGCTGGCGGCCCGAGTCGAGGGTCGGGGCGAGTTCGGGGCGGAGGTTGAGGGTGGCCGACTGGAGGTCGTTGCTCAGGTGGGAGCCGAGGGCGTACGCGTCGCCGGTGCCGAGCGCCTCCATGAGCGAGTCGTTCAGCTGAGGCCACGGGACGTGGGCTCCTGAGGCTTCCCTGAGGCGGTCGCATTCGGCGTACACGCTGGCCGTCGAGAGACCGCCGTTCGCCAGCGCGAACACCCAGTGGAACGTGCCCCCGGTGGGGAGCTCGCTCAGTTGCTCACCGCGGCCGGTGCCGACCGCCGTACCGCCGAGCAGGGAGAACGGGACGTCGCTGCCGAGATCTCCCGCGATCTCCATCAGATCGTCGAAGGGCAGGCCCAAACCCCACAGCTCGTTGCAGGCCACCAGCGCACCGGCGGCGTCGGCACTGCCGCCCGCCATCCCGCCCGCCACGGGGATGCCCTTCTGGATGATCAGCTCGGCGCCGTAGGTGCGGCCCGCGTGTTTGGCGAGCGCCCGGGCGGCCCTGATCGCCAGGTTGCTGTCGTCGGTCGGCACCTGGTCGGACCACTTGCCGTTCACCTGGACGGTGATCGACTCGGATTCCTTCGCCACCACCTCATCGAAGATCGATACTGCGTGGAAGACGTTGACCAGGTCGTGGTAGCCATCTTCCCTGAGCGGGCCGACAGAAAGCTGCACGTTGACCTTCGCGGGCACACGTACGGTCACCGAACTCATCGATCTTCTGCCACTCTCATCACTTGCCGGGGTCAAGGACACTCGATGCTATCGGGGCGCGCGGCCCTGACATGCGGTTCTTGAAATATGACCCCGACGACTGTCGGCTCCTCGACACAGAGAGTCAAGTTGGTGGGCATTTGCCCGATCCCCCGGAGTGACGAAGCGAGGCTCCTTAGTGGCGTAGGCGCCGAAGCGGGTGATGCGGGCGCGCAGGCGCGGCGAGGGGCGGGCCGGTCAGCCCGCCGTGTCCGGGTGGGGGCTTCTCATCACGCCGGAGTAGGCCTCGGGCGCCCCTTCCACGTGCTCGGGCAGTCCGTCCATGAAGGCGCGCAGCAGCGGGGTCGCGTTGTGCCGATCGATGTCCTCCTGCGAACGCCAGACCTCGTAGAGGAAGAAACGGCCGTCGTCCTGCTCGTGGAGGTGGTACTGAAGGCTGCCCTCGTGCCCCCGGGACGGCTCGACGAGATCCATCAGGAGCTTCCTGAGCTCGTCGGCGTGTCCAGGCTTGGGGGTCAGGAACCCGTAGAGCGAAACGGGCGTATGCACCTTTGATGTCGTTGTCATGCGATTCACCGTAGAACGTACAACTAGTGTGAGATTCAAGCCGCTTTCCTGTGATGTGGGTCATAAGAAGGTCGGGGAGTCGTCCGGCGGAACGAACGTGGCGGCCACACGCCCCCTCCGCTACTACGAGGCCCAGGGCCACCTGCGGGCAGCCGGCGTGCTGTGTGCTGTTGACCTTCACCTTGCGGTCTCGGAGCTGGGCCAGGCCCGCCTGGTGGCCTCCTTGCGCCGGATCGGTCCCGCTGGTCCGGATCAGGGAGATCTTGGCGCTGGAACCGGCGTCGGCTGCCGAAGAGATCCGGGCCTACTGGGCTCGGACCGAGGCGGAACATACCGCCCAGCGGGAACTGGTCGGCCACCTCCTTGCCCGCCTTCACGGAAAGAAGTCCGCCATGTACGAGGTAGCCGTCCGCGATATGCCCACGCGCAGCCTGCTCAGCCTGATCCAGAGGGTGCACCAGGACGAGGTGGTGCTGGCGGGCCAGGAGCTGTTCATCCACCGGCTACGGGGTGGCGGCGTCCCACGGATCGAGGAGATCGCCGGAGCACCATTCATGATCTACCACGGAGAGGTGAGCGCGGACAGCGACGGCCCTGTCGAGTGGTGCTGGCCCGTCCCCGACGATCAGGCCGCCGAGATCAAGGACAGGCCGCGTGATGTGGGTGGCCGGCGGCTGTGGTGCGGTCAGCCTGGGCGACGGGCGCCGCGGAAGGTGGTCCGGTAGTAGGGCGTGGCGAAGTTGGTCGTCTTCACCACGTCGCCTGTCCTCGGAGCGTGGATCATGAAATTCCCTCCCAGGAACAAGGCCACGTGAGTGGGGTCGCCGGTGCGCCCGCCGAAGAAGAGCAAGTCGCCTGTACGGCGGGCGGCGAGAGCAATTCTCCGGCCCTGGCGAAACTGGGCGCCCGTGTAGTGGCTCAGTCTTATGCCCGCTCTCGACCAGGCATACAGCGTGAGGCCGCTGCAGTCGAAGCCCTTGGTGGCGGCTCCCCTACCTACTCCGAGGGTCGGACCCTTCACCGAGCCTCCGCCCCAGGAGAAGGCCACGCCTCGCTGCGTCAGAGCCGCTGCGGCGGCGACCTGACCCCTGGTGAGGTCCTTACCCGCCTTTCGGATCTTGTCCATGAGGAGCGCGATCGGAAGGCGAGGGGCCGCTTGGGCGGGGGCGGCGGCGATGGTCTGAGCGGTCAGGAGGATGGCCAGGAGTCCGCTGCTGAGGGCGAGCCATTGGAGAGCGCGGTCGGTCATGGTGGCCTCCGGGTTGATCGGGGGTGGGAGGCCAGGATCAGTTGGTGAGCGGGGGCGAGGATGGGCCGAACGGGATTCTGTGGAGAACGATCGCTTATCCACAATCAGCGGAGTTGATGGAGCTTCACGGCAACGCCGCCCCGGTCGGCCGTGAGCGGCCCGGTTAGTACTCAGCCGTAGATCGCTATGTGCCCTGGCCTTGGGGAGCTGTCTGCCGGTGGCGGAAACTCCGTTGGCCTCAATGCACCATCTGAGTAGAGTCGGGCGGTGCCCGAGCTGCAGCGGCTGCGCGCTGACCATCCCCCCGCGGTCCTGGCCTTCGAGTTGGCGAACCGTGCCTACTTCGCTGCCTCGATCTCCGATCGCGGCGATGACTTCTTCGACCAGTTCGCCGACCGGCACAGTGAGTTGCTGGCCGAGCAGGAGACCGGGATCGGCGCCTACTACGTGCTCGTCGCCGAGGATGGCTCGGTCCTGGGCCGGTTCAACCTGTTCCGGCTCAAGGACGGCACCGCGGATCTCGGCTACCGGGTCGCGCAGCACGTCGCCAGCCGCGGCGTGGCGACCGCGGCCGTCCGGGAGCTGTGCCGGCTGGCGATGGCGCGGCACGGACTGCGCACACTGCGGGCGGCCACCTCCCGTAACAATGCAGCGTCCCAGAGGGTGCTGATCAAGGCCGGGTTCGTCCCGGTTGGCCCGGCAGACCCGGCCGACCTCGGCGGTAAGCCGGGCACCTGGTATCAGCACGACCTGGTGCTCCAGCCGTAGACCGTGATCTTGTGGGTGGACCGGCTGTCACCGCTGATCATCATCGGTGTGTGAGGACTGAAGACCATGCGGTGGCCGCGGGTCACAGCGTAGACCCCGCCCGCCGGCAGGAGGCGTTCGAGGTTCGGGAGCTTGTGGCATATCACGAGATGGGGCTGTGGAGCGAGCGATGATGTGGCGCCGGCCGGCCGATCGCCGTCCTGGCAAGATAGCGCCATGGAACGTGTGCTTGGAATCGGTGGATACTTCATGCGCGCCGCCGACCCGGTGGCCCTGGGCGCGTGGTATCGCGATTGCCTAGGCCTGGACGCCGATGAGAACGGCCTGTGGCGTCAAGAAACCGGGCTCACGGTGTTCGCGACGTTCGAGTCCGAGACCGACTACTTCGGGTCCCGCGCCCAGCAGGCGATGGTCAACTTCCGGGTCCGCGACCTGGACGCGATGCTCGCACAACTGCGCGCCAAAGGCGCGGACGTGGCTGCAGAGACGCAGGACATGGAGGGTGTCGGTCGATTCGGCTGGGTCACCGATCCCGAGGGCAATCGGATCGAGCTGTGGCAGCCCGCCTGACCGTGTCTTCACGCACGACACCAGTGGCCACTGCCAGGGCTTTCAAGGCGCTTTTGGGAAACCCCCTCGGGCTGGCCGCCGCACTGCGTGCCTACGGCCCGCTGGACCCGCCGTAGTCCTGCATCAGCGCAATATCTCGCCGCACGGCGGGGGCTACCGAATTCGTCAACCTCCTGATCAGGGCCACGACAATCTCTTTCTGTGGATGAAGCCGAGCTAATAGGCATAACCCGTTTCGGAACGGAGCTTCCAGCGGGGAGTTCAACATGTCCTAATTAGCACTCCAGCGACGCTTCGCGATTATGGTTCGGATCTGCGGACAGCGGCGTGAAGCGTGCAACCGGGATGAGATCTCCACCTGCGATGATCATCCCGCCTGGCCCCGTTCCGAGGAGACGACCGCATGAGGCTTTGGGCGCTTGCCCTGACGATCATGTCCGTTGCCGTGATCGTCCCGCCGTCGGCCGTAGCCGAGGCTCGCCTCGACCCCGTCGCCGCGCTGCGCCGTCAGCTCGCGAGCGGCAACGGTGTGACGTTCTCGAACGTCACGGTCTTCAAGTCCTGGGATGGAGAGCCGACCGCTTCTCGGCTGTCAGGGGTCCACGAACTGGCTCACGGTGAGGTCATCGCGAGCGAGTTCCTTGATCCTAAGGATGGCAGGAACCCCGAGCGCTTCATTGTCTTCCCGGACCGGTACTACGAGCAGTCCTCTCTCTGGCGCAAGCATCTGCCGGAAGGCAAGAGCTGGTTAGTCATTAGGGACAAGCAGTCCCTTGCCCTGACCTGTGGCCATATGCGGCTGAGCCACCCCGCAACGCTCAAGGCCCTGCTCGCCGGCGCCAAGGCCAGGCGCCCGGCCGGTGTATATGACGGCACCCGCACCACTCTGTACGAGGGGATCATCACGCTGGGCGACGTCGCCAAGGCGGATCCCGACCTCCTCGTCCTCGATCGCAAGCCCACCGGCATATACGCCCAAGTCCGCATCAACTGGAAGCTATGGATAGGGCAGGACCAGCTCGTCCGCCGATGCCAGAGTTCTTCCTTGCTGCCCGGCTGGCCGGGGATAGACGACTTGGAGCCCATGCAGTTCGACGACGACGTCCGCCTGTCGCGGTGGGGCCGCGCGACCGACATCAAACCACCTGCGGCCGATCAGGTAGCGACCCACGACGAGCTCATCGACATGCCCGAATAGGCCCCTGTCGCGCTTCGCCAACGGCGGCCCAGGCTCGCCGGTCGCCTTTCCGACGAGTGGTGAAAGACCGTCACCACCGCGTCCAGCAGCACGAAGAGCCCACTCATTGCGACCATCGTCGGCCCGAATGTTAAATGTCCGGTTGCGTCCGTGAACGTCCGCGCTGTCGTCCCTGCCAGCGGAGCTTCACAACTTTTGGACCGTGCCCCCCACCAGACGCAGCCTGAGCCTCCATCGCGCGAAGCGCGCCCCACGGTGGAGCCCGAGCGGTTAGGGGCGGTGTTCGGCTATGCGGGCGAAGGCGTGGACGTCCAGTTGTTCGCCCCTCTCCGAAGGGTCCACGCCTGCTGCCCGCAACGTGGTTTCCGCGTCGGCGGGGGTGCCGGCCCAGGAGGAGAGGGCGGCTCGGAGGGTTTTGCGGCGTTGGGCGAAGGCCGCGTCCACCACCTCGAACACTTCCTCCCGCGATGCCGTCGTGGGGGGTGGGTCGCGGCGGGTCAGGGAGACCAGGCCGGAGTCCACGTTGGGGATCGGCCAGAAGACCGTGCGGCCCACGGGGCCTGCCCGGCGTACGTCCGCGTACCAGGCCGCCTTGACCGACGGAATTCCGTACACCTTCGAGCCCGGACCCGCGGCGAGGCGGTCGGCCACCTCCGACTGGACCATGATCAGGCCCTTGCGCAGTGAGGGGAGGGTTTGCAGGAGATGGAGCACCACCGGGACGGCCACGTTGTACGGGAGGTTGGCCACCAGAGCGGTGGGGACGTGGCCCGCGAGGTCGTCGAGGGTGATCTTCATGGCGTCGGCGTTGATGACCGTGAGGTTGCCGGCCGCCTCGTGTTCGGCCGCCGTGATGGGGAGTTGAGTGGCCAGGACCGGGTCGATCTCGACGGCCACCACTTGCGCGGCGGCGGGCAGGAGCGCGAGGGTGAGTGAACCCAAGCCAGGGCCGACTTCTATGACCACGTCATCGGGGGACAAATCGGCCACGCGGACGATGCGGCGGACGGTGCCCGCGTCGATCACGAAGTTCTGGCCAAGTTTTTTTGTCGGACGCAGATCTAGCTTGTCCGCCAAAATACGTATTTCTGCAGGGCCCAACAGCCTCATCATCCAATCAGTCTCTCGCACCGAAGAACCTGTGATGGCGGATGGGGAGACCAAAGGAGAGGATGGCGTGGAACAGGAAGGAACGTCCCTCATGGAGCCAACAGGCGCCGCGCCGCTCCGGCCGACCGACCTGCGGGAGATCGGGCCGTACCGGTTACTGGGGCGGCTCGGCGAGGGCGGGATGGGAACCGTGTTCCTCGCGCGGGCGCCGACGGGTCGTTTTGTCGCGCTCAAGGTGGTCAAGGCGGAGTTCGCCAACCAGGAGGGCTTCGCGGCCAGGTTCCATGCGGAGGTCGACAACGCCCGGCGGGTGGCATCGTTCTGTACGGCCCAGGTGCTGGACAACGGCAACACCGGCGACGGCCGACCGTACATGGTGACCGAGTACATCGCGGGCACCCCTCTGTCGGATCAGATTTCGAAATACGGGGCTCTGGACCCGGGGCCGCTGCACGGTGTCGCCCTGGGGGTCGCGGCGGCGCTGGCGGCGATTCACGTGGCGGGGCTGGTGCACCGCGACCTGAAGCCGGCGAACGTGATCCTTTCGTTGTCGGGGCCTCGGGTGATCGACTTCGGGATCGCCAGGGCGCTCGATCGTGAGACGGGCTTCACGATGTCCGGCGAGCTGCTGGGGAGTCCGGGATGGTGGGCTCCTGAGCAGGTACGCGGGGAGGTCGTCAACCCGGCGGCCGACATCTTCGCCTGGGGCTGCCTGGTGGCCTACGCCGGCAACGGGCGGCATCCGTACGGGCGTGGCGACCCCATCACGCTGGCCTCACGCGTCCTGAACACTCCTCCCGAGCTGGGTGCGCTGCCCGCGCCGCTCAACGAGCTCGCACGGCTGGCCACCTCGATGGACGCCTCCCTGCGGCCCACCGCGCAGGATCTGCTGATCGCCCTGGTGGGAGGCAGCTCGCCCGCACCCGTGGCCGTCGTCGACCCGCCGACCCTGGTCGCGAACGAGATGCTCAACGACTGGCAGCCGCCGCAGAACGTGGTGGACGAACCGGACATCACGGCGACCTTCTCGACGCCGCCGCCCAGTGACGCGACCGGGCAGAGGGCCGCTCCTGGCCTTGCGCCTACGGCATTCGGCGCGACGGCGGGGGCCGCGCCGACCGGTCCCACGGGTCCTCCCGGTGTGCCGGGCGCTGCCGAGATGGGCGGCGCGCCGTCGCAGGAGGAGCGGGCTCGGCGGGAAGAGGAGGCGGCCAGGCAGGAGCTGGCTCGCTGGCAGGTTCCCGACCAGGCTCCGGCGCGGGTTCCGTTGCGGGAGCGGGCGCGCGGGCTGTTCCGTTCCGGCCGTACGCCACAGGAGGAATCCGGGCAGCAGCCGACGGGAGCAGGGAATCAGGCGCCGGCTCAGGAGTCGCCTCAGGCCTGGGCCCAGGGGGCGCCGCCACAGGCGCGGACTCAACCGCCACAGGGTCGGACACAACCACCGCAGGAGCGGACGCAACCACCCGAGACACGAACGCAGTCGCCGCAGGAGCGAACCCAACCGCCCCAGGAGCGGACGCAACCACCGCAGGGACGGACGCAGCCGCCACAGGAGCGGACGCAGGCCCAGGCGGCTGACCACGCCACGGCGCCGAATCAGGATCAGGGCCGAAGCCAGGATCAGGACCGGAACCAGGCGCAGGTGCCGCAGGGAAGCCCCTTAGGCATCGAGACCCATCCGGGCACGCGAGCCACCCCCACCGACCCCGGCGACGAGCCCGAGACCCTCGGCGGCTCCCGTACACCGGGGACAAGGTGGCTCATCGCCGCCGCGGCCGCCGTGCTGGCGATCGTCGTGACGGTAGCCGTGCTGATCGTCAACTCGGAGCGCAACACGCCCACCACCGCCACCCAGAGCTCCCCCTCCCAGAGCACGGCCGCCGCCGCCGCCGGCCCGAACGATGTCGGCCGCCGGTTCGCGCTGGGCGCCAACTTCGACGACCCCGTGGCGATCGTGGCGGCGGCGCCGGAGTGCGGGCTGAAGGAGTTCGAGGGTACGACGTCCGCCAGCGGCCAGCTCTGCGTGATCCGCTGGACGATGCTCAACCCGGGCGGCGAGCGCAGGGAGCTGATCCAGCCCGTGGTGACCATGGTCGATGACCGGGGCGGGGAGCACGACGCGGTCCCGCTCACGTTGCCGCCGGCCATCCTGCCGGGCGCGCGGGTGGACAGCGCGTTCGTGTTCGACCTGGCCACGTATCGCAAGCCCGTGAAGATGACGGCCACCATGCTGGAGAACGGGCAGCAGATCGAGGTGGCGCTGTGATGATCGGATCCGCCCTCGTGGCGGTCATGCTCTCGACGGGACTGCCCGCCCTCAGCACCACCGCGGCCGTGGCCTGCGCCGGTGCCGCCGACTTCGACGGTGACGGTGTGGACGACGTGGCGGTGGGTGATCCGTTCGCGGATGATCAGAAGGGGGCGGTGCACGTACTGTCCGGGGGGAAGGTCGTTCCCGTTAGTGTTCCTGGGCTGGTCAGAGGTGATGGGTTCGGCTGGTCCGTACGGTTGGCGCAGGTCAACGGCGATGCCTGTGCCGATCTGGTGATCGGGGCCCCGTACGCGGACGCGGACGGCGCCGAGGACTCCGGGGCCGCGTACGTGGTCTACGGCGGCGGCGTCGCGCCCCCTCAGCGGCTGGACCCGCCTCAGCCTCAGCGGTTCGCGCACTTCGGGTGGTCGCTGGCCGCTCGCGGGGACCTGGTCGCGATCGCGGCGCCGTATGAGGACGAGCGCCAGCTCCTCGACGTGGGCGCCATCTACGTGCGCCAGGGCGCGGGCGAGCTGCGCCGCATCAGCCAGGAGACCGTGGACGTGCGGGGCAACAGCGAGGTGGGCGATCAGTTCGGCTGGTCGATGGCGTTCGGGGCGAAGAACGGGCTGGTCGTCGGCGTGCCGTACGAGAACGACGACGGCACGGGCCGCCAGGTCGACAGCGGGAAGATCGACTCGGGTTCGGTCGTCTTCATCGACGACGTGCTGGCTCCGAAGGTCACCTCGTTGAAGCTGGACTCGCCGACCGCCGCCTCCGGCGACCGCTATGGGTACGCGGTCGCCTACTCCGAAGGCTCCGGGTACGCCGTCAGCTCCCCCGGCCACGGCTACGTGCAACTCCTGGACCCCGCCAAGAAGCCCACGCGGAGGGTGACGCAGGCCGGTAAGCAGGCGTTCGGGTTCAGCATGGCCGCCTCGGCGGACGGCCGGCTGGCGATCGGGGCTCCGTACGGCGGCGGCGTGCGGGTCGTCTCGTGGAAGGACGCCGCCGAGGACCGTCGGCTGGCGGCGCAGGACGGGCTGCTCGGCTGGTCGGTGGCCTTCAGCGGCAACAAGTTGTACGTGGGCCAGCCCGACGCGCGACCGTTCGGGAAGGTCGCGGTGGCCGGGCGGAACGCCGAGACCCTCCAGCCGCTCCAGCCGTCCAAGGGAGCCGACTTCGGGATCTCGGTGTCCGGCTAGGCGTCGTCGAACAGGCGGTTCCCGCAGTTCGGCCACTGGCCCTGCCATCTGCCGCCCACCCGCTGGTAGAGGAGCTGCGCCCGGTACGTCTGCTCCTCCTCCGGCCAGGCGGTCGGCAGCCCCATGCCGCCGACCGCCTGCCACATGGTCAGGCTGAACTGGTACATCCCGTAGTAGGGCCCCTCCGCGTTGTACGCCAGCGGGTCCCCATGAGACTCGCACTCGGCCAGCGCCTGCCAGTCGAGCCGCGCGATGGCGGGCGGGATCGGCATGGTCCGGGGCGGGGTGACCGTGATGACCGTCCCGTCCTTGGGGAAGCTGCCGAGCGGCGGGCTCACCTGGTATCCGCGGCGCAGTGCGATGCGCTTCTGCCTGAGCACCTCGCGAACCGTCCTGGCCGTCGTACGCGAGGTCAGCCGCGTGGTGCCCGCCACGACGTGCACCTTCCGCCTCGTGTACACCGTCAGCTCCATCCCCTCAAGCGGCACCGCGTCGCCGGGCGGCGCGGAGAGCTTGCCGGCGGCGGCCGGGGTGATGTCGAGCTCGGCCAGCGCGTCGCCCACGTTCGTGGCGGTGACGAGATGTTCGCTGGTGCGGCCGTCCAGGGTCAGGGTGATGGGGCGCGCGCGGCGTATCTCGATCGTGCTGCCGTCGAAGACCGCCTCCTGGGCGGCCGGGTGTACGACGTCGCCGAATCTCACCGACACCTCGGCGTCGGCGAGCACCTCGCCGACGGTTCCCGCGACCGCGCGGATCGGCATACGCTCGCCGTCCACCACGACCACTACCTCTTTGACCAGGAACGACACCGCGACGAGCGCGCCGACGGCGACCGCGCCTGCCAGGCAGACGACCGGCGTCCATGGAGAACGCCACGGGATCGGCGGACGGGGTGCGCGCCTTCTTCCTCGCACGAGCCACCTCCGGTTGGGGGCAGGACCGCCGCGAACGCTACAGCTGGTCCTATGCCCGTATCCACCGGTTCACCAAAAGTTGGTCACCACTCGCCGAAAACAGTGACTCCGTTGACGCTGATCGCCGCACACAACTCGTCCGGATGGACCTTTTTGACCTCGGCCAGGCAGCGCAGGGTGAGCGGGATGAGGTAAGGGGCGTTGGGCTTGCCGCGGTGCGGGACCGGCGGCAGGTAAGGGGCGTCGGTCTCGACCAGCATGAGCTCGGCGGGCGCGACCTCGGCGGCCGCGCGCAGGTAGGCGGCGTTCTTGTACGTCACAGGACCGGAGAAAGACATGAAATATCCGGCGTCGACGCACTTCTTCGCCATGTCGGCGTCGCCCGAGTAGCTGTGGAAGACCACCTTGTCCGGCGCCCCCTCCTCGGCCAGCACCTTCAGCACGTCGTCGTGCGCGTCGCGGTCGTGGATGACCAGGGCCTTGCCGGTGCGCTTGGCGATCTCGATGTGGGCGCGGAAACTCGCGTGCTGGTCGTCCTTGCTCGCCCAGTCACGGTAGTAGTCGAGGCCCGTCTCCCCCACCGCCCGCACCTCGGGCCGCCGGGCCAGCTCCTCGATCTCCGCCAGCACCTCAGGAGTGGCCTCGTGGGCCTCGTTCGGGTGGATGGCCACCCCGGCGTACACACCCTCCTGCCCGGCCGCCACATCGGCGTTCCAGCGCGAGGACTTCAGGTCGTAGCCGATCGTGACCAGCCTCGTCACGCCGACGGCCCGCGCGTCGTCGAGGATGCTCCGCACGCTGGCCGCCGACGCCTGCGCGGCCTGCGCCACCGGATCACCGGACGACGCCTGCCGGTTGCCCACCATGATGTCGAGGTGGCAGTGGCTGTCGAACACCGGTGCGGAAAGCGGCTCTGGCGCGGCGGGAAGCTTGGTCACGCCCTCTAAAGTAGCCGCCACGCACTCCGGCATCCGCGGCGACACCGGAGATCATCGACCGACGCCATCCGGCAAAGGGCCGGTGAGCAAGCGGTGAGACTACGGTGAGCGGAGAGCGGCAAGGTCACGGGCATGGACATTCTCATCTCCGGAGCCAGCGTCGCCGGCCCCGCGCTGGCCTTCTGGCTCAACCGGTACGGCCACCGCACCACGATCGTCGAGCGTGCCCCCTCCCTTCGTGAGGGCGGCTACTCCGTCGACTTCCGCGGTGAGGCCCACCTCACCGTGCTGCGCCGGATGGGCGTCCTGGACGCCATCGAACAGGCCCAGACCAACATGGGCGCCATGTGGAACGTCAACGTGGACGGCAAGAAGCTGGTCGCGATGCCGGGCGACCTGTTCGCGGGCGACGTGGAGATCCTGCGCGGCGACCTGGCCCGCATCCTGTACGACGCCACCCGCCTAAGCACCGAGTACGTCTTCGACGACTCCATCGCCTCGATCGACCAGGACCGGGACGGCGTGACGGTCGGCTTCGAGCGGGGGCCGACGAGGCGGTTCGACCTGGTGGTGGGGGCGGACGGCCTGCACTCGAACGTGCGCTCCCTGGCGTTCGGCCCCGAGTCGGCGTTCGTGTCGCACCTGGGGCTCTACTGCGCGGTGTTCACCACGGACAACTACCTGGGGCTCGACCACACCGGCCACGCCTACAACTCTCCGGGCAGGATGGTGGCCCTCTACAGCGCGAGGGAGAACACCGAGGCGAAGGCGCTGTTCTGGTTCGGCTCGCCGGTGCTCGACTACGACCGGCGCGACGTGGCCGGGCAGCGGGAGTTGCTGGCGCGGGCCTTCGAGGGGGTCGGCTGGGAGGCTCCCGAGCTGCTGCGCCGCATGCGGCGGGCCGACGACTTCTACTTCGACTCGATCAGCCAGGTCCGTCTGGACTCCTGGTCGCGCGGCCGGGTGGTGCTGCTGGGCGACGCCGCCGCGTGCCCGTCGCCGCTGTCGGGCATGGGCACCGGGCTGGCCATGATCAGCGCGTACGTGCTGGCAGGAGAGCTGGCCGCCGAGCCGGATCACCGCGCCGCCTTCGAGCGCTATGAGCGGGAGGTACGCGACTACGCCACCGGCTGCCAGGAGTCGGCCGTGGGGGTCGCCAAGTTCATGGTGCCGGAGAACAGGTTCATGGCCTGGTTCATGAACCAGAACTACCGGCTGCTGCCCTATCTGCCGTGGAAGGGCATGATGGCGAAGTCGGTCAGGAAGACCGCCTCCGCCATCACGCTCAAGGACTATGAGGTCAGTCGGCCAGCCGGGCCAGCTCCTCGTCCACGACCTTCGGGTCGAGCTTCTTGAACAGCGGGGAGGGCGGCGCGAGCGGCGTGCCGGGCTTGATCGGCCGGTGCTCCCAGCGGGCCGCGCCGTTGTACTCGCCCGTGATCACCGGATACGGCTCGCCGCCGTCCTCGTCGACCTCGCGGATCTCCGGCATGCCCGACCACACGTCCTCGCCGCCCAGCATGGCGTGGACCTTGTTGGAGGAGCTGGGCAGGAACGGCGTGAGCATCGTCTTGGCGTCGTCGACCACCTGCAGTGCGACGTGCAGGATCGACTTCTGCCGGTCCGGGTCGTCCTTGAGCTTCCACGGCTCCTGCTCGGCCAGGTATTTGTTGGCCTCGCGGACCACGTCGAACGCCTCGGTGATGGCGCTCTTGAAGCGCGAGCGGCCCAGCTCGGCCCCCACCGGCGCGAACGTGTTGCGCGAGCGCTCCAGCAGGGCCCGGTCGGCGTCGGTGAGCTCGCCGGCCTCGGGCACGGAACCGAAGTTCTTGGCCGCCATCGAGATCGACCGGTTGACCAGGTTGCCCCAGGCCGCGACCAGTTCGCCGTTGTTGCGGTTGACGAACTCCTGCCAGGTGAAGTCGGTGTCCTGGTTTTCCGGGCCGGCCACGGAGATGTAGTAGCGCAACGCGTCGGCGTCGTAGCGGGCCAGGAAGTCGCGGACGTAGATCACGACCTGCCGCGAGGAGGAGAACTTCTTGCCCTCCATCGTCAGGAACTCACTGGAGACGACCTCGGACGGCACGTCGAGCGCCCCCAGCGGGCCCGGCGAGCCGTCGCGCGCGCCGATGCCGCTGTAGCCGAACAACATCGCCGGCCAGATCTCGGCGTGGAAGACGATGTTGTCCTTGCCCATGAAGTAGTAGCCGCGGGCGTCGGGATTCTGCCACCACTGGCGCCACGCGTCAGGGTCGCCGGAGCGCCTGGCCCACTCGATGGAGGCCGACAGGTAGCCGATGACCGCGTCGAACCACACGTAGAGGCGCTTGTTGGGCTGGTCGCGCCAGCCGTCGAGCGGGATCGGCACACCCCAGTCGAGGTCGCGGCTGATCGCCCGCGGCTGCAGGTCACCGAGCAGGTTGAGCGCGAACTTCAGCACGTTGGGCCGCCACTCGCCCTGCTTGGACTGCAGGTAGGTGCCGAGCACCTCGGCGAAGGCGGGCAGGTCGAGCATGAAGTGCTCGGTCTCGACGAACACCGGCGTCTCGCCGTTGATGCGGCTCTTGGGGTTGATCAGCTCGATCGGGTCGAGCTGGTTGCCGCAGTTGTCGCACTGATCCCCGCGTGCTCCGTCGTAGTCGCAGATGGGGCAGGTGCCCTCGATGTAGCGGTCGGGCAGGGTGCGGCCGGTGGAGGGCGAGATCGCGCCCATCGTGGTCTTGGGGAAGATGTAACCGTTGTCGTAGAGCCCCTTGAAGATCTGCTGCGTGACGGCGTAGTGGTTCTTCGTGGTGGTCCGGGTGAACAGGTCGTAGGACAGGCCGAGGCCGGTCAGGTCTTCGGTGATGACCCGGTTGTAGCGGTCGGCCAGCTCTCTGGCGCTCACGCCCTCCTTGTCGGCCTGGACCTGGATGGGAGTGCCGTGCTCATCGGTGCCGGAGACCATCAGCACCTTGTTGCCCGCCATTCGCTGATAGCGACTGAAAACGTCCGACGGCACGCCGAAACCCGAAACGTGCCCGATGTGCCGGGGGCCGTTGGCATACGGCCACGCAACAGCGGTCAAAATGTGCTGGGACATGGGTCTAAGCCTACGGGGTCTATGAAGATCATTTGTTACGCGTAGCCATAGTCTGCCACTCGCCGCACTTCGGCTGATGGCCCTCCAGGAAACGGCCTCTGACCATTCACCGGTGACCCGCCACTACGCGAGCCCACCTTGCCCGGTTACGTGGTTAAAAGCCCTGCCTGGGTTACGTGGTTCACGATTCACCACGGAAGTCGGCCGGCGGGGCGCTCCGTAACGGTGGCGCGCCACTGAACGGTCAGAGGGCGTTTTCCTGGACAGACATCCGCCGGAGACGGCGGGTGGCTGACCAGGGCAGCGCGTAAAGGATGGTCAGTGCTTTGTTTCTTCGAGAGAAATGCCCGCGGCGGCCTCTTCCGCCGCGGCGGCGGCGTGGTCGATGGGCGTCTCGCGGGTGCGGCGGATGCCGAGGATGCTGATGAACAGCGCGGCGAAGATCGTCTGGAAGCTCATGATGAGCGCCGTCGCCGACGGCACCACGATACGCAGCGACTCGCGCGGGTCCAGCTCGCCGAAGCTGCGCACCTGCCAGTGCGCCAGCGACATCACCAGGCCGACGATGCCCGCCAGGGCCAGCAGCCCTCCGACGACGAGCCCCTTCTCCAGGCTCACGATGTCGATGAGCCGGCGGATGCGCGGCGACTCCGGCAGGAAGCCCTCCTCGGCCGCGTAGACCTTGGTGAACACGGCGAACAACGCCGCCTGGAAGCCGATCACCACCAGGGCGGACGTGCCGACCAGCGTGTCGACGTCGAAGGCCAGCTCGCCGATCTCCACCGGGCCGAACGTCAGCGCGGTCCCGGCCACCAGGCCGATGACCATCATCAGCACGCCGGGGTAGAAGAACAGCCACTTCGGGCTGTAGAGGAGCAGGAAGCGCAGGTGACGCCAGCCGTCGCGCCAGGAGCGCAGGTGCGGCGGGCGGGAGCGGCCGTCGGGCGAGAGCGTGGTGGCCACCTCGCGCACGTCGAGCCCCGACAGCGTGGAGCGGACGACCATCTCCGAGGCGAACTCCATGCCGCCCGTCTGGAGCTGCAGCCGCAGGATCGAGTCGCGGCGGAAGCCGCGCAGCCCGCAGTGGAAGTCCTTGATCGCCGATGGGAAGAACAGCCGCCCGATGAACGACAGCACCGGGTTGCCGAGGTAGCGGTGCAGCGGTGGCATGGCGCCAGGGGAGATGCCGCCCCTGAAGCGGTTGCCCATCACCAGGTCGGCCCCGTCGCGCAACTCCTCGACGAACGGCAGCAGCGCCGTGAAGTCATAGGAGTCGTCGGCGTCGCCCATGATGACGAATTTGCCGCGCGCCGCCCTGATCCCGCCAATGAGGGCGTTGCCGTAGCCCTTCTCGTCGACATGGACCACACGGGCACCGGCGTCCCGGGCGAGCTGCTGTGAGCCGTCCGAGCTGCCGTTGTCGGCGATCAGGACCTCGCCCTCGATGCCGTGCTCCTCCATGCACGCCAGTGCCTTGCGTACACAGACTTCCACGGTCTCCGCCTCATTGAGGCAGGGCATGACCACCGTCAGTTCCACGTGTCTACCCTTCAGTTAAGGCTCTTCCAGTGAACCATCATGCCCTGAACGCGACGATGGTCGGGCACAGACCTGAAAACGACTGGCATTCTTTACAACATGGTGAGCGTCGCGGAGATTACCCGTGTGGCCAACTCCGCCCCAGGTCGGGCAGCTCGTGCGCTGTCCATGTTGCGCAGGCATCAGGTGTTCGCCGCGGCCTTCGGCCTCGGCGCCGTGCTGCGGCTCATCACCATGCTCGGCTACGGCCCTGCCATGTGGTTCAACGACTCCTACGAGTACGTCTCGGTGGCGTTGCACCCACGTCCGCATCCCATCAGGCCCGACGGCTACAGCTCCTGGCTGATGCTGCTGGAGCCGTTCCACAGCTTCACGCTGCTGATCTTCACCCAGCACGTGATGGGGCTGGCCACGGCGGCGCTGATCTACGCGTTGCTGCGGCTGAAGTTCCGGCTGCCGAAGTGGGGGGCGACTCTGGCGGCGGCGCCGGTGTTGTTCGACGCCTACCAGATCCAGCTCGAGCAGATGGTGATGTCCGACACGCTGTTCATGCTGCTGGTGGTGGGCGTGATCACGCTGGTGCTGTGGAAGCGGCGGCTGACCTGGAAGGCGGGCGCGGTCATCGGGCTGCTGCTGGCGCTGACCTGGCTGACGCGCTCGATCGGCCTGCCGGTCCTGGCGCTCGTGGTGCTCTATCTGCTGGTCAAGCGCACGGGCTGGCGGCCGATCACGGCGCTCGTCGTCGCCTGCGCGATCCCGGTGATGGCGTACATGGGGTGGTTCGCCTCCGCGTACGGCAAGTTCGCCATGACCAACAGCGACGGCCTGATTCTTTACATGCGCACGGCCATCTTCGCCGACTGCAACAAGATGCAGTTCGACAAGTACAAAGAGGTTCAGCTCCTGCTGTTGTGCATCAACGACCCGGTGAGCCAGCGCAAGGACTACGCCCAGTGGTACCTGTGGGGCCAGGGCAACGGCGACGGCACCGGCACCGGCGAGGTGCTGCACCGGTGGGGCATCAACAAGAAGTGGAGCGAGATCACCAACGACGCCGCGAGCGCGTTCGCCACGCGGGCGATCCTGTCGCAGCCGGGTGACTATCTGCAGGTGGTCGCGCGTGACTTCTTCCGCTCCTTCCACTGGTCGCGGCCACGTTTCCCGGACGAGTCGACGTACAACATGTACCAGTTCAAGCCGTACGTCGAGATCGACGAGAACGGCCAGCCCAAGCGGCTGCCGAAGTGGTCGTCCTACCAGGGCGGCAGGACCGACACCGACGCGTTCAGCTACGAGCAGGGCCCGCCGGAGACCCGCATCGTGCACCCGTGGGCCGACATCATGAGCGCCTACCAGAAGGTGTTCTACCTGCGCGGCATCATGCTCGGCGGGATCCTGCTGATCGGCCTGTTCGGCGTGGTGGTGCGCTGGCGCACGTTCGGCGGCCCGGTGGTGCTGCCCTGGCTGGGGGCGGTGGGGCTGCTGCTGGCGCCGGCGGCGACGGCGGAGTTCGACTACCGCTATGTGCTTCCCGCCGTCCCGCTGGCCTGCATCGCGGCGGCGATCACGCTGCGCCGCGGGATCACTTGGGTGCGGAGGTCACCCAAGAAGTCAGCAACATCCGAGCCCACCACTGTGCCTGCGTGAGCGTCTCGGCGGTCAGCACCGGGTAGAGCCACCAGAAGTTGATCAGCACGATGAGCGCGAACGCGCCCACGCTCGCCGCCCCGATGGCCCGCCGGGTGGGCGGGGCGTCCTGTCTGCCGAGGATCAGCCCCGCCATGAGCACGACCGCCAGCACCATGAACGGCAGCACGGGGATCATGTAGAACAGGTACATCGTGCGGTTGTCGGCGATGGCGTAGTAGAACCAGGGCAGCCACCCGACGGCGAAGGCCAGCACCGTCGCCCCTGCCCGCCAGTCGCGGGAGGCCACGTACCAGGCGATGAGGCCGATGAGGGCGATCGCGGCGGCGTACCAGAGTGCGGGGGTGCCGACCCCGAGCACGGCCTGTGCGCACTTGTCGGATCCGCAGGCCGACGGCGGCAGGCCGGAGGGGTAGTGGAAGGAGACCGGGCGTAAGAGCAGCGGCCACTGCCAGGGCTCCGACATGTACGGGTGATAGTCGTCCAGGCCGCTGTGGTAGCCGAGCACCTGCGACTGATACTGCAGCCACGACCGCACCGAGTCGATGACGAAGAAGAGCGGACTGCCCGAGGAGGTGGCCTGGGCCCAGTTGCGGCCCCAGCCGCCGGAGGTGGCGAACCAGCCGCTCCACGACGCCAGGAACGTCACCGCGGGCACGACCGCCATCGCCAGCAGCCCGCCGGGCAGGTCGTACGACAACGCCCCCCTGTAGGCCCCCCGCAGCCCGAGCGCCCGCCTGGCCCCCATGTCCCACAGCAGCGACAACACGGCGAACGCGACGAGGAAGAAGATCCCCGACCACTTGACCGCGCACGCCGCCCCCAGGCAGAGCCCGGCCGCCAGCCGCCACGGCCGCAGCGCCAGCCGGGGGCCCTGCTCGGTGACCGGCCGCGTGTCGTACAGGTCGGCCAGCCGTTGCCTGGCCCAGTCCCGGTCCGCCACCAGGCAGGCGAACCCGGCCAGGACGAAGAACATCACGAAGACGTCCAGCAGCGCCGTACGGGAGAGCACCAGGTGCAGCCCGTCGAGCGCCAGCAGCAGCCCGGCCAGGCAGCCCAGCAGCGTCGAGCGGGTCATCCTGCGCGCCACCCTGGCCAGGACCAGGATCGACAGCGTGCCGATCACCGCCGCGACGAAGCGCCAGCCGAACGGGTTCATCCCGAACATCCACTCGCCGAGGCCGATCATCCACTTGCCCAGCGGCGGGTGGGCCACGAAGGAGGCGCAGTCGGCCGGCTGCGGGCACTGCTTGAAGACGTCCAGGTTCCCGGCGAGGATGCGCTTGTCGGCGATGGGGTCCTTGGCGTCGCCGAGCATGGTCCGCTCGACGCCGTGGGTGATCAGCGAGTAGGCGTCCTTGACGTAGTACGTCTCGTCGAAGACGACGGCCCTGGGCTCCCCGAGCCTGATGAACCGCAGGAGGCCGCCGAATAACGTGACGGCGATCGGCCCGAGCCAGCCCGCGAGGGCGGTGCCCTGGATCGGCGGGACCAGCCGGAGCGCCGATGCCCCCCAGTTCCTCACGATGCGCACCCTACGGTGTGGCGGATCTCCTGTGAACCAGGTCATACAGCTCTCGTCTGGGCACTCCCGCGCCCTTGGCCACGTCGGCGACCGCGTGGTTGCGCCGCTCCCCTTCTGCGACCCTGCGGTCCACCTCGGCGACCAGCTCGTCGAGGTCCTGCTCGGCCTCGCCCGGCACGTATCCGGCGACCACGACCGTGATCTCGCCCTTGACGCCGGGGGCCGCCCATTCGGCCAGCTCGCCGAGCCCGCCCCTGCGTACTTCCTCGTAGGTCTTGGTCAGCTCCCGGCACACCGCCGCCCGCCGGTCGGGGCCGAACGCCAGCGCCATGGCCTCCAGGGAGCTCGCCAGCCGGTGCGGCGCCTCGAAGAAGACCATCGTGCGCTCCTCCCGCGCCAGCGAGCCCAGGCGGCGCCCCCGGTCGCCGGGCTTGCGCGGCGGGAAGCCCTCGAAACAGAACCGGTCGCTGGCCAGCCCCGACACGGCCAGCGCCGTGGTGACGGCGCTCGGGCCCGGCAGCGCGGTGACGGTGACGCCCGCCTCGATCGCCAGGCTCGTCAGGCGGTAGCCGGGGTCCGACACGCCCGGCATGCCCGCGTCGGTGATCACCACGACCGTGCGGCCGTCCTTGAGCGTCTCGACCAGCTCCTGGGCCCGGCCCGCCTCATTCTGGTCGTAGTAGGACACGACCCGGCCGCCGATCTCGACGCCCAGGTCGGCCGCGAGCCTGCGCAGCCGCCTGGTGTCCTCGGCGGCCACGACGTCGGCGCTCGCCAGCACTTCGCGCAGCCGGGGCGATACGTCACCCGCCTGGCCTATGGGGGCTCCTGCCAGCACCAACCTGCCGTTCATACTCACCTGACCATTGTGGCAGGGCATCCCAATTAGACCGTGTTTCTTGGGTAACCACCGCTCTGGGGCCCGTACGATGTCCGAATGGCGGTGACCGATTCCCCGTACCAGGCCTACGACAGCTCGGAGGTCGGCGAGAGCCAGCCCCGGGCTCAGTCCGTGCGCGATCGGGTCATACCTCCCATGCGTGGCAGCGTGATGTGGGGGTGGATCGGGCCGCTGATCATCACCTTGTTCGGCGGGATCCTGCGCTTCATCGGGCTCAGCCATCCCAAGGCCGTGGTGTTCGACGAGACGTACTACATGAAAGACGCCTTCTCGCTGATCACCCACGGTGTCGAGAAGGTCACGATCAAGGACGCCGACAAGGCGATCATGGCCGGCAACACCGACATCTGGCAGGCGTGCACGCCCCAGGATCTCGACAAGTGCGCCTCCTACGTCGTGCACCCGCCGCTGGGCAAGTGGATGATCGGCCTCGGCGAGTGGATGTTCGGGATGAACCCGTTCGGCTGGCGCTTCGTCGCGGCGGTGATCGGCACGCTGTCGATCCTGGTCCTGGCCAGGGTGGCGCGCCGGATGACCCGCTCCACGCTGCTCGGCTGCTTCGCGGGCCTGCTGCTGGCGCTCGACGGCCTGCACTACGTGCTCTCCCGCACGGCGCTGCTGGACATCTTCCTGATGTTCTGGGTGCTGGCGGCCTTCGCCTGCCTGGTCGTGGACCGGGACCGGGCGCGCGAGAAACTCGTCAGGTGGTACGAGGACTCGCCGATCTCCCCGCTGGGCCCGTCGCTGGGCATCAGGTGGTGGCGGATCGGGGCCGGGGTTTGCCTGGCCTTCGCGATGTCGGTCAAGTGGTCGGGAATCTTCTTCCTGGCCGCGTTCGCCCTCATGTCGCTGCTGTGGGACTTCGGCGCCCGCCGCGCCGTGGGGCTGCGGCAGCCGTATGTGGGGGCGTTCAGGAAGGACGTGCCGCAAGGGCTCGTGGCGCTCGGCGCGGTGCCGTTCGTGGCGTACATGGCGACGTGGGCGGGCTGGTTCGCCAACGCCACCGGCTACGGGCGCAACTGGGACCAGGCCACCTCGGCGGGCAATCCGCTCTTCTTCGCTCTCGACTCGATGCGGTCGTGGATCCAGTACCAGTGGCAGGTCTTCACCTTCCACAGCGGGCTGGAGACCTCGCATCCCTACATGTCCGAGCCGTGGCAGTGGCCGCTGCTGCTACGTCCGGTGGCCTTCTACTACGAGGGCAAGCAGAACGCCTGCGGCGCCGGCGTCAAGGACTGCTCGGAGGCCGTGCTCGGCGTGGGCACGCCGGTGATCTGGTTCGGCGCGGTGGCCGCGCTGGTGGCCCTGATCGCCTGGTACGTCTCCTCGCGCGACTGGCGGGCGGGGGCCGTGCTGCTGGCGTACGCGATGGGCTGGCTGCCGTGGTTCTACTTCGCCATCGCCGACAACCGTACGATGTTCCTGTTCTACGCCATCCCGATGGTGCCGTTCATGGTGCTGGCGATCACGTTGTGCGCCGGGCTGCTGATCGGGCCGTCCACGCCGACGGCCACGGGAGCCATGCCGTTGCGGCGTACTGTGGGGGCCGCCGTCGTCGGGGCCTTCGCCCTGCTCGCACTGATCAACTTCTGGTGGCTGCATCCCATCCTGTCCGCCGAGTTGATCCCCTACGTGGACTGGAAGGCCAGGATGCTCTTCGAGAAGCGGTGGATATGATCGGTAACACTGGCCTCCGTTGGGGTTTCTTAGGGTAGTGACTGTGCAAGACCCAATACGCACCGGATTCGGTCATCGTCAGGCCCGGGGTCGATACGGCAAACTTCGAGGCATGAGTGCACCGGATGTCACCGCCCTTCTCGCCGAGTTGGAGCGATCTCAGCCGGATCTGGCCGAGGAGGCCAGGACCGCCGTCGAATGGTTGACGGGTGGGGAGCCGTTGGAAACGGTGACCCAGCTCGACGTCTGCGAGTTCCTCTGGTACACGTTGCCGCTGAAGGTCGGGCCCCAGAAGGCCGGTGGTGACCACGAGCGCCTGGCACGTTCGCTCGGCCGGTTGCTGCTACTCGGTGGCATGGAGCGCTACGCCGCTCTGTGCGAGTCGCCGACGACCCTGCAGATCCTGCGCACCTACGCCCGCGAGGGCGAGGACGCCGGCACCAGCGCCTACCAGCAGGCCCTAGAGGCCACGGGCGTGCTCCCGCCCGACGTGCCAGAGCTGCAGTGGAGCATGATCATGGGGCCCGAGGAGCTGGGCGCGCACATCGCCTGCTCCGCCGCGCTGGAGCTGGCGATCCAGGCCGGCGAGAGCGTGGATCGCACCGAGCTGACCCGCCGCTGGCTCACCGAGCCGCGCACCGACCTGGGCGGGGACAGCTGGCTCAACCGGGTCCACGGCGAGCGGCTCAACCGCTGGGTGCTGGGGCGCGGACCGGCCAGGCGGGAGCTGGCGCAGCCGTTCGAGGTGCGTCTGCACGCGCCCGTGACCCCGCAACCCCTGCCTGTCCTGCACCGGTTGTTGTCCCTGGCCGCCTCGGGAGAGAGCCTGCCGCTTCGGCTGGCGCCCTCGCCGGAGGCGCTGCGGCTGCGCGACCTGGCCGAGCGTGAGCTGGGCGCGATCAGCCGCGACGGGGCCAAGCTGGCCATCACCGACTACGGCCTGCGGCTGCTCAGGTCGAAGAAGGCCATGTGGAAGGCGGTCACCAGGCTGCTGCTGGCCAGGGGCGAGCACGAGTTCGAGGTGTCGGCCAGGGAGGCCGCGCTGATGTTGCTCGCCGACGGCACGCTGATGTCACCCACGCAGTTGCGCGAGCGGGTGGCCGAGGTGGTGGGCGGCGAGGGCTGGCATCCGGCGACGAGCCTCGACGACGTCACCGGGCCCGTGACCGATCTGGTGGCCCAGCTCACCGCGCTGGGGCTGGCGTTCAGCGACGAGCTGGCGGTGCGGATGGACCGGCCGGGCCAGCTCGCCGCTCTGGCCGCGCTGCGGGCCCACGCTCTGCGGCCCAGGAAGTACGTCAGCTCCGGCTGACGACCCCTGAGAGTTGTCCGAATACTCCGGGTAGTTACGATTGTCGGAAATGCTCTACGTCGGAGGGGGCCGTCATGGAGCTGTTCCCGGCCATGCCGCTCGCGGAGTGGACCGAGGCAAAGGAGACATTTCACAGGTTCGCCCAGATCGTGGGAAAGATCCGGCTCGCGTCGAGCAATCGGCGCAACCACTGGTGGCAGGTGCCGTTCCACCCGACAGGGCGGGGGCTCACCACGCGGCCGATGGGCGGCCTGGGCGAACAGCCGCTGTTCTGCGTGGACTTCGACCTCGTACGCCACCGCCTGGTGGTCGACGTGTTCGACGGCCGCAGCGCGGAGTTCAGCCTGATCGGCCGGTCGGTGGCCTCGTTCCACGACCGGCTCTTCGAGACCCTGGGCGGGCTGGGGATCCGGCCCGAGATCTGGGCGGTGCCGTTCGACCTGGGGGACGACACGCCGTTCGCCGAGGACACGCTGCACGCCCGCTACGACCCGGTGCTGATCAACCGATACTGGCGGATCCTGTCGCAGGTGGTGCAGCTCCTCGACCGGTTCGCCGCCGACTTCGCCGGGAAGACGAGCCCGGTGCACCATTTCTGGCACACCTTCGACATCGCGGTCACCCGGTTCACCGGGCGCGTGGTCAAGGTCTCGCCGGAGACCGATCCGGTCACCCGGGAGGCCTACAGCTGGGAGGTGATCAGCTCGGGGTTCTGGTTCGGGGACAAGGAGCGGCCGTGGCCGGCGTTCTACTCCTACACCGCGCCGGAGCCCGAGGGGCTCGAACGGGAGCCGCTGCGTCCCATGCAGGCCGACTGGATCCCGGCGCGGGGCAGCCATCTGGCCGTGCTGCGGTATGACGACGTACGGGTGATGGAGGATCCCGTGGGGGCGGTGCTGGAGTTCCTGGACAGCGCCTACCAGGCGGGGGCCAAGCTCACCGGGATCGACGCGGAGACGCTGGCCTCTCCAGGGGGCATCACGGATCCGTATTTCTCCTGAATCGCGAACGCCCGCCCTCCGAGGAGGGCGGGCGCTCTACGAGTGCGTACCGGTGTGCGTGTCGCCTCTCGGCGAAAGGCACAACGCGGCTCCAGCCGAACGGTATTCCGCGAAGGCAATAGGTGAGGCCCGGGGACACTGGGCACACCGGCCACGTTTTATGTAACCACACCCGCCCCGCATGCATTCCCGGGCCGCGCCGATCAATTTTCCTTGTACGCGCCGTGCAGGAAGAGCTCCACCAGTTCGGCCGAGGTGAGCGGGAACTCGCCGCGCCCGGCCGCCATCGTCATGAACTGGAACGCCTCCGCGAGGCGGTCCGGCTCCAGCCTGAGGGAGTCGCGCTCGGGCTCGAACAACCCGGCCAGCACCTCGCGAGTGGCCGCCATCGAGGCCTCCCTTCCCGACGGAGCCCGCCCTCCGCCTTCGGGGCGCTCCAGCGCTTCCGGCCGATCGCCTTCTGGACGCTCCGGTCCTCCCGGCCGGCCGGCTTCTGGGCGGGACAGTCCTCCTGAGGCGGCCAGGGCGCCGGCCACCGCGCCCATGCGCGACAGATAGCCCCGCAGCGCGTCGGACGCCTCCACCAGCCGCTCGGCCAGCGGCAGGTCCAGCGAGATCCCCGCGACGTGGGCGAGCGTGTCGTCCGGCCGCAACGCCTCGGCCATGCAGGCGGCCAGCAGCGCGTCCTTGTCGCCGAAGGCGCGGAAGATCGTGCCCTCGCCGATCCCGGCCGCACGGGCGACCTGGGCGGTGGTCACGGACGTGCCGTACTCGACCACCAGCGGCAGGGCAGCGCGGACGATCATCTCGCGGCGCTGCTCCGGGCTCATCGCCGGCGCCCGCCGCCGGCCCGTCGTGTTCGTCATGCCTCCGACTGTACGGAGTGAGTACTCACTCCGTCAACCGTGCCGCCCTGGCGTGCAGGTAACGCTGCTGGGGCGGGCTCATCGCGCGACCGGCCGCCTCCTCGTACGCCTCGCGGGCCGCGGCGTGGTCGCCGGACATCTCCAGCAGGTGGGCCATGACGGCGTACAGACGGTGGTCGCCGGCGATCCGGTCGTCGTGCCGGAGACGTTCGAGCAGGTCGAGACCGGCCTGCGGGCCTCGGGCCATGGCCACGGCGACCGCCTGGTTGAGCGCCACCATGGGGTTGTCGGAGATGCGCAGCAGCAGCTCGTACAGCGCCGCGATCTGCGGCCAGTCGGTCTCCTCCGCCGTGGGAGCCTCGTCGTGCACGGCGGCGATGGCGGCCTGGAGCTGGTACGGCCCCGGCGTCCCCCGGGGGAGCGCGCCGGTGACGAGTTCGACGCCCTCGGCGATGTAGGCGGCGTTCCACCGGCCGCGATCCTGCTCGGCCATCGGGATCAGGGCGCCGTCAGGGCCGGTACGCGCCGGGCGCCGCGCGTCGGTGAGCACCATGAGGGCCAGCAGCCCGGCCACCTCGGCGTCGTCGGGCAGCAGCCGGTGCACCATGCGCGCCAGCCTGATCGCCTCGGCCGTCAGCTCGGCACGGTGCAGGTCGGGCCCGGAGGTGCTGGCGTACCCCTCGTTGAAGATCAGATACAGCACGTGCAGCACCGCGGCCAGCCGCTCGGCGCGTTCGGCGGCGCGGGGCAGGCGGAAGGGCAGGCCGCTGTCCTTGACCCGCTGCTTGGCCCTGGTGATGCGGCGCGTCATGGTGGCCTCGGGCACCAGGAACGCGCGGGCGATCTCCGCCGTGGTCAGGCCGCCGACAGCGCGCAGCGTGAGCGCGATCTGCGAGGTCGGCGACAACGACGGGTGGCAGCACATGAACAGCAGCACGAGCGTGTCGTCCGAGGCGCCCACCGGCTGGTCGGCGGCAGGCGCCGACCAGCCGCCCGGCAGCGTCCTGGCGGCCGCGGTGTCCTCGCGGCGCCGCCGCGCCTGCTCGGCGCGGAGCAGGTCGGTCAGCCGGCGCGAGGCCACCGTGATGAGCCAGGCCCGCGGATTGTCCGGTACGCCCTCCTCCGGCCATTGGGTGGCCGCCGCGAGCAGGGCCTCCTGCACGGCGTCCTCGGCGGCGGCGAAGTTCCCGTAACGGCGGACGAGCGCGCCGAGGACCTGCGGCGCCAGCTCGCGCAGCAGGTCCTCGATCACGACGCCGTCGATCTAGAACCCCAGGTCCTCGGCGGACTCGACGACCGGCCGGATGTCGGCGTAAGCGTTGGCCATGACCTCGCCGGGGAACGGGCACTGCCCCAGACGGGCGGCGATCTCCGTGGCGCGGTCGAAGCTCTCGCACTCCACGATCCAGTAGCCGGCCAGGACCTCCTGCGTCTCTGCGTAGGGCCCGTCGGTGACGAACGGGACACCGTCGCGGGAGCCCATCCTGCGGGTGTGCACGGGAGCGGCCAGGGCGCGGGTCTCGACCAGCTCGCCGGACTCCTCCAGCTCCTTGTTGACCGTCGACATGAACTGGTGCATGGCCGCCATGTCCTCCTGGGACCAGGTGACCCGCCCGGTGTCCTTGCCGGACATCTCGTCGATGTCCTGCTGGGAGGCGTACGAAAGGATCATGTACTTCACGGGATTCTTCCTCTCCTCGTTTGCCTTTCAGCAGGGACGTCGGAGCCGGGGCGGCGTACCGGACACTTTCTCACGTAGGGCACTATCGACAGCGTGCCTTACGCAACCACCTCCGACGGCGTGAAGCTGTCCTACCAGGTCCGCGGCGGCGGGCCGCCCCTCGTGCTGCTGCAGGGACAGGCCAACGACCACCGCTGGTGGGACTCCGTACGCGCGGACTTCGACGGGACGTACCAGAGCATCACCCTCGACTACCGCGGCACGGGCGACAGCGACAAACCCGACGAGCCGTACACCACCCGTGGCTTCGCCACCGACGTGCTGACCGTGCTCGACGAGGTGGGGGTGGAACGGGCGCACGTCTACGGGACGTCGATGGGCGGGCGGGTGGCCCAGTGGCTGGCGGCCGGCCATCCCGCGCGGGTCGGGCGGCTGGTGCTCGGGTGCAGCTCGCCGGGCGGCGCCCACGGGATCGAGCGGAGCAACGAGGTACGCAGGTCGCTGGCCCAGCCGGACCGGGCCGCCGCCGAAAGGGCGCTGCTGGAGCTCATGTACACCCCGGCCTGGCTCGCCACCCACCCAGGCCCGCACCACACGACCGGCGACCCGCGCATGCCCGCCCACGCCCGCCGCCGCCATCTGGCCGCCAGCGCCGGCCACGACGCCTGGGACGCGCTGCCCGCCATCACCGCGCCCACGCTGGTCGTGCACGGGACCGACGACGTGTTCAACCCGGCGGCCAACGCCCCGCTGCTGGCCGGGCGCATCCCCGGGGCCGAGCTGCGGATGGTCGAGGGGGCGCGGCACGCGTACTTCGAGGAGTTCAGGCAGGTGGCGAGTCCGATGGTGCTGGAGTTCCTGTCGCGGCTCGCGTGAGGCGGGCGGCCAGCGCGCGCAGGTGCGCGGTGAGCTCGGGCGGGTCGTGCACCTCGAACTCGCAGTCCAGCGTCGTCAGCCGGAAGGCCAGCCAGTCGAGGGTGTCGGCGTGCATGCGCAGGCGGCAGGCGCCCTCGCCGATCGGGGTGACCTCGCCCAGCGCCCTGATCATCTCCGTCGCGGGGGCGTGCAGCGTGACGACGGCCGAGTACGTGGGCGCGCCGGAATAGAGCTGATCCGCCGCGTCCGGGATCTCGCGCGGCACGACCCTGACGCCCGTCGGCCGCAACTCCTCGATGCGGTCGATGCGGAAGATCCGCCAGTCGTCCCGGTCGAGGTCGTGGGCCTGCAGATACCACCGCCGCCCGGCCGCCACCAGGCGATGCGGATCGGCCAGCCGCCTGCTCACGGCCCCGTCGTTCGACCGATAGGCGAACCGCACCCGCTCCTTGCCCGCCACCGCCACCGCCAGCGCGGTGAGCCGCTCCGGGTCGACCTGCGGGCCGTCGAGAGCGGGCATGGGCACGGTGGCGCCGCCCAGCGACCTGACCCGGTGGCGCAGCCGGGCGGGCAGTACCTGCTCCAGCTTGGCCAGGGCGCGTACGGACGCCTCCTCGATGCCCCGCACCGGATGTCTGGCGGCGGTGGACAGGCCGACCGTGATGGCCACCGCCTCCTCGTCGTCCAGCAGCAGCGGCGGCATCGCCGTGCCCGCGACCAGCCGGTACCCGCCCGCTGCCCCCATGGTGGCCTCGACCGGGTAGCCGAGGTCGCGCAGGCGCTCGACGTCGCGGCGCACGGTACGGCGGCTGACGCCCAGGCGCTCGGCCAGCTCGCCGCCCGGCCACTCGCGCGGGGTCTGGAGCAGCGACAGCAGGGTCAGGAGGCGGGGGTCGCTCATGCCTTTCAGAATGCCGTACATATAGGACAAGTCCTGACCTATATGGTGTCTAGCCTGGTGTTCCCACACCAAGGAGGCAGTCATGAATGCGATTCCCGAGGGCTACACCACCGTCACGCCGTGGATCATCTCCCCTGACACGGCCGGGGTCATCGCGTACCTCTCAGCTGCGTTCGACGCCGTCGAGCTGGGTCGGGTCACGGACGACGAGGGACGTATCGGACACGCTGAGGTGCGGATCGGCAACGCGATGGTGATGCTCTTCGACTCCAGGCCCGAGTGGCCGTCCACGCCGGCCTTCCTGCGCCTGTATGTCCCCGACGCCGACGCCACCCACCGCCAGGCCGTCGCGGCGGGCGGCACGTCGGTCACCGAGGTCACGCACCTGGCCTGGGGGGACCGGGTCGGCCGGGTCAAGGACCCGTTCGGGAACCTGTGGTGGATCCAGAGTCGGGTCGAGGAGGTCTCGGAGGAGGAGATGGTGCGGCGGATGAGCGATCCGGAGTTCACCAAGGCGATGGAGTACGTGCAGAGCGCCCGGTTCTTCGATTAACGGGTTGAGGCTTCGCGAACGGGGTTGCTACATTGCCCGGTATGTCCAGCCCCGAGGCGTCAAGACGCTAGCCACCGGTCGTCCGGTGGCTGTTCCCCTTTGAGACGGACGCGCTGACGCATCGCCGTTTCTTTGGGCTGGGCGGGAGCTTTCCGGCTCCCGCAGGGTGAGAACTTCGCTTCCCCGCTTCGGCTCACTGCCGGGTGGAAGCTTTCGGCTCGCCGTCGGGTGGGAGCATTCAGCTCACCGTCGAGTGGGAGCATTCAGCTCACCGTCGGGTGGGAGCATTCAGCTCACCGTCGGGTGGGAGCATTCAGCTCGCCCTTCCCTCTCCTCGCCACCGGATCACCGTGACACGGGCCATGCCGTGCCTGGCCGCGCGTCGCTGCCAGGCATCTCCATCGCGGGAGGACGCTTCGTCCTGCCCGCCTTCCTGTGCCGATCCACGTGGTGGTCGCGGAGTTTCTCATGCCTTTCGCTGTTTACCTGCTCGGACTGGCGGTCTTCGCCCAAGGGACGTCCGAGTTCATGTTGGCCGGGCTCGTGCCCGGAATCGCCCGGGACATGGGCGTGTCCATCCCCGCCGCAGGGCTGCTGACCTCGGCGTTCGCCGTCGGGATGGTGGTGGGGGCGCCGCTGATGGCGGTGCTGAGCCTGCGGCTGTCCAAGCGGTTCGCGCTGCTGGCCTTCCTGGTCGTCTTCCTGCTCGTTCACGTGGCCGGAGCGGTCACGACCAGCTACGAGGTGCTGCTCGTCACGCGGGTCGTGGCGGCGCTGGCCAACGCCGGGTTCCTCGCGGTGGCCATGGCGACCGCTGTGGGCCTGGCGCCGCCGGACGCCAAGGGGCGGGCCACGTCCATACTGCTCGGCGGGGTCACCATCGCCTGTGTGGCGGGGGTTCCCGGAGGTGCGCTGCTCGGTGAGCTGTGGGGGTGGCGCTCGGCGTTCTGGGCGGTGGCCCTGGCGCTGGTGCCGGCCATTCTCGCGGTCATGAAGTCCGTCCCAACCGAGACCCCCTCTATCCCGACCGAGACCCCCTCTGTCCCAACCGGGACTTCCACCGTCCCGACCGGGACCTCCACCGTCCCAACCGGGACCTCGACTGCACCGGCCGGAACCTCCTCCGTACCGGCCGGAACCTCCTCCGTACCGGCCGCGACCTCTGAAGGGACGATCGGAACCTCTGAAGGAACAGTCGGGCCCTCCGGGAGTGCGCGGCGCGAGTCGCGGGTGTTGCGGCGGCCACGGCTGCTGGTGCTCCTGCTGCTGGGGGCGCTGGTGAACGGGGCCACCTTCTGTACGTTCACCTACCTCGCGCCGCTGCTCACCGAGATCGCCGGGATCGGGCCGGCGTGGATGCCGGGGATGCTGGCGTTGTTCGGGCTGGGGTCGTTCGCCGGGGTGACGATCAGCGGGCGGATCGCGGACACGCGACCCGTACCGCTGCTGGTGGTCGGCGGGCTGGCGCTGGTGACCGGGTGGGCCGTGTTCTCCGGGGTCGCCGGGGCACCGGTGGCGGCGGTGGTGATGGTCTTCGTTCAGGGGACGTTGTCGTTCGCGGTCGGGTCCACGCTGATCTCACAGGTCCTGTACGCGGCCACCGGCGCTCCCACCTTGGCCGGCGGGTTCGCCACGGCGGCGTTCAACGTGGGCGCCGCGCTGGGGCCCTGGCTGGGCGGGGTGGCCATCGGGGCCGGACTCGGGTTCCGGTCGCCGCTGTGGGTGAGCGCCGCGCTGGTGGGCCTCGCCCTGGCCGTCGCGGGCTGCGCCCACTGGGCAAGCTCGCGGAATCCGGTGGAGGCCGATCTTCCGCGTGGGGCACAGTGATGCCATGGAAGTGGAGCACGGTGGTGCCATGGAAGTGGAGCACGGTGGTGCCATGGAACTCGTCGCACATTTCCGCCGGGAAGTACGCGCATTCCAGGAGGCCGCGCGCCAGGTGGGTGACGCGCCTCTCATACCGTCCTGCCCCGGCTGGTCGATGTCCGACCTCGTGCTCCACCTGGGCGGGGTGCACCGAAGCGTGAACGCCATCGTCAGGGACCGGCTCGACGGGCCGCCCGACCTCGCCGTGCTGGCCCGTACCGAGTTGCCTCCCGACACGGCGGGCTGGCCGTCGCCGGACGGGGCGCCCACGATGGGGCCAGTCCCGCCTACCCTGCTGGACTGGTTCGACGAGGGGGCGGACCGGCTGGAGGCGCTGTTCATGGCGCGCGCGCCGGAGGAGGCCGTGTGGACCTGGTCGCGGGAGCAGACGGTCGGGTTCTGGCTGCGGATGCAGACCATCGAGGCCGCCGTGCACCGGTGGGACGCCGAGAACGCCCTCGGCGCGGCCCACCCGATCTCGGAGGAGGTCGCGACGGACGCGGTCACGCAGACGTTCGAGGTCATGGCGCCCGCGCGGCGCTCCTGGACACGGGCGCCGGAGGGGGTGGGCGAGCGGTTCCGCTTCGTGCGTACCGACGGGCCCGGGGAGTGGCTGGTGCACTTCGACGGCCCGCACGTACGGCTCGGGGACGGGGACGCCGCCCTCGAACTCTCCGGTACGGCATCGGACCTGATGTTGTTCCTCTGGCACCGAATCCCCGCCGACGGGCTGAACATTCAGGGCGACAAGGCCCTACTCGACCGCTACTTCGTCCTGGTTCCTCCCGTATGACCAGTGGTCGCGGCCGACCTTAACCACCGTTCTCAAGGAAGGGCGCCACAACAGACCAGAAGTCGTCGAGCCTGACGCTGTGCACCCGGTGCCCAGCGTCCTCGACGGTCACCAGACGACAGTCCCGGATGGCCCGGCTCACTCGTGCCAGCGCTTCCGGCGAGACATGGCTGGTGGGACCGCCGCTGACGAGCAGCGTACGCGCGTGGATCGCCTTGAGCCGATCCCACCAGCCAGGGTCGGGAGTCCTGAACTCCGAGATGATCGGCTCGATCAACCTCCAGTCGAACGACAACGGCTCGGCCGGCTCCGTCACAGGGGCGAGGGGTTCGCTGGGCGGCGTCGCAGGAGGAGGCGGAGTGTCCTCGACGACCAACCGCCGCACCCGTCCGGCCTCCCGCTGAGCACCGAGAACGGCCACCGCCCCACCCATCGAATGCCCGACCAGGTCCACCCGCTCGATCCCCTGACCGTCGAGAAACCGATCACGTCGTCACGCATCAACCCCAGCGAGTACTGCTCCGCCCACGAACTGTCCCCATGTCCCCGCAGATCCAAGGCAAGAACGCGGCGCCCCTGGGCGACCAGCCGCCCCGCGAACCCCTCCCAGGTGCCGGCGCTCCTGCCCAAGGCATGAAGCAGCACCACGGGGACACCATGACGTACACCGACCTCGCGAAACGCGAGCGTCACACCCTCCAGCGCCACCCGACCATGCCGAATCCCCGACCCCATGCGCACGGAGCCTGCAATTCGCCCAAACCCGCGACCTTCCAGGCACACCAGAGACACAGACCCACCCAAGCCAACACAACTCCAGCCCACACCAACCGCAGCTGCCCCCTCCCGAAGGACGCCGATGCTCATGACCTCAGACGTGCACCTCCTGCCATGACGCCCGGACCAGGGACCGCTCCGTCGCCGCCAGGTGGACGGCCGCCGCCAGCCACGCCCGCGCGTACCCATCGGGCCCGGAATCCGTCGACCGGCCGAACGTGTCCCGCTCCCGTCGATCGGCCTCGGCGGCGAGGGCGGCGACCAGTTGGGCAGCGGCCGGAAACCCGTTCCGGCGCAGAGACACCCTCTGAGCTGTGAAGTCGCCGCCGCGCCCCGCCTCGGCCACGGCCCGGCGTCCCCCGGCAACGGCCAGCTCGACCAGCCGCCGTACCCGCCACAACGGCGCGCCCGCCACCGGATCCACCTCCTCGGCCAAGCTTCGCCCGCCCAGCCCGCTTCCCCGTGGGGGAAGGTGAGAGCTCTGAAGGCGGTCGTACCCGAGATCGGCCCGCCCTTCCCATTCGGGCGGCAGGCGCAACGTCGCCTCAACCCCAGGCACGGGCCCCACCGCCAGCGGAGTCAAGGTGGCCGCCCGATCCAACTCGACCCGTCCCACAACCCGCACACACAGACCAGGCCGGGACGCGAGCCGCTGAAGGTTGGCGACATGCCCAAGATCAGGATGCCGCCCAGCGGGAACAAGCCGAATCAACGGCCCAGTCAACGCAGTCACGCCATCAACCCAGCGCCCCTGACCGGCATCAGCCACACCATCAACCTGACGATCCCGGAGAGACGCAGACCCCTCACCGGCCCGGCCTCCCTGGGCAGACGGACGCGCATCATCAGCCAGGTGCTCGTGGACGGCCATGCCCGCGCCCTGCGCCAGCGGCGCACGACCGGGGGCGAGTTCGCGGGCCAGCACGTGGCCACCCGCAGCGCCGACGATCATCAGGTCACATCCGACCGGCTCCCCAACCTCGTCCGCCAGATCCGGCTCGCTCCACGACTCCCCGGAAAGCCGCAGCCGGGCAGCCTCACCCAGCGGACGCGCGAACAGTGCGGCCATCGCCCCCTCCGTCCACGGCATGCCGTTCGCCGGAGTCGCGCGAACCCCTTTGCCCGCCCCGAGACGACCGTCGGGTGAGATCGTGGCTCCGGTGATCAGCAGCCCGGCCCTGGCAAGCTGGGCATGGTTCAGCATGCCCGAGCCGATGGCGACGGTCGCGGTACCGGCGCCCCGGGCCCGCGCCGACCCGCCCGGCCTGACGTCGGCGACGGAGAACCACCGGCCGTCCTCCGTGATGACATGGGTGACCACGCCGCCGTACCCGGTGGCGCTGATCACGGGCTCGCGGAAGACACCGTGTACGCGCAGACTGCCGCCCTGCTCGTACGTCCGCCGAACGCTGCCCACCAGCTCGGGATCGGGATCGGCCACGGCGAGCCGCCCCGCGACGAGCAGGAGCTCACGCAGCGCCGACACGAGGTCCGCCAGCCGGTCGCCAGAACGCTTCTCCCGTGCCGACCGCAGCCCTTGGACGACACGAAGGGCAGCAGCCTCAGCCCTGGGCAACCCGGCCAGGCGAGCGGTATGCGCGGCACGCAACAACTCCGCCTGCGCCACCGCACCGGCGGCGGGCACCCCGGCCACCAACACGGCCGCCCCGGCACCCCACAACCCCTCCGCAGCCACCACCTGCGCCTGACCAGGCCGCTGAACACCAACGGCCCCATCGACCAATGCCGTTCCCCCAGCCGGGATCCGCCCGGCAACATCCACGACCCGCCCACCCATGTCGGCGCTCACACCCTGCGAGCCACCATCCACGCTGACCGCCGCAACACCCCCTACTCCCCCGACGCGGTCAGCACCACCACCAACCGCCGCACCGCCTCCAGCCCTCTCGACCTGGTCAGCACCGCCACCAACCGCCGCACCGCCTCCAGTTCCCTCGGCATCGCCCCCAGCCTCCACCGGGCAGAGGCTGAGCACGGCGGCCCGGTGCAGGCACCGTGGCGCGAGCAGGCAGCTGCACCGCGCCTGCCCCTCCTCCACAACCACCCCGGACCCCCCGGGCGAGAGCGTCACCACCGCGTCCTCACCACAGACGACCCGAACCTCCTCCCCCACCTCGACGGCAAGAGCGGCGTACTGTTCGACGGCCGCGTCCAGCTTCTTCCGCAGCCGGGAGGTCAGCCCCTCCACGGCGGCAGCCACCACGGCCGGCGCCACAGACGGCAAGGGCCCCGACGGGTTCACCGGTTCTCTCCGCGAAGGCGATCGCCCACCCAGCGGGCGAGGGCGAGCGGGCTGAGGGCGGCGACCGGCATCCCGGCCGCGACGAGTTGCCGCGCGATGGGCAGCGAATAGCGAGGTACGCCCCCATCGTCCAGGGCGGCACACCCCAGCAGGTGTACGCCGGACCCGGCCAGAGCGCGTACCTCTGCAAGCAGCCCCCCGAGGGGATGACCCTCCTCGAAGTCGCTCACGACCACCACGATCGTCCGGCTGGGTACGCTCACCAGCGATCGCGCGTGAGCGAGTCCGGCGGCGATGTGCGTGCCCCCGCCCACCTGTACTTCGAGCAGCAGTGAGAGCGGGTCGGTCACCTGGCCGGTCAGGTCGATCACTTGGGTGGAGAACGTCAGGAAATGGGTGGAGAGCGTGGGCACTCCCGCCAGAACCGCGGCGGTCAAGGCCGACCACACTACGGACGCCTCCATGGACCCCGACACGTCGACCACGAGGATCAGCCGCCAGTCGGCCTCCTGCCGCGCCCGTGTCCCGAACACCGGCCGCTCCGGCACCACCACCAGCCGCCCGTCCTCCAGGCGCCGGCTGTGCTGGAGGTTGGCCCGCAGCGTACGCGGCAGGTCGAGCCGCCCTCCAGGACGACGGGTCGGGCGCGGCGTGGCCAGCCCGCTCAGCGCGGGCCGCAACTTCGTGGCCAGCTCCCGGGCCAGCTCGTCCACCAGCCGCCGCACAAGTGGCCGCAGCTTGGCGACCTGCTGCTCGGGCAGGCCACCGGCCAGCGACAACACGGAGGTGAGCAGGTCGATGGAGGGCCGTACGGACGCGGGGTCCAGCTCCGCCAGCACGTCGGCACGCCCGGCGTCGGCGGCCCGGGCCAGCACTTCCTCGCGTACGTCGGCCCCGAACAACGACTCCAGCTCCTCCGCCCACTCACGCGCCGTGGGAAACGACTCCCCCTGGCCACCGGTGTCCTCGAAGTCGTCGGAGCCCTCGCCGCGGCCGGCCCCGTACAGCTCGTCGAGGGCACGCGCGTACGCCCGCCCAGCGGCCGGGAGCCGCTCGGACTCCCTCCCGAGCAACAACCGCCACCGATCCCCGGCCCCCAGACTCCGCGCCGGCGGCGCGGGAGCGGCGACCGGTGTTGCGAGTTCGCTGGGAGCATCCGGGACCGACAGCCCCAAAGATCGCAGAACGGACAGGCCGGCGGCGTCGGCGGCCGTCCAGAGGCCGAGCAGTTCGGGTGAGGCACTCAGCGCCAGGTCGAGCCGGTCTCCGAGGCGTTCGGACACGACGCCGAGCAGCCGGGTACGGGCCGCGGGCGTGAGCGTGTCGAAGCCACCGCGCAACGCGGGCAACCGATCGAGGAACTCCTGGTCGGGCAGGCCGTCGATGCGTTCGATGAGCGGGTCGAGAGCCGCCGGCGCCGCCTCGAGGAGTGGCCCGGCCGCCGTCAGCGCACCGGTCAGCAGGCGACTCAGCCGGGCGCGACCGTCCGTACCGGTGGCGTTGTCGATCCATCCGGCCGCCCGCGCGCCGAGCGTGCCGGAGCCGTCCAGGTCGAGCAGCACCCGGGCCGCCAGCGCCGCGCCACGCATGAGCGGCGACGCCGTACGCGCGAGTTCGCCCAGCGCGTCGTCCAGCCGCAGCCCCAGCCGCTCTTCGCCCGCCCAGGTGGCCAGCGCGACCAGCGCGGACGCATCCTCCGGCCGGTCGCTCCCTGCCAGCCCCGGCAGCGACCTGACGGCGGCCTCCAGCAACGTCCCCGCCAGCCCGGCGGCCTGCCCGCGGCCCTCGGGCGTGGTGCCGGGCAGGTGCTCGCGGCGCAGGGCTTCGAGCAGGTCGAGGGCGTCGAGCAACTCGATGAGGGTGGCGGTGGCGGGCAGCGCGACGGCCGCGTCGGCGAGCCGGTCCGCGACCAGCTCGGGCAGGTCACACCGGGCCGCCGCGCGGAGGCCGTCGAGAATCAGCCGGCAGGTGGGCCCTCCGTTTGCCGATTCGCGCCGGTACGTCTCCCGCAACATCCCCGCGGCGGCCTGTGCCAGGGTCACACCGCGTACGCCCGCCAGGTCGAGCAGGGCCGGCACCGCCGGCATCCAGGAGATGCGCCACCTGGTGCCGATCGCGGCGGCGTCGCCCGTACCCGCCACCTCGACCGGCTCGCCGTATCCGGCGCCGCACACGAGCAGCCGCCGCAACGCGACCTCGCGGCGCGCGTCGAGGCCGGAACGCAGCGGATCGAGGCGTACGTCACGTGCGCCCTGATCATCCGGGCCTGGCAGCCGCAACGCGGCCAGCTCCGCCTCGACCGCGGGCCCGAGCCCCGATCGCGGCGTGCCCGGGGCGGTACGGCCGCGTTCCGTGCCGACGAAGACGGTCTCCAGTGCCTGCGCGAGAGCCCTTCCCCTGCCGAGCGGCTCCCCCTGGCCCAGCACCGTCGTCACCGCCTCCAGCAGTTCGCCGCGCCCTGGAGCCGGCAGGCCGCGCAGTCGCGCCAGGTCACAGGCCAGGCGCAACGTCTCAACGGCCTCCCCCGTGCCCGCCGTGTGACCGGCGGAACGCAGCTCACGACACAGGTCGGTGATCGCCCGCGCGGCCCCGTCCCTGACCCGATCAGGATCACCCCCGGCCTCGAACACCGCCTGCTGCCACCTGGGGTCCCGGATGCCCGCGGGGTAGCCGGAGCGCGAGTCGAGCAGGTCGAAGGCATAGGGGACGAGCGAGGTGACAGGCGGCTCCCCTGCGCTGGATCGAACGGAGGGATTCCCAGAGATCGACCAAGCGCCCGACTTCGGCGGCACCTCTTCTGCAGCGGTATCGACCCGAACAGGGACATTCCGGGAGCCATCTGCGCCGGCACCGACCAGGCCAGGAGCATTCCCGGAACCATCCGCGCCGGCACCGACCAGGGCTGGGGCGTGGAAGGCACCGATCACCGCCGTGACCCGGCGGCCGCCCGCCGCCGCTTCGGTGACCACCCGTCGCATGTGGGCCTCCCGCGCCAGATCCCTGCCCGGTACGCCGCCCGCCGCCTCGGCATCTCGCCTCAGGGCCCAGCCGACGCCGAGCGCGGCCCGGCGTACCGCTTCGGGCTCGCATCCGGGCGCGAGGACCTCCACGGTCCGATCCCACATGTCATCGCCCTCACGCCCGGTCCCGGAGGCCGCCAACGCCTCAGCGAACGAGATGGCGGCATCCCCCGGGCGGACCTCACTCTGCGGCGGGTCGGACGCATGCCGGCTCGTGTCCGACAACGGCAGATCGCAGCACAGCACCTCCACCCCGAGCCGCCGAGCCCACCGAATGGCCACCAGCTCAGGCGAGAAGTCCGCGAACGGGTAGAACCCCAGCCCGCCCTCCCCATCGACCCCGGCCAACGCGACCGGTGCACGGGTCTCGGGCGAGGCGAGATGATCCAGCCACGGCTGAAAGTCCGCGGGCAGCTCGACGCACACCACCTCCGCCTCAGAAGCCTCCAGCAGAGCGGGCAGGACCGCGGCCAGGGCAGGACTGTGGTGCCGCACCCCCAGCAGGTACGGCCGCCCGCACACGGCCAGCCCATCCACCGCACGCCGGGGATCGGCCTCCACCACGTCACCCGCAGGCCGGCTCACCGGAGGTTCTCCCGCAGGTCCCAGAGCCGGCGCCACATGGCCGACCCGTCCTCGGCCCGCCGCCGCACCGGCCCGTCCCAGTACCCCAGCAGCCGCCCGTGGTCAGCCGGATCGTCCTTCCGGACGACACCGAGCAAATGCCCGGGAACCAGGTCCAGCACATCCCCCGGGGGCAGGTACGCCGCCGCCACCCCCAGCGACGCCGCCACCTGCACCGCCTCGGCCGTGGACATGACCGTGCCGGGCCGCTCCACGTCCCATCCCTCGCCGGACCGCCCGGTACGCAGGTCGCGGAAGACGGTCACCAACGCCTCCAGCACCGCGTCGTCCACCCCGAAGGCCGCCCCGGCCCGATGCACGACGGCCGTCGCCTGCCGGCGTACGAGTGAGGTCTCCGCCTCGGCGTCCGCGATGGGCCCGACGGTCTCGAAGTTGAAGCGCCGTTTGAGGGCGGCGGACATCTCCGACACCCCGCGGTCCCGCAGGTTGGCCGTGGCGATCACCGTGAACCCGGGCGCCGCCACCACCTGGGCGTCCTCGGCGCCGGCCAGCTCGGGCACGCTGACCCGCCGGTCGGACAGGATCGACACCAGGGCGTCCTGTACCTCGGGCAGGCAGCGGGTGATCTCCTCGACCCTGGCCACCCGGCCCGACCGCATGGCGGTGAGCACCGGGGAGTCGACCAGCGCGGCCCTGCTCGGGCCCTGGGCCAGCAGCAGGGCATAATTCCAGCCGTAGCGGAAGGCGTCTTCCGTCGTCCCCGCCGTGCCCTGTACGGTGAGCGCGCTCGTGCCGCACACGGCAGCGGCCAGCAACTCCGACACCATCGACTTGGCCGTGCCCGGCTCGCCCACGAGCAACAGCCCGCGCTCACCGGCGAGCGTCACGACGCACCGTTCGACCAGCGCCCGCTCCCCGACGAACTTCGCCGCCACCTTGAGCCTCCCGGGAACGAGCCCCCCAGGAACGCCACCACCCTCCGACAGCCGGGAAAAGCCGCCATCCCCCGGCGTTCCTGACGTCCCCGCGACGACTCGGCCCTCCGGCAGCTCCAGCGTCTCGTCACCGCTCCCGCAGATGAACGTCACCACCGCCCGCGGCGTCAACGCCCACCCCGGCGGCCGGGGCCCATCGTCGTAGGCGGCGAGAAAGGCCAGCTCGTCCGCGTACCGTTCCTCGGCCGCGAGCACCTGACGCCCCGAAGTGTCCTGAGTCATGAAAAGTCCTTATAAGTGGTGGAATTCAACGACGCCGTGCGGCACGCCCGACCCTGAGCTCCTCGAACCGGGGAGCGTCGCCTTCACGCACCCGCCCCCACGCCCTCGCGTAGAGGGCCGCGACAGGCTCACTGGGCACCAGCGGCGTGCCGGGACAGACGTCGAACATGGCGAGCTTCCACCCCTCCACGGGCAGAGCCGGCGAGCGGAGCTCCGCCCAGTCCCCGGGCAGGAACAACGTGCGACCGGCCCGGCTCCTGCCGGCCTCCACGACGAGGGAGGTCGCGGCCAGCTCGGCGCGGGCGGCCTTGAACCGGGCGGGCTTCCACCCGGTCCACCTGACGACGTTGCGATCGCTCGGATCCGGCATCGCCAGCACCATCAGATACAGGGCCGCGGCGTCCTCACCCAGCCCATGAGCACCGGCCACCTCGGCGACCAGTTCGGGCACCGACCGCGTGGGATCCTGCGGCCACCACTCGGCGGAACCGGGCCCGGTCTCGGCGAGCAGGGCGGCGAAGCGCGGGTCGTGGACCGTACGCAGGGCGACCACGACGGGGACCGTCTCCTCGAACCCGAGCAGGGCCCGCAGATAGGGATCCTCGGGGTCGTACAGCGAGGCGGAGATCGCCGGCGACGGCCGGTCGTCGTAGGTGGAGAGGATGAGACACCCATAACGTACGAACCCCTCACCGGTCTCGGTCGGCGCCCCCGCGACCTTCGTGAACGCGGGCAGTTCGACGTACCGATCGAGGTCGAGCAGCAGCCCCGAGCAGGCCAGCCGCTCATGGACCGCCGCCAGCGCCCCGGGCAGCGCGGCCCTGACCGGATCGCCCACGGGCAGCCGGTGGGCCAGCCACGCGATCATGCGCACCGCCGTGAGCAGCGTGACCCCGGTGAACCCGGGAGCGTCCTCATCCTCCGGCGCGGCCCTGTCGTCGCGAAGCGTCCAGGCCAGGTCCCGGCTCAGCTCGGGCGCGGCGGCGGGATCGATGAGGGCGCGCAGGGCCTGACCGGCGTCCCAGTCCGTCCTGAGCGCGCGGGTCGCCTCCCCGAGCAGCCATTCGGGCACCGGCGTCTGCGGCCCGACCTGGGCGTTCCACACCTCGGCCGCGGCGGCCACGTCGGGCCCGTCCGTCCACAACCTGGCGATGTCCTGAGGCAGCAGTGCCGCCACGACCGCCCACCGCACGCGTACGTCAAGCAGTCGAAGCTCCTCCTTGGCGACGGCGGCGTCGGTCATCTTCACGTCGAGCGTCGCGCGCTCCTGTTTGCTCAGAAACCCCCGCTCGTACGTATCCAAACCCGGCATCCCGGCCACCACCAGCTTCGCGACGGTCAGCGACACCCCGGTCAACCGGGCGAACTCCGCGCAGTCCTCCGCCCGCCACGGCACGGGCCCACGCGCGTCCAGCTCGGCGAGGAACTCCCGCACCCACCCCACCGGCCTCGCCGCGAACACGGGGTCGGAGGACCTGACGGTGTACGGCTCGGGCACCTCGAACGCCCCGGCCGGATCATGGAACAACACCTCCCACGTGACCCCCGAGTCGCCGTATTCCAGCACGCTCAGGAACGCGATGAACGCCCCCTGACCCAAGGGCAGCACCGCGAGCAGAGTGCCGGTGTACCACGTCCTGCCCGGCTTGATCAGGTGCCGCTCGTGGAGGTAGAGCGACATCCTGCGCCACCGGGCGGGCCCGGCCGAAACGGGCAGCCCGCGCTCGTCCAGCTCGGCGAGCAGCGCACGCAGCACCTCACCGTGTTCCCGACCGGCCGCCCGGAAGGCCAGGGCCTCGGGATGGTCGAGCACCGGTATCCAGCGAACCCCGGCCTCCTCCAGCTCACGCAGATCCAGATGGTGCCCCCCAGGCGGCGGGCCCTCGGCGACCAGCGCCTGCTCGACGGCCCGGATCTGACGGAAGACGCCGTCGACGCTCCGCGCGTTGCCGTCGTCGCCGGCCAGCCCGCTCAGCGCCTCGCGCATCAGCCCGTCGCTGGGCCCGGGAGCCGCCTGCGGCCGCTGGTCGCCGGAGAGCGCCTCGGCGAGCCTGATCACGATCCCGCGTAGCGACTCCTGCTGCGTGGCGGCGAACCGCGCGACCCCGGCGACGCCCGCCAGCAGCCCCTCGTGGCTCAGCCCCGGCAGCAGTGCCCTGACGTCGTCATCGCCCGGCTCGGCCGCCTTCAGCAGCGCTGCCGCGGTGTCCCTGTCGATCCGGCGCAGAAGCGCGGAGCCCTCGGGGTCGCGAGGCTCCAGATGGTTCCAGTAACGCGAGGGCGGCAGCATGGCCGTCCCCATGCCGAACGCACCGGGCCTCGCGTCGGTCCTGACCGTGGAGGTGACCACCCCGTCGGGATCGACCAGGAGCAGCTGGTAACCCCCTTGAACGACGGCGCAGGCCCGCTCGGCGCCGGGGAAGAGCACTCCCCGGATCGGCGACCGGGAGCCGGCCGGCACGGTGACCGTGAGCCCGGCGCCGTCCTCTCCCCGCCTGGAGCCATCGGGCAGGCGTACGACCCGCCAGCCGAGCAGGCCGTCCGCCACGGGCAGCAGCCACCCGCCGAGGAACGAACTCCCCTCGGGAGCCGTGCTCAGCGCGTCGGCGAAGAACCGGGGCAGACTCTTGCGGCCCTGCTCCCCGGTAAGAGGGTCGAACTCGTGCCAGGAGGAGTCGTCCCACACCCAGGAGGAGGAGCCGTCGGTGAGCACCGCCCGCTCTTCCGGAACCGCCGTGTCGCCCGGCCGCAGGACGGCGTGCCCGGTCGTCCGCCCGCCCCCGGGCAGGGCCAGGGTGACGAACTCGGAGCCCCGGTACCAGTCCATCCGCGCGCCGCGGACGTGCTGGCCTTCCAGCGGCCGCAGGCGGCCGGGATCGGTGTGCCAGTAGCCGCGCAACCGCTGCCCCAGCTCCTGCGAGCGCCAGTAGACCAGCAGCTCGCCGTCCACATAGTGGAAGCTGGGGATGCTCCACGCGTCATCGGCCGGCACGCGCAGGTCGTGGGTGAGCGCGACCCCCTCGGGGCCGAGCACGCGAACCTGGGCGGCCCCGGCGACGACCAGGTGCGGCCAGGCCTCGGACACCACGAGGCCGCCGGCGTTCTCCTTGGGCACCAGGCTCGCGACCGCCTCCTCCCAGGCCGGCCAGCTCAGCTCGTCGATCAGCCCGGCCCGCAGCGTGCGGGCGAGCGTCTCGGCGACGTCGGTGGCGGCCACGGCGCGCACCTCGTCCTCGGCCAGCACCAGCGCCTCGCCGGGCAGCCAGGCCAGCCGCCGCAAGGCGTCGGGCAGTTCGGGCAGCCCGGCGGCCGACGACCGCCGCGCCACCTCGCGCATCCACTCGGCCAGCATCGGCCGCCCGCCGGGTGAGCCGGCCAGCAGCCGGAGGGCCTGCCGGTCGCGTTCGTGGTCGCCGAAGGCGTCGGCGCCGCGCTGGAAGGCGTCACGGAAACGAGGATCGGCCGCCAAGGCGACCAGGTCGCGCCGCTCCTCGCCCCGCGCCCAGTCCGCGAGCGGGAGCGAGGTGTGCCGATCGGGATCGGCCACGGGGAGGCCGAGGGCGAGCAGCAGGTCGAGCACGTCCACGTCATGTGGCACCGCCAGTGCCCCGGTCTCAGCCCTCAGCGAAGGGGCCAGCCGCTCGATCAGCGGGTGCAACGCGGGCAGCCCTGGCGGCAGGTCCCAGGGCCGCTCACGCATCGCCAGGAACCTGCCCAGCCAGCCGGCGGCGCCGTCGCGCGGCCTGACCCGCCCGGCGACCAGGTCATCGGCGGCGCCGGACGACTCCAGGATCCCGAGCCACACCCCGGCCAGCTCGTGATCCCTGGCCTCCGGCATGAGCTCGAGAAGCGTGCCGCGTACGGAGGAATCCTGCCTGCCCAGCGCCGCGATGGCGCCCGCGTGGGACCTCCACCAGCCGGTGGGCGCCCGCAGGGTGGCGGGCAGGGTGAGCAGCTCGGCCAGGTAGCCCCGCTCGGCGGCGTCGGCGTCCGCCCCGGCGGCCCTGGCGAGCCTGCGCAGGTCCTGCGCCATCTGGGCCGCGGGCGGCATGCCGCCCGCGGTGCGCCGCAGGCAGAGCCGGCCGAACCGGCGCAGCGCCTCGTCGGCGGGCAGCCGCCCGGCCAGCTCCCTCGCGTACGCGGACAACGCCTTCACCGGCAGCGCCCCGGCCAGCGCGAACTCCAGGAACACCGCGTCCAGCCGGTCCTCGTCCACGCCGAGCCCGTGCTCGGCGTCGGCCTTGCGCGCGTGGGAGAAGAGCTGGCCGGCGTAGGTGGCGTTCTCCACGCCGATGAACACGCGCCCGGCCTGTTCGTAGAACGTGGGCAGGAAGTGCGGCACGGACACGGCGAGCCGGCGGCCGATGGCATGGTAGGCGTCGAGCGCCGTCTTGGGCTTGGACTTGGCCTGCCTGGCGATGCGTTCGAGCTCGGGCACGATGGCGAGCGCGTGGTGCCCGTCGTCGGGGTGGCGCGCGAGCACCCATTCGGGGAAGCCGAGCGAGCGCCGCCGGCCGAGCCCGACGACGACGGGCTCGCCTTCGGGTTCCAGCCCGAGGAACCCGGCCGCCAGGTCTTCAGCGGCACGCAGCTCCTCCGCGACCAGCCGCACGACCACCCGATCGGCCAGCGCGGGGTGCCGGTAGGCCCGCGCCACCAGCGGCACCGCCTCGTCGCCCGCCGAGCGGGATCCCGGGGGCAACACGGCGCCGGCCTTCAACGACTCGCTCATGACCCCTCCTCGACCTGCCGCCCGGCGTGCAGCGCCGCGGCCATCCGCATCCCCTCCGACCACGCGACCGGCCCCACCTCGGCGGGCCGGAGCGTCCTGCCCTCCTGGTCGTGCCAGGTCAGGTTGCCGGTGCGGACCTCCTCCTCCCAGTACGGCTCCCCGATCCACACGGCCGCCTCCGCGATCCGCCCGTCATCGCGGACCCGGCACGTGGCGTATCCCCCGGACACCCGGTAACCGAGCTGTGTGGCCCGCGCCGCCAGCCCGAACCTGGAGGCGTATCTGCCGCCGGCGAACTCCGTCACCTCGCTCCCGCTCACCTCGGCGGGCTTGCGCCAGGTGGCCCGGTGGATCTGCTCGACCTTCTGCGTCAGCCCCAGCTCCGCGGCGAACTCCCGCAGGTCGTCGAGGTCGGGCAGCAGGACGGGATGGGGCAGCGTCACCGTCTCGGGCGACAGGCGCACGGTCTCGCCGTCGAGGTTGACCATCCGCAGTTCCCCGGGGGCGATGGCGTCACGCAGGAACCCGACCTCGTCGGGGTCGTCGCCCACCACGACCAGGTGGCGCAGCGCCGCCTGCCAGGCCTCATCGGGCCACACGCGGGCCAGCAGCCCGGTCGGGACCGGCAGCGACGACACCATCCAGGTGTCCACCTGGGCGACGCACGCCGCGGCGTGCCGGGCGAGCCACTCCTCCAGACGGCGCAGCCGGTCCACCTCGGGGTGGTCGCGCAGCGCCTTCGGCAACGATTTGAGCTGCCGCCCCGCCGCGCGGCCCGAGGTGGACCGCGCGGCCACCCGGCCATCGATGAGGGCGACCTCATATCCGTCGCCCGCTGCCAGCCAGCCCAACGCCGCCGCCTTTCGTGGTCACCGAACGCCACGGTCCTGCGCCGCCGCGATGCGCGGAACGTTATCGGCAACGACCGACAAAGACAGGGTCAGCAGCGGCAGCCGTTCGGCTACCGCAGGAGTGGCAGCCGACCGGTGAGCCGCTCCACGATCGCCCTCGGGCCGAACAGGCTGACCGCGTAGTAGGGCGGCTCCTCCGTACGCGCCAGCTCGGCCAGGTACTCGTCGTACACGTTCGTACGCTGCGCGACGGCCGCCATGTCGGAGACCACCAGCTCGGGCTCGGCGGCGGCGTCGTCCCTGATCCGCCCCACGATCGCACCGGGAGCGGCCAGCACCGTGCACCCTGTCCAGGGCAGCCCGGCGTGCGCGTGCCCGGCGGCGTCCTTGCCGCCCGACCCGACGATCTCCGGCACGGCCACCCCGGTGGAGGCGGCCAGACAGGCCGCCGCGTTCGCCTGCAGCCCCCTCGGCAGGTCACGGTCGATCACGATCACCCACTTGACCGCGAGCTCCTTGGTGGGCAGATCTGTACGGCATTCAAGCACTCGCATCCACGAATCCCCTCTCCGGTATTCCGTCAACAGATTTCCATCTTGTCCGTCATTCCAACAACCCAAGATGCCTATCTCCGAAGGAAATTCGGAAATCCGTGCCAAGATGCGTACGTGGACGAACTAGATGCGACGATACTCGCCGAGCTGCAGCGCGACGGCCGCCAGACCAACCGCGAGCTGGCCGAGCGCCTGGGCATCGCCCCCTCGACCTGCCTGGAGCGGGTGCGCTCACTACGCTCGGCCGGCGTCATCGAGGGCTTCCACGCCGAGGTCAACCTCGACGCCATCGGCCGCCCCGTGCAGGCGCTGATCAACGTGCGCCTGCACCCCAAGATCCGCGAGGCCGTCGAGGGCTTCCGCGACTACGTCGCCGCCCTGCCCGAGACGCTGGCCGTCTTCGTCGTGTCGGGCGGGGACGACTTCATCATCCAGGTCGGCGTGCGCGACGCCGGGCACCTGCGCGACTTCGTGCTCGACCACGTCTCGCGGCACCGCAACATCGCCGACGTGCGCACGTCGCTGGTGTACGACCACATCCGCAAGACGTCGGTCGAGGTGCTTCCCCCCGAAGCGCCTTCGCGCCCGCGCACCGGCAGGAAACGCTGAGGTTCAGCTGTCCGCGAAGCGGTCGACGGCCGCCATGACGGCGTCCCTGAACGTCCCGCTGCCGGTGTGCCCGGAGTCCTCCACCACGACCAGCTCGGCGTCCGGCCAGGCCTGGGCCAGCTCCCACGCCGTCAGCAGCGGGCTGCCCATGTCCATGCGGCCGTGGATCAGCACGCCGGGGATGCCGGCCAGCCGTCCCGCGTCGCGCAGCAGCGCACCCTCCTCCAGCCAGGCGTCGTTGGAGAAGTAGTGCGCGCAGATCCGGGTCAGCGCCATCACGGCGTCGGCGGGACGGTCGCTGTAGGCGTTCGGCTTGCCGTTGACCTCCAGCGAGATCACCGCGTCCTCCCAGGTGACCCAGTCGACGGCGGCCTGCTCGCGTACCTTCTGGTCGGGGTCGGACAACAGGCGCGCGTAGGCCGCCAGCAGGTCGCCGTCGCGCTCCGCCTCCGGCACGCCCTGCCGGAACCGCTCCCACTCGTGCGGGAAGAACCGACCGACACCGCGGTAGAGCCAGTCGGTCTCGGAGCGCCGCGTCATGGTGACGCCGGTGATGATGATCTCCGACACCCGCTCGGGATGGGTCTCGGCATAGGCCAGGATCAGCGTGGACCCCCACGACCCGCCGTACAGCAGCCACTTGCCGATGCCGAGGTGCTCGCGCAACCGCTCCATGTCGGCGATCAGGTTATGGGTGGTGTTGCTCGTCAGGTCGGTCGCCGGGTCACTGGCGTGCGGCCGGCTGCGGCCGCAGTTGCGCTGGTCGAACAGGATGGTACGGAACCGCTCGGGGTCGAACGTACGGCGCATGTTGACCGAGCACCCCGACCCGGGCCCGCCGTGGACGATCAGCACGGGCTTGCCGTCCGGGTTGCCGCAGGCCTCCCAGTAGACGAGGTTGCCGTCGCCGGTGTCGAGCAGGCCGTGCTCGTAGGGCTCGATGGGGGGACGCAACAGGGGGCTCCTCTCCAGCAATATAACAGTGCTTACATATTAGCTGGAGCCGCGGCGGCCGGGCGGCCACCGCGGGAGCTTCGTCAGGCCACCTTCGAGGCCGAGGCCGTCCAGGTGTTGCACGAACCGGGGTCGCCGGTGGCGAAGCCACGCTTGATCCAGGAGCGCCTGGCGGACGTCTTTCCGTACAGGCGCTCCTCTCCGCGAGCGTCACCCTCGAGCAGTTTCATGAGGTAATTCCAGTCCTTCGTCGTACGGCCCTCCAACGGCCAGACGCTCTTCATGAAAGCGCCGCCCAGGCAATCCGTCTGGAGGGAATTGCGACGGTTCTGCTCATGAAGTTCGGCCTTCTTGCCATAGGGCTCCGCTTCATAAGCGTCGGCTATGCCGACGAGGTTCTGGATGTGGTAGCCGTACATAGAGGCGGAGACGGAGAACAGCCAGAGGTCAGAGGGGTCCTTCACCCAAGACTTGCCGACCTGGAAGACGAGTGTGCGGGTTTTGTCGCAATACCAGCCCTGAGAGTCGGTTTTGTCCGTCTCATAGCCACACCACTTCTTTGGCAGCTTGTTCATGTGCCGCACCTTCACCTTCTCATAGGTGAGACCGGCGTCGGTGAGGTGTTTTCCCCAGGTCTCCCCCAGACAGGCGATGACCGCGTCGATGTACGCGCGGGCCTGCTTGACATTGCCGCGCCTGACCGGCTTCTCCGCACAGGTCGTCGTCGGCAGAGCGCCCGCCTCATAGAGGGGGTTAGCGATGAGTTTGGGGTGTTTTACGGGGTATGCTGCCGCCGATGCGTTGGCCGTACCGGCTAAAGGCGCCACGAGGGCACACGCGAGGACCGCGGTCTTCAGTGATTTCACAAATCGTGACAATAGGGCCCCGGCTACTTTCCCGCAATCCAGTTCCCTGCCGGTAAAGAGGACTAGATCCAACTATGAAGTAATTGAACCACCACTAAGGGTACGGATCGCAACGATAACTAGATCATCACCCTTGGGGAGAACCATGTACAGGCACGCAGTTGCCGTATTCACCGCAGCCTCCGCCATGCTGCTGACGCCCACCGGCCCGGCCCACGCCGCGGACGGGCCCGCCCTCTGGTGCGGCAACAATCACGTCTTCAGCACGAACGAAACGCCGGCCAGGCCGGCCCCGTCGCCGGCGCTCACCGTCACCGCCGACGACATCAGGGCTCTCATGAACACGATCGCCGCCAGCACCTCTCTGCAGGGGTTCTTCTCCCCGGCGCTGAGCATGCCCGCCGTCCCCGGGATCTCGTACAACGGCGCCGCGATCACGTGGCCGTCCTACGTCCCCGCCCAGGCCGCCGCTCCCAACCCGGCGCCCTCCGGCAGCTCGCCCGCGGACGTCTCTCCCGAGAGCGCCATGATCGAAGACATCATCGGCAGGGCGCTGGTGGCCTGCTCCCACTCCACGACCGCGCCGGTCACGGTGCCGTCCACGGCCACGCTCGACGACGCCTCCATCGCCAAGCTCGCCGGCGCGCTCCTCGCCACGAACCCGGCCACCTGCGTCATGGCCCCGGCCGCTCCCGCTCCCGCCCCGGCGCCCGCGCAGAGCCCCACGACGCTCCTCGACGCCATCGGCGTGCGGCAACTCCTCGACGCCATCGGCGTGCGGCGGCGCGAAACACCGGCCGCCGACCCGGCCGCCGCCGCAGCCGACAACCCGGCCGCCTGTACGTTCCCTGACTCGCTCATGGACGCCATCGGCGTGACCGACCTGTTCAACTGACGGGAGGTTCAGCCGATGAGTGCCTGGTGGCGCAGGCGCTGGTCAAGCTCCCACAGGGCCGTCTTGTCGTCGTCGTAACGCAGGGTGTCGTACGCCGCCTCGTAGGCGAGCCACCGCACCGCCCGGTGCTCGTCGGACAGCACGATCTCGCCCTGGCCCGTGGCGTCCATGGCGAAGTAGTGCTTGGACACGATGTAGAGATCCTCGGGCCAGTGCGCGGCGGCGGCGAAGCACTCCTTCTCCACGCCGCTGACCATGTCCAGCTTGTAGAGCGGTCCCGCCAGACCCGCCTCCTCGGCGCTCTCGCGGCGGGCCGCCGCCACCAGGTCCTCCCCCTCTTCGACCCCGCCGCTCACGCCCTGCCAGCAGCCGTCGTCGGCCCGCTGGAGGACGGCGTACTCGCCGGCTCGGAAGATGAACACCACCACGTTGTACGGCTGTCGCATAGGAAGATCATCACGCAACCGACCGCCGCGCGTACACCTCGATTTCGATCTTCATCCGCGGATCGGCCAGACCGCACATCATCATCGTCGCGGCCGGGCGTACCCCGCCGAAGCACTCGCGCAGGACCGGCCAGCAGGGCTCGAAGTCGGCGCGGTCCGGCAGGAGGTAGCGCACGCGTACGACGTCGGAGAAGCCGCACCCCGCCTCCGTCAGGGCCGAGCCGATGTTACGCAGGCACTGCCGCGCCTGCTCCACCACGTCGTCGGAGATCGTCATCGTCGTGTAATCGAAGCCAGTTGTCCCCGAGACGTGCACCCAGTCGCCGTCCACCACGGCGCGGGCGTACCCGATCTGCTCCTCGAACGTGGAACCGCTGAGGATCGCGCGTCGCTCTGTCACGCGCCGAACGCTACGGCGACCAGCAGAGATATGTCTAATACTGCCCGGCTGAACACCTACCGGGAGCGCTTCCCCGGCGTACGCATCGAGATCCACGAGATGACCACGGCGCCGCAGATCGCCGCCCTGCACGACCGGCGGATCGACGTCGGCCTGCTGCGGGAGCCGCCGGACGACGAGCCGGAGCTGGGGTTCTCGACCGTGCTGAGCGAGCCGTTCGTGGCCGTGCTGCCCGCCGCGCATCCACTGGCGGCGGGGCGCACAGTCGAGCTCGCCCGGCTGGCCGGCGAGCCTTTCGTGCTCCTGCCGCGCGATCACGGGCCGGGGCTGCACGACCGGATCGTCGGGATGTGCCGGGCGGCGGGGTTCACGCCGGAGGTCGCGCAGCACGCGGTGGAGTGGCAGACCGTGTGCGCGCTGGTCGAGGCCGGTCTCGGCGTCTCACTGGCGCCCGCGGGCATCCGGCGGATCCGGCTCAGGGGCGTCGCCTTCCGCGGGGTCGCGCCGGACGACGTACGGACGAGCGTGGCCGCGGCCTGGCGCCGGGACGACACGAACCCCCTGGTCGCCAGGCTCCTTGAGGCAATGCTCTGAAGGCTCGGCGCCGCCCCGCGAACCGGCGCCGGTGATCCAGGATGTGCTCACCGGAGTAATACCGGCAGCTCCATCGGGCCCTCGGTGATGAGCGAGGAGGTGTAGGCGACCTCGTTCTCGCCGACGGCCAGCCGCAGCCCGGGGAACCGGGTGAACAACGACGACAGCGCGATCCGTACCTCCAGCCTGGCCAGCGGCGCGCCCAGGCAGAAGTGCGGCCCACGGCCGAAGCCGAGATGCGCCTCCGGCTCACGCTCGACGTCGAACCGCGCGGCGTTCGCGCCGAACCTGTCCGGGTCCGTGCCCGCCCCGGAGAGCCCGACCATGATCGGTTCCCCGGCGGGAACGGTGGTCCCGGCCAGTCGCACGTCCTGTCTCGGGTAGCGGAACAGCACGCTGACCACCGAGTTGCGGCTGCGCAGCGCCTCCTCCACCACCTGCGCCCAGGAGTCGCGCTTGTGTACCTCGGCCAGTTGACCGGGGTCGGAGGCGAGAGCGATGACCGTGTTCGCGATCAGGTGAACGGTCGTCTCGTGACCGGCGATGAGCACCAGCCACAGGATCCACAACATCTCGTCGTCGGACAGCCGGTCGCCGTCGTTCTCCTGCACCCGGATGAGCCTGGAGGTGAGGTCGTCGTCGGAAAGGCCGCGCTTGCGCTCGATGAAGGCGGCGAGATAGGCGAGCAGCGCCTGCCCGACCGCCCCCGCCTCCTCCGGGGTGGCGGTGTGCGACAGCAGCACGTTCGTCCACTGGCGGATCTGGTTACGCTCCTTCTCGGGCACGCCGAACAACTCGCAGATCACCGCGATGGGCAGAGGCTCGCTGAAGTGCCGTACGAGATCCACCACGTCGCCGGCCCCGGCCATCTGGTCGAGCAGATCGTCGGTGAGCTCCTGGATGCGCGGTGCCATCGCCTCCACGCGGCCCGGGGTGAAGGCACGGCCGATGAGACTGCGCAGGCGCCGATGGTCCTCGCCGTCCTTGGTCAGCAGGTGATCACCCCCGATGACCTGCCGGATCGGCCAGTCGGGAGGGATGGTGCCGTCGTGCAGCGCGGTGTAGTTGCTCGAGTTCTTGCTGTAGAGCGTGCTGTCGTTGATGAGCACCTCGTTCACCAGGTCGTACGAGCTCACCAGCCAGGCCCCGACCTTGCCGGGAAGCTCGATGGGACAAACCGGCCCTCCTTCATCTCTGATGCGGCGGATCGTCTCGGACGTCCGCTCACCGGGAACCGGAATCTGCGCAGGATCCATGGGACTTCTCCCTGTAGGGTCTCCCTGCAAGGTTCCTCTCCGCCCTGTCCTGGGCCTAGAGCGCTTCGTTGTCACCACCCCGCAGCCAATATCTGCCGACCGCGCCACATGTCGGGAGCTCCACGTGGACACCATCGAGACACCGGCCCTCGTCCTCCTCCCCCTGCGTGCCGAGCACGCCGAGGAGATGGCGGTCGTGCTCTCCGACCCGGCCCTGCACAGGTTCACCGGTGGCGCGCCGCTCACCGCGCAGGAGCTGGCCCTCCGCTACGAACGGCTGGTCTCCGGGCCGCCCGGCTGGCGCAACTGGGTGATCTGGCTGCGCGCCGAGAAGCGGCTCGTCGGCTACGTGCAGGCCACGATCGACGAGCGCACCGCGGAGGTCGCGTGGGTGATCGGCACGCCGTGGCAGGGCCGCGGCCTGGCCGGCGCCGCCGCCACGGCCCTGGTCGGCCGGCTCATGGAGCAGGAGATCGACACCATCGTGGCGCACATCCACCCCGGCCACGCGGCCTCAGCGGCCGTCGCCACCGCGGCCGGCCTGCATCCCACGGAGCGGTGGGAGGACGGCGAGGTTCTCTGGGAACGGCGTTCCTAGAGCCTTGCGGATCACCGGCCTCCTGGCTTTAATACGCCCTGGCGCCGACCCCGTCACCCTTGTCGCCCCGAAGGAGCTCCTGTGACCATCCCCGCAGGTCGGGTAGCACTTTCCAGCGCTGCCGTTCTCCGCGTGGGCCTGTTAGCGCTATCACCGCACCATGAAACTTTCTTTTTGCCCGTTGGGAAAGCGCTTACCAAGCGAAAGGACCCACCATGCGCTTACACCTGGCCGTCGCGGCCGCCGTACTGGCCCTGGCCGCGATCCCCGCAGCCCCCGCCCAGGCGGCGCCACCCACGAAGCAGATGGAGGACCTGGACCGAGGACTGATCAGCGTCCGCTCCGGCTCCGGCAACCTGGTGTCATGGAGGTGGCTCGGCACCGATCCCGACGGCGTCTCCTTCAACCTCTACCGGGGCTCGACCAGGGTCGCCTCGGGGCTCACCACCTCCACCAACTACCTGGACAACGGCGCCGCCGCCGACTCCTCCTACACCGTGCGGGCCGTCGTCGGAGGAACCGAGCAGGCCGCCTCCCCCGGCTCCCTGCGCTTCACCGGCGGCCCATACCTGGACGTGCCCATCCAGCCCCCGTCCGGAGGCACGACCCCTGACGGGGTCAGCTACACCTACAGCGCCAACGACGCCAGCGTGGGCGACATGGACGGCGACGGTCAGTACGAGATCGTCCTGAAATGGGACCCGTCGAACGCCAAGGACAACTCCCAGTCCGGCTACACCGGCAACGTGTTCGTGGACGCGTACCGGCTGGACGGCACCCGGTTGTGGCGCATCGACCTGGGCCGCAACATCCGCGCCGGCGCCCACTACACGCAGTTCCAGGTGTACGACTACGACGGCGACGGCCGGGCCGAGGTCGCCATGAAGACCGCCGACGGCAGCAAGGACGGCCGCGGCACGGTGATCGGCAGTTCCAGCGCCGACTACCGCAACTCCAGCGGGTACGTGCTCAGCGGCCCCGAGTTCCTGACCATGTTCAACGGCCAGACCGGCGCCGCGATGTCCACCGTCAACTACGACCCGCCGCGCGGCACGGTCTCCTCCTGGGGCGACAACTACGGCAACCGCGTCGACCGGTTCCTGGCCGGGACGGCGTACCTGGACGGCGAACGCCCCTCCCTGATCATGGCCCGCGGCTACTACACCCGCAGCGTCATCGCCGCCTGGGACTTCCGCAACGGCACGCTCACCAAGCGGTGGACGTTCGACAGCAACTCGGCCGGCTCGCAGTACGCCGGACAGGGCAGCCACAGCCTGTCCGTCGGCGACGTGGACGCCGACGGCCGCGACGAGATCGTCTACGGCGCCATGGCCGTGAACGACAACGGCACCGGCATGTGGAGCACCCGCACCGGCCACGGCGACGCCCAGCACCTGGGCGACTTCGACCCCGCCAGGGCCGGCCTCGAATTCTTCAAGGTCAGCGAGTCCACCTCCCAGCCCGGCTCGCTCTACATCGACCCGCGCAACGGCTCGATCCTCTGGTCCACCGCCTCGGGCTCCGACAACGGCCGCGGCGTGGCCGGGGACATCTCGACGGTCAGGGCGGCCGGCGAGTTCTGGTCGGCCGCCGACGGCAACCTGCGCAGCGTCACCGGCAACACCGCCGGCCGCAAGCCGTCCTCGATGAACTTCCTTGCCTGGTGGGACGCCGACCCGGTCAGGGAGCTGCTCGACCAGACCAGAATCGACAAGTACGGCACCAGCTCCGACACCCGCCTCCTGACGGCCTCCGGCGTACACTCCAACAACGGCACCAAGGCCACGCCCTCGCTCTCGGCCGACCTGTTCGGCGACTGGCGCGAGGAGGTCGTCTGGCCCACCAGCGACAACCGCGCCCTGCGCGTCTACTCCACCCCCACGCCGACGGACCGCCGCATCTACACCCTGATGCACGACCCGCTCTACCGCGTCTCGGTGGCCTGGCAGAACACCGCCTACAACCAGCCCCCGCACACGAGCTTCTTCATCGGCGACCGCATGACGGCGCCGGCCCGCCCTGACATCTACGTACGCTGACCCTGCGGAACCGCCGGGGCGTCCCCGGCGGTTTCTCTCATGACCAGGGTGGCGCACAACGTACTGATCACCAGAAGCACGGCGACGGCGATGACCACCCGCAGCAGACCGTCGGCGGAGGAGGGCGCCGCGAAGTAGACGCTTCCGAGCCCGGCGACCGCCGCCACCTCCGCCAGCACGGGACCGGTGGCGTTCAGCGCCGAGATCGCCGACGCCAGCCGCGGCTCCACCAGAGACGAGATCCGCGCGATCAGCGGACTGTACCCGGCGGCGTGTCCGGCCCCGGCCAGGAGCAGCAGCGGCACGGACCCGAACGGCCGCCACTCCGCACGGGAGATGAGCACCAGCAGGCTCGCGCCGACCGCGAACACGATCGGACCCACGACCGGCAAGACGCTCTGCAGCCGCCGCGGATAACGGTTCCAGGTCAGGCTGAGCAGTCCGAAGCCGAGAGCGTACGGAACGAAGGCCAGCCCCGCCTGGAGCGGCGAATACCCCAGCGTCCCCTGGAGGTAGGGATAATAACAGACTGAACTGACCGGTTAGAATGGCCACATGTCGCGCACGTCACCCGCTCGCGACCGGCTGCTGAAAGCCGCCCGTGAGCTGTTCTACGCCGACGGCTACGGCGTCTCGATCGACGCCGTCACCGAGCGCGCGAACGTCGCCAAACCGACCGTTTACGCCCACTTCAAGTCCAAGGACGAGCTGATCGGCACCGTGCTCACCTCGGCGTGCGAGGAATGGTTCACCGAACTCGACGCCGAGCTGGAACGACGCGACGGCGACCCCCTGGCACAACTGCTGGCACCGTTCGACCTGCTGGCGGCAAGCCTGCCCGACCCCGCCTACCACGGCTGCATCCTGGTGAACAGCGCCGCGGCCTTCCTGTCGGCCGACCATCCCGCCCACCACGCTCTGGCCACTCATGACCAGCGCATGCTGGCGCTCTTCGAACAGCTGGCCACCAGGGCAGACGCCGCAGAGCCGGCCGCTCTGGCCCGGCAACTCCTGGTGTTGTACGACGGGGTTAAGGCACGCGGCCTGGTCGACAACACCGGCGACGCGGCTCGCGATGCCCGCACGGCGGCGACCGCACTGCTCCATGCACCCTCCCCCCTCGCCCGTTAGGCCCCCAGATGTTGCTCTTGGTCCGCCACGCCATGCCCGCGTACGGTCCGACCGTCCCGGCACACGCATGGACGCTCAGCGCCGAGGGCTGGCAGGCGGCCCGGCGGCTGATCGCCCAGCTGCCACGAGAGGCCCGCCTCGTCTCCAGCGACGAGCCGAAGGCCTGGCAGACCCTGGGCGGCGACGACGCGGTCACGCGCGATCGACGGTTCAACGAGGTCACCCGCGTGGAGCCGTGGGAGGGCGACTACCGCGAGTTGCGGCGCGCGTACGTGGAAGGCGCAGATCACGCGGACTGGGAGCCTCGGGCCGAGGTCGCCGAGCGCTTCGACGCCGGGATCACGGAGCATCTCGCACTCTCCGGCGAGCGCCCGCTCGTGGTGGCGACGCACGGCATGGCGATGACCGTCTGGATGACGGCACGGCTGGACCTGCACGACCCCGGCGACTTCTGGGCGGACCTCCGCTTCCCTGACGCGCATCTCATTGACCTGGACTCGGGCATCGTCGAGCGAGCCGACCTGCTGCCATAGATCACCGGCGAGAACTCGGACAAATACATACAATCTGGACAACGAGGGTAGGTCTCCATAGGGATCGATTTGCCCCGTCCCCGGAACGACGCCCCGGTTGTGGGGACACAGCCGGGGCGTCCTGGCTCGATATCAGGTGATCTTTGTCAGTCGTGGGCATCCTCGGCCAGTGCCTTGCGCAGGTATTCCATGTCGGCGCCAAGGGCGTTCCGGCTCGTCAGCCGCAGCAGCGGAGAGAGCAGCGGGTTGCGTAGATCCAGGTCGATCCGGTGCAGGATTCGGGTCCCGTCCGGCACCCGGTCGAGCCGGAAGCTGAGTTCGGCCCGCCGGAACAGGCGGGACTCCAGCAGCACGAAGGACAATCCTCGCTCAGGGTCGTACTGGGTGACGCGGAACCGCTGACGCTTGCCCGACGGCGCGATGGTCATCGCCTCGTATCCCACACCGACCGGCGCGGTCGAAAGCGGGACCACCTCCGCGATGCTGCGGTCCCAACGAGGCGCGGTCTGCGGATCGCCGAGGAAGCGCCACACCCGCCGGATGTCCTGCGGGACGACGATGGACGAGTTGAGCTGCATCAGATGCCGACCTCTCTCACAGTGCTCGCCTCCGACGCGGGGGAACGTCGGTGCCGTTGCGGCAGCGGAGGATGATGCCGCGCGCCACGCCGAGAAGGATGTCTGCTGTCGTCATGACGCCCAGCTTCACGGCCACCGCTGACATCCACCTGGCAGGACCCTGGCATCTCCGCCGCGCGTGAGTGGGGGCGGAGATGTCAGACGCTCAGCCGGCTCAGTCCCCGGCGAGGAACAGGATCGCCGCGATGAGCAATCCAGCCTCGATGACCAGCGTAAAGACCCGGGCGTTCATCCGCATGACGGTTCTTCTGCCCAGCCAAGCTCCGGCGACTATCGCAGGAGTGAGGACCAGACCGAGCTGGAGCACATGGACAGACAGCAGGCTGCTCGCGCCGTAAGCGGCGACCTTGGTCAGATGAATGATCAAGGAGGCGGCGGCTTCAGTGCCGATGTACGCGCCACCGGCCAAGCCCTTGGCGAGGAAGAACGGGGCCGCAAGCGGTCCCGCGGCGCCGAGCAAGGAGGAGCCGAGTCCCGCGCCGGCCCCGATGACGGCGAACGTTCCGTCAGCCGGCGCGCGCGGCACCCGCCGAAATCGCCGCCAGATGACGACGGCGATGAGAAACGCGCCGAGAACACGCTTGAGCGGTTCGACCGGCACGTAAGGCAGGAGAAGTCCCCCTGTCAGGGCGAAGGGGACGGCGCCGACGGCGTACCAGCTGATGACCCGCCACTGAACATCGCGCCGATTGAACCAGGCGCGGCCCCCGTTACTGGCCAATTGCGTCAGCGTGAGGGTGGGCACAGCCACCTGAAGACCGAACAGGGCTGTGAAGACGAGCAGCATCAGCACACCGCCACCCACCCCGCCCACGGACGACAGCCAGGCAAGAGCGAATGCCAGAATTGAGGCGACCAGCAACGTCGCGATGAGGTCAGCGGACATCGGGAGAGCCGATGCGCTCTGTGGCGAGATTCCACCCGGTCTGTGCTGGATCAACGGTTGGGCACACGAGAGGCCTCTCCGGCTCCCACGCTCGCGGGAACCGCGACCTCCAGGCTTTTGTCCCTTCAGTTGACCCGCAGCCGTCGGAAGCCGCCGGTGGTGTCGCTCGGACCAGCCCGCCGGACCACAGGAACCCGGGCCAGGCAGCGGAACCCTAGACACTCGCAAAGACCTTACAACCCATCCCTCTCTTGATGGGTGGCCGACCAGGGCCGGTCGATGTAGTCCTGCACCGGCTTCACGTCGGCAGGCCCTGCGACCATTGCGATGTATCCGTCGGGCCGTACGAGGACCAGCACGTCCTGCTCGCCTGGCATCGGCCGGGTCGTCACATCGCGGACGCCGCTCAGCGAGTCCGCGGCCGTGCCGAATCCCAGCAACGTGAACCCGCCCCCGCCGATCTCCTGAAGCCATGGTGCTCGGTCGCCCGCCTCCGGCCCGTCCCATGTTGTGAGGTTCTTCGACAGCGGCCCGTCGCGGTAGCCGAGCCCGAGTTGGCGGTGTTCGGGCTTGTTGACGGTCTCGATCGCGCCGGTGCCGCTCGTGACGGCCGTCCACAGCTGCTCAAGGCCGGTGCTGCTGGTGTTGAGAGTCCACTCGGCGATCGGCACTCGCTCCTGCCGGTAGGTGTCGAGCAGTTCGGGCGACGCCGTACCGGCCAGCGTGCGGGCGAGTTTCCAGCCGAGGTTGTAGGCGTCCTGGATGCCGGTGTTCATGCCCAGACCGCCCGCCGGCGGGTGCACGTGTGCGGCATCGCCGGCGAGGAACACCCGGCCGACCCGGTACTCCTGCGTCATCCGCGCGCTCACGCGATAGGTCGAGAGCCACGTGGGCTTGCTGATCGTGACGTCGCGCAATCCGGTGAACAGGTCGAACTGGCGCCGGAACTCGGCCAGCGACGGCTCGCCCGCGTCGGGGGTGGCGGCCTGGAACTGCCACTGCGGCACCGTACGGAACGGGGTGAGGGCGAGCATCCCACGCTGGGGGTCGATCCAGATGTGACCGTACTCGCGGGAGAGCCCTGTGACCTCGACGTCGCCCAGCACCATGGACTTGCCGGCGCTGCTTTCGCCGGTGAAGGCCACGCCAAGCGTCTTGCGTACGGTGCTGCGGCCGCCGTCGCAGCCCACGAGGTACCGGGCGGCGATGCTGCCGCGCGAGGTGGTGGCCACGACACGGTCGGCGGATTGCTCGAAGCCGGTCAGGGTGGTGTCGAGCTCCACGGTCACGCCGAGCTCGGCCAGCCGGGCGCGCAGGGTCTCCTCGACGATCGATTGCGGCAGGATCAGCGTCGCCGCCGGCGGCAGCTCCCGCACAGGGCGGCCGCGGGTGGACACCCGCGTCGGCAAGGCCCAGCCGGCCGCTCTCAGCTGGTCGGCGACGCCGAGGTCGGCCAGCACTTCGAGGCTGCGCTCCTGGAGCCCCTTACCGCGGGACCCGACGAAGTGCGAGGCGGCCCTGTCGATGATCCGTACGCGGGCACCACGGCGAGCGAGGTCGACCGCCAGCGTCAGTCCGGTGGGTCCGGCGCCGGCGATGAGCACGTCCGTGATCGTTGGGTCGTTGATGATCGCGCCCCTTTCATGATCGTTTCACTGTCACCACGCCGAGTATCAATCATGCACTAGTGACATGTCAATATTTACACGTCTATGTAGGACTGTGCCCCCATAGGCCGACCGGACCCCTTCGCCCGGGCGACCGAATGGACCGGCGGGGCCCGCGCACCCGTCATCAACGCTCTCTGAGCTGGCGCAATGGACGGCCGGTGACCGTGTTGCACTGACGACGGCGGCGGGATGCTCGCCGTCCCCCTGACATTCCTGGAGCGATGATCGCTATCTGATCGGCGCCTCGATGCACTCATCGTGGCGGGGGCGTCCATGATCCGTCGCTCGCGATACCGGCTGTCGCGGCGATCCGATCGCGGGACTCCAGCAGCCGTGCCCGCAACGCCGCCAGGTCCACGCCGAGCAGCCGGCCGTCCCGCTTGACCGCTCCAGCTTCGGCCCCGCGCTCTTGGAAGGCGCTGAGGCAATGGACCGGATCTTTCCCGATGCCTGACACGTACGCCATCATGGGGTTCCACCCGCCACGAAGGACGGTCCTTGAAGCGCAGCAACAGAGCCTTCGGCTTGTTGGCCCTCGGTTGGGTCATCCTCATCTTGGTGGCTTGGACGGCCTACTTCACGAATGCCCTGGCCAACGCTGTCCCGTCCGTGATTGCGATCGTGGGCATAGGGCTGGGATGCCTTCTGACCGCAGTCGTCGTAGCCATCAACGACCGCTGACCACCCTGACCAGACACGCACGCGAAAGGGCGCTTCCTCGCCCTGGAGACGGGCTGTGAGCTGGGGACTCGTCACTGCCAAAGCCGCACCCACGGGACGTGAGGGCTTCCATCGAGCCGCGGCAAAGCCGCCGGGGCGACGGCCTTTGCCGCACAATCTCGGAAGGCGAAACCGCCGCAATCATCGTCGCGCCGTCGGAAGGCGAAACCGCGCAATCATCGTCGCGCCGACCGCCTAACGTGCTGCCTCACCTGGTGATCCCCATCGACGGCAGCGGGACCGCGCTCGCCGGTCCGATTGCTCGCAACCTTGATAGGCGGTCGCCGAGAGGCCCTGCCGGCTATGTGCGAATCATCAGGACCGCGTGCCCAGCCTGGCCAACGCCGCTCCACGAACCCGAACTCCGCCGATCAACAACACGACCGCGCTGCCAAAACCGGCCATCGGGAGTAGACGCCACACCATCCACGGGAGCCTTCCCTCCCACCCCCCACAGCTGAGCAACAGGAAATACGAGAACGCCATGAACGCCCAGTGAAGCGCAACCACCGCCACGACCAGGGCTGCCAGCACCCCCACCACTGTCCCGAGCCACCGCTTCGACCAGGCGGCGACCACACCAGACAGCAAAACGCTCACCATAGGCAGACCGTTCAGGGCCAGATACCGTCCGTACGTGGACTCCACCTGCTGCCGGAGATCGAGCCACATCTCTTCCAGGTCGGACCACAACTCCGCCAGTCCCGATGGAAGAGGGCCATAGCTCGCACAACCCACCGCTCCGTCGCCCTCGAAGAGCGCCGGCAGCCATAAAGACAGAAAGCTCAGCAGACTGACCACGAACGCGGCCAGCCACCATCGAAGATGGCGCCACCGGGACATGACCTGCCTTCCTCAGAAAGATGATCAGAAGCAGCCATTGTTCCAGCAGACTCAATGACGCGACGAAATCTGCGCGATCGACGGCTGAACGAGCAGGCATACCCATCGAGGCCACCTCACGCCTGGTCGGCCACCGCAATACCACCGTCACCGAGACCGTCTACCGCAAGCAACTCCGCCCCGTCATCCTCGACGGCGCAGACGCTTCCCGAGGCGACGAAGATCGCTTCCCGCGGCATATCCAGCGAGGGCCCCGGGCAGGCGGGTATGGCGCTCACGGGGGCCAGGGGCCGTCACCTGCCACTGCCTCTTCCAGAGCACGGAAGGAAACCCGGGTCGCAGCCAGGTCGGGATCGCGGACGTACTTCTTCGCCTCGGACTCCGGAACCAGCCGCCGGTGCTGTATCTCGAATTCCGGCTCCCATTCCTGAAGCCGGACCTCCGCGCGCCAGTAAGAGCGAATGAGGACCAGACCAAGCTCGTGCCCGCGCACGCATTCGCTGCGGGAGTATCCAAGCAGGCGGCTACCGATGACGGTGACACACGCTTCTTCGAGCATTTCCCGGCGAAGGGTCTCCTCGATAGTCTCTGTTCCTTCAGGACGTCCGGCTGGGAAACCCCAGTGCTCGCCGTCATGGCTGATCAGGACCATCTCCTTGGCAGCCGTCACGCAGATGCCGGCGGCTCCATGGGGCTTGCCTTCCTGTGGGTCGTCGACAGGGTGCCAGGACACAAGCCAATCCTGGCCGTTCGAATGCGTCAGCATCCGCTCCCCATCATGGGCAGGGACGATTGATGTCATGTGGCTCTCACGTTGAGGTTTGTGGAGAGAAAGACCATGTTCATTCCGATTATTCACATAGCATGCCTGACCGGTTGACCGGAGAGTTCGTGGCCTTCGGTTCTAAATCCCTGCCGCGGGCGATGTCGGCCGGGAGGTAGCTCGCCCCATCTCCTCAGGGGTATCGGTGTTCTTGTCGTACAGCACGCGACGGCGCGTGATGACCTCAGTGCCTTCCGAGACTCCCATGGCCTCGGCGATGGTGGCCGGCACTTGCTCCGGCCCCGCAACCACGATGTCGTGCCGCAGGTGAGAAGCTTGCCGTCGCTACGGGCCCGGCTGTAGCGGCAGCGGGACCGGCGTTCGAGCCGGTGGTCTTGCCGTACGAAGGTGCCGATGCCGTGCTTGGATTCCACGACGCCTTGTGCTCGTAGGACCCCTACGGCTTGGCGGATGGTCGGCAGGCTGACCTTGAAGCGCTCTGCCAGAGCCGTTTCCGCAGGGAGTCGTTCGCCGCTAGACACGCAGCAACCAGGCCGTTTCCCCGAAACCGGAAGCGGCCTTCACCTGTAATCAGTGGCCGCCGAGCGGAGGGACGCGAGCACCTGGGCACCCGGGTAGGGGCTGAAGTCCGGAAACCTCCAGCGGTAGTAGCAATTCCAGTAGCTGACGGCACGCTGCCGCATCAACGTCATGAAGTTCGGGTTCTCGGCCGCAAAGCGCCCGTACCGCTGTTGTTGCCAGGTGCCGGAAGTATCCAACTCGGCAAGACCCGCCCAGACCACGTCAACGATCTCGATGACATACTCACCGACCAAGGTGACGATGAACGGCACGACCCAGTCGACATCTATGGAGATCACTCTCTCCGCGTGCTGCTGTCGCACGTAACCGCTGTGATGGCGGGTAAGCAGGCAGTCCAGGACCACCCGGGCCACCTCGCCGAAATCGTCCAGCATCTCGGGTGGTGGCGGCTCCTCGTAGATCCGGTACGGGATCCGCAAGCGCTGTCCCCGCACGGCCACGTCGAAGCCGCCCATTGACGCAGAGCGGGAGGGCACCAACAATCGCACGGCCTGCTCGACCTCAGGACCCAGCTCCGAGGGAAACGCCTACGCCGCGACATCCTGTTACCGTGCTGCCGCTGCCTTGTTCACCCCGCCCCCATCGCTGGTCCCGCCTGGCATAGTCACTCAGCAATGCAAAAGGCCGCCTCTGATCACTCAGAAACGGCCTTTGACCTGGGTGGAGATGAGGGGATTCGAACCCCTGACCCCTTCGATGCGAACGAAGTGCGCTACCGGACTGCGCTACATCCCCAAGGACTCGACCAGATTAGCAAACTTCAGAGGGTCCTCGCGCCACCGTTTCAGTCACCCACTGCCCGCCTGGGCGGTTCGGCGTACTGATCGAAGAGGACGTCCGCCTGCATCGCCGCGAGATCGATGACCTCGGCCTCCGCCTCCGCCTCGACCCGCCGCTGCTCACGCTGCCTCCGCAGGCGCTCAGCGCGCGCCTGGCGGGCGCGCTGGCGGCGTTCGCTGTCCACCTGTACGGCGATGCGGAGAAACGCCATGTACGCGAGCGTGACGACCACGGAAGGCGCCACGCCCCACCACGGGATCAGCTTGACCGCGGCCGTCACCACGGAGGCGATGACGAGCAGGGCGGTGAAGAACAGCAGGCGGCGCCGGCGGGCGACGATGATGGCGCGGCGCCGGAACCGGAACTGGCGTACGTCGACCTTCTCGATCTCGGCGACCGGCGTCCCATCGTCCTCGTCGGGGTCGGCGGGAGCCAAGTTGTCGAGATCGGGCAGTTGGTGCTCGCCGGTGTAATACTCTTCGAGCTCTGCCAGTTCGGCGAGGTTGCTCTTGTCCCTGCGCAACCACATCGGGATCAGGACACAAAGCCACATCACGACGATGGCCAGATAGAGGAGGACGCTGCTCACGGCCACCTCCGGGCAGCACGAAGACGCGGGTGTGCTCGTCGCGCCTTCAAAGTGCTCACGTCACGCACCGTAAGACCGCGTGTCACTGATTGACGAGCATTCGGTGCGGTGTGTCGCGAGATCGTCAAACCTCTTCGACGGAAGGCCCCCCGTGAGAGGCTGATTCGCGCGCGCGACGCCACTGCACGAGCAGCCCGCCGGGAACGTCCTCCACGGTCAGCGCGTAACAGATGTGGTCGCGCCAAGCTCCGTCGATGTGGAGTTGGCGACGCCGAATGCCTTCTTCCCTGAATCCCAGCTTCTCAACCACTCTACGGCTGGCTTGGTTCTCGGGGCGGATGTTCGCTTCCAGCCGATGCAATCCCGTGGTGAAAAAGCAATGGTCAACGGCCATGGCGAGGGCGGTCGGGGTGATGCCCTTGCCAGCCACCGCCCCGTCGATCCAGTAGCCGACCTGGGCAGAACGGGCAGATCCCCACACGATGGCGCCCACGGTCAACTGCCCCGCGAAACGACCGTCGTACGTCATCACCCACGGCAGCGCCAGTCCCTGCCTGGCCTCGCGCCGCAGGGTGCCGACCATGGAGAGGTAGGGTCCGAGCCCCGTCCTGAACAGCGGCGTCTCGGGATTGCTCGGCTCCCAGGGGCGCAGCCAGTTGGCGTTTCGCAGCCGAGTCTCGCGCCACACGCGCACGTCGCTCAGCCGCAGCGGACGCAGGCCTACGGGGCCTTCGTTCAGGGTCGCCGGCCAGCCACGAAGTCGATCCACATTTCTTATCATCCCCCTATCGGGCACGATGTCGCCACGGATCAACGATTCGCCTTTCAGCGTGGGTGATCGCCGCCTCGGATCTGATCGACCGCGTGACGCAGAATCGGAGCGAGTACGGCGACGCCATCCCGTACGCCACCGGACGATCCGGGCAAATTCACGATCAAGGTGTCACCCGCCTGCCCGGCCAGACCCCGGGACAGTACAGAGGTAGGCACCTTGTCCCGATTCGCCAGCCGGATGGCCTCCGCGATGCCGGGGATCTCCCGCGAGATCACCCGGGAGGTCATCTCCGGCGTCAGATCCATCGGGGTCAGCCCGGTGCCCCCGGTGGTCACGATGACCTCGAAGCCACCCGCCACTCCCTCACGGAGCGCCTGCTCGACCGCCTCACCGTCGGGCACCACGACGGGGCCCTCGACCTCGCACCCGGCCTCCCGCCGCAACAGGTCGGCCAGCAACGGCCCGGATTTATCCTCATAAATCCCGGCCGAAGCCCGGTTCGACACCGTGATCACCAGCGCGCGCGTCATGCCTGCTCCCGGGTCCACCGGCCGGTCTTGCCGCCCAGCTTCTCCTCCACGCGCACATCGGTGATCACCGCGCCCGGGTCCACGGCCTTGACCATGTCGATCAGCGCCAGGGCCGCCACCGAGACCGCCGTCAGGGCCTCCATCTCCACTCCGGTACGGTCGGCCGTCTTCACCCGGCACGTGATCGCCACGCCCCAGTCCTCGACGTCGAGCGTGACCTTCACGCCGTGCAACGCGATCGGATGGCAGAGCGGAATCAGGTCGGGCGTACGTTTCGCCCCCATGATCCCGGCGATCCGCGCCACCCCCAGCGCGTCGCCCTTGGGCACCTCGCCCGAGCGCAGCAGCGCCACCACCTCGGCCGACAGCAGCACCCGCCCGGTCGCCGTGGCCGTACGGGCCGAGACGTCCTTGGCGGACACGTCGACCATGCGCGCGGCCCCGGTCTCGTCGATATGGGTCAGTTCGCTCACAGTCGCACCACCTCCACCATCGATCCGGCGTCCACCTCGGTCACGTCCTCCGGCACCACGATCAGCGCGTTGGCCGAGGCCAGGGCGGCGAGCTGGTGAGAGCCCTGCCCGTGCACCGGCGACACGGCGCCGTCCGCGGCCAGCACGCCACGCAGGTAGGACCGCCGCCCGAACGGCGACCGCAGCGGCCCGGTGACCCGCGCGGTGACCGTCTCCGGCATGCCGCCGGGCAGCCCGCGCATCTTGTCGAGCGCGGGGCGTACGAACAGCATGAACGACACGAAAGACGAGACCGGATTGCCGGGAAGCGCGAAGATCGGCACCTGGTCCTCCCCCAGCACGCCGAACCCCTGCGGCATCCCCGGCTGCATCGCGACCTTCTCGAACCGGACCGTGCCCAGCGGCGACAGAGCCTCCTTGACCGGCTCGTACGCCCCCATCGACACCCCGCCGCTGGTGATGACCGCATCGGCCCGCACCAGATGGGTGTCCAGCCGATCGAGCAGGACGGCCGGATCGTCCCCTACCGAACCGGCGCGGAACCCCTCGGCCCCCGCCTCGCGCACGGCCGCCGTCAGGGTGTAGCTGTTGGACTCCCAGATCTGCCCGGGCGCCAGCGTCCCGCCCGGCTCGACCAGCTCGGCGCCGGTCGAGATGACCACGACCCGGGGCCGCGGCCGCGCCCAGACGCGCCGCCGTCCCACCCCGGCGATGATCCCGAGCTGCGCGGGACCGATCACGGTGCCCGCCTTGAGCACGATCTCGCCGGCCTGCACGTCCTCCCCGGCCCGCCGGATCGCGTTGCCGGCCTCGGCGCGGCGGTCGATCTGTACGGTGACCGTCCCCCCGTCCGTCCACTCCACCGGCACCACGGCGTCGGCCCCGGCCGGCAGGAGAGCGCCGGTCATGATGCGGATGGCGTGCCCAGGCCCCACGGCCCGCAGCTCCACCGACCCGGCCGCCACGTCGTCGATCACCGGCAACCTGACCGGAACCTCCGACAAGTCCTCGGCCCGCACCGCGTACCCGTCCATGGCCGAGTTGTCGAACGGCGGCAGCGGCACCGGTGACGACACGTCCTCGGCCAGCGTCGCGCCCAGAGCCTGCTCCAGCTCCAGTTCGAGCGGGGCCAGCGGACGTACGGTGGCGAGGATCTCAGCCAGATGCGCGTCAACTGATTTCATCAAGGAACTCCCGCAGCCACGGTACGAACTCCGGCGCCAGATCTTCCCGATCCGCCGCGAATTTCACCACAGTCCGCAAATAGTCCAACTTGTCACCCGTGTCATACCGTCGCCCCCTGAACAGCACACCATGCACCGGACCGCCGTCCTCCGAGTCGCGCGCGGCGAGCGTCCGCAGCGCGTCGGTGAGCTGGATCTCGCCGCCCCGCCCCGGAGGGGTGTTCTCCAGCACCTCGAACACCATCGGATCGATCACATAACGCCCGATGATCGCCCAGTTGGACGGCGCCTCGTCGGCCGGCGGCTTCTCGACGAGGTCGGTCACGCGCACGACGTCCTCCTCGGAGGTCGGCTCGATGGTCGCCACGCCGTACAGCGACACCTGCTCCTTCGGCACCTCCATCAGCGCGATCACGCTCCCCCCGAACGTGGCGCGCACCTCGATCATGCGCCGCAGCAGATGGTCGCGGTGGTCGATCAGGTCGTCGCCGAGCAGACAGGCGAAGGGATGATCGCCGACGTGCTGCTTGGCGCAGAGCACCGCGTGGCCGAGCCCCTTAGGCTCGCCCTGACGTACGTAGTGCAGGGTCGCCAGCGAGGCGGGCTCGCGGACCTGCGACAACCGCTGCTCGTCGCCCTTGGCCTCAAGGGCCTCCTCCAGCTCGAATGCCCGGTCAAAATGGTCCTCGATCGACCGTTTGTTCTTGCCGGTGACCATGAGGACGTCGAGGAGCCCAGCGGAGGCCGCCTCCTCGACGACATACTGGATCGCGGGCTTGTCGACGATGGGCAACATCTCTTTCGGTGTCGCCTTGGTCGCCGGAAGGAACCGGGTGCCCAGACCCGCGGCGGGCACGACGGCTTTCGTCACAGGGTCGAAGTCAGCCATGAGTAGACCCTAGTGGAGGGACCTGTGGACAAGCTGAACCTGCGCCGCGAGCTGAATGCGGCGCGCACCTCCTTCTCCCCCGAGCAACTGCGTGCGAACTCCATAAAAGTCCGCGAAACGCTGCTCGAACAACCCTGGGTACAGATGGCCGGCCTGGTGGCCTGCTACTGGTCAACGGGGTCGGAGCCGGATACGCACGGGCTCGTGTTCGCTCTCTGGAAACATGGAGCCACCGTTATCCTGCCCGTCCTGCGTGCGGACAATGACCTGGATTGGGCGGTGTACGACGGGCCGGACACGCTCGCCCCTGGCCGTTACGGGATCATGGAACCGGTCGACGACCGCCGCGGCGTGGACGCCGTACGCACCGCCGCCCTCGTGATCGTGCCCGCGCTGGCGGTGGACCGGCGGACCGGAGTACGCCTCGGGCGCGGCGGCGGCTCCTACGATCGGGCCCTGGCCCGGGTAGGCCCGAACGTGCCGACGGTGGCGCTGCTGCACGACGGCGAACTGATCGACGACGTGCCGTCAGAGCCCCATGACCGGCAGGTCCGCTATGTGATGACACCCTCCGGACTCACTAGTCTTATGTGAACGCAGGTACGAGAGGGGAGCCGGATGACACTTGATGTCTGGCTGCTCCTAGGTGCCGGAATTGTCATCGCGGCGATCGCCTCCGTACGCATCGCGCATCGCACCGGTCTGCCCAGTCTTCTGGTGTTCCTCGGCTTCGGGCTGGCTCTGGGGCCTTCCGGGTTCGGAATCCCTTTCGAGAGCCCGCAGCTGGCCCAGCAGATCGGCCTGTCGGCTCTGGCGGTGATCCTGGCCGAGGGTGGCCTGACCACGAGCTGGTCGCATGTGCGGCGTTCCGTGCCCATGGCGCTGATGTTGGCGACCGTGGGCGTGACGGTCAGCATCGTCGTGGTGGCGCTGGCCGTACAGGGACTTCTCGGCATAAACGGGACGACGGCGCTGATCCTCGGCGCGGTGCTGGCCTCCACGGACGCCGCGGCCGTCTTCTCCGTGCTGCGGCGCCTGCCGCTGCCGGCTCGCCTGGCCGGGGTGCTGGAGGCGGAGTCCGGTTTCAACGACGCGCCCACGGTCATCGCCGTGGTGCTGCTGAGCGGGTCGTCGCATTCGCATGCGACGTTGGGAACGTTCCTGCTGGAAACGTCGATCGAGCTGATCATCGGCGTCGCGGTCGGGCTCGCCGTCGGCCCCACCGGCGCGTACGCCCTGCGCCGCGTCGCCCTCCCCGCCTCCGGCCTCTATCCCATCGCGGTGCTCGCGCTCACCTTCGTCTCGTACGGCGGCGCGGTGCTGCTGCACGGCTCGGGCTTCCTGGCCGTCTACCTGACCGCACTCATCCTGGGCAATTCGCGCCTGCCGCACCGGGCGGCGACCCGAGGTTTCGCGGAGGGCGCAGCTTGGCTGGCGCAGATCGGCCTGTTCGTCATGCTGGGCATGCTGGCCGACGTCGAGGAAATGCCGTCGGCCATCGTTCCCGGCCTGATCACCGGCACGGTCCTGGTCCTCCTGGCCCGCCCCCTCTCCGTCATGGCCAGCTCCGCGCTGTCGTGGGTTCTCCGGCTCGGCTGGGTGAGCTGGCGCGACCAGGCGTTCCTGTCGTGGGCCGGACTGCGCGGCGCGATCCCGATCGTCCTGGCGACCATCCCCTGGGCGGCCGGGGTCGAGGGCTCCAAGGACCTCTTCAACCAGGTCTTCGTGATCGTCATCGTGTTCACCCTGCTCCAGGGGCCGACGTTGCCGTTCGCGGCCCGGCTGTTCGGGGTGTTCTCGCCGGGCGAGGCCCACGACCTCGAAGTGGAGTCGGCGCCGCTGGAAGAGCTCAAGGCCGACCTGCTGCAGGTCAAGATCCCGACGGGCTCCCTCCTGCACGGCGTCGAGATCTTCGAGCTCCGCCTGCCCGCCGGCGCCGCTGTGACTCTAGTCGTACGCGACGGCAAATCCTTCGTCCCCGCCACCACCACCCGCATCCGAGTTGACGACCAACTCCTCCTGGTCACCACCGCTTCCTGCCGCGAACAGGTGGAGCGCCGTCTGCGCGCGGTCAGCCGCAGCGGTAAACTCGCCGGTTGGTACGGGGAGCGGGGGCTGGAATAGGTGTTTGACCCAATCGGTTACCATTAGCAGTCGCATCGCTCGAGTGCCAAAGCTTTGTAAGGAGGAGCGCGTGCCGACCTATCAGTACGCCTGCAACGACTGCGGTGAGCAGCTCGAGGTGGTTCAGAAGTTCACCGACGATGCGTTGACGGTCTGCCCGAACTGCCAGGGCAATCTGCGGAAGGTCTTCTCCGCGGTCGGCATCGTGTTCAAGGGCTCCGGCTTCTACCGGACCGACAACCGCTCGTCGGCCTCGACGGCCGCCGCCGCTTCGTCTTCCTCGCCGTCCGCTTCGTCGTCATCGTCGAAGTCCGAGGAGAGCAAGTCGTCGGACTCGAGCTCCTCCAGCTCCAGCTCCACTTCCACGACCCCCGCCCCGGCCGCCGCCTCCAAGTGACCCACGGGGCGCGCAGACACGCCTGTGCCCGCGGGGCGCACGTACCGGCTGTGCCCGAGTGACCTGCGGGGCGCGCGTACGCGGCCATGCCCGAGCCTGTCAACCGGCCAGGCTCCTCGCCTGAACGTCCCCCTCGGCACGGCACGCACGGCCACGGTCTGGCCGGCTGATCACGCGCGGGCTACAGCCCGGTCCCCGACCGACCGCTCCGTAGCTTCTCGCACGGCGGCGACAGTCAGGCGGTCACCAACCCCTTGGTCTCCCCCACGCGGCTACAGCCAGCCTTGGTCACCAGCCCCTTGATCCCCTGCACGCGGCTACAGTCATGCCCGCTCACCAGCCTCTCGCCTGCCGTACGCAGCTCGATCAGGCCAGCCATCAGCCCCTCGGCTCCCACACGTGGCCCGGCCAGGCCCCCTCGCCTGCCGTACGCCGCCCCGAGTGGGCTCATCCACCAGCCTCTCGGCCTCCCACCGTGGCTCGATCAGGCTCACCGCCAACGCCTCGCTGTCCGTACGCAGCCCGATAAGGCTCACCTACCAGCCCTCGATCTCCCACGCGTGGCTCAGTCAGCCTCACCTGAGCGTGGCTACGGTCTGGTCTCCAACCAGGCCGCTCCACGACCTCCCACACCTGACCACCTGGGGGCCAACGAGCCCTGGGCTTCGACCGCACGACAGACAGCCTGTGCCGCTAAGGCGGTCGATCGGCCCGGGCCCCGAGCAATTCGGGCGCGATCCGATCAACCAGCCGTTCGAGCTGCGGATCAGGCCCCCAATCAGCCACCAACCGGCTCAGCCCCTCCCGCGAGCAGCGCAGGAGCCGTACAGCGGCCTGATCCCCCGCCGCCGTGAGCCGCAGTTCCTCATCATCGTCCGACCGCCGCACCAGCCCCGCCGCCACGAGCTGATCGACGTACGGCCGCCCGTACTCCCTGCTCACGTGAGCCCGCTCGGCCAGCGCCCCGGCCTGCACCCACCCTTCCCCGCCCAGCCTGGCGATGATCCACACCCCCTGCGGCGATATCCCGCTCAACCCCGCGACAGCTCCCAGCCGGTCGTAATAGCCCCGGCGCAGGTCCGCATCGGCCAGCCGGACGAGCCCCCGCTCGACCTCGGCCAGCGAAGACCGCTCCGCGGACGTGGCCCCCAGCCCCTCACCCAGATCCGCCGCCTTCGTGGTCTCCCTGAGCCGAGCCTGCGGTATGAACCAACTGAGGAGGAACGCCCCGAACATCACCGGCGCCGCCACCCGGAAGACCGCCGCGATCGCATCGGCGTACACATGCAGGAACCCCTGCGCGAGCCCCCGCGGCAACTGCTGGATAACGGTCGGATCCTCCTGAACCCTTTTCGGATCGAACCCAGGGGGCAACCGCACACCACGCAGCGCCTCCCGGAGATCATCGTTCAAGGTGGCCGCGAAGACCGACCCGAGCGTCGCCACCCCGAACGACCCACCGATCGACCGGAAGAACGTGGCCCCCGAGGTCGCCACCCCGAGATCCTTGAAGTCGACGGCGTTCTGCACCACGATCACCAGCACCTGCATGGTCATCCCCAGCCCGACCCCGAGCAGCAGCAGATAGACCCCCATCGTGAGCAGACTGCTCGCCTCGGTCATCGTCGAGAGCAGGAACATCCCCACAGATGCCGCAGCCGTCCCCGCAATCGGCAAATACCGATATTTCCCGGTCTTGGAGATGATCTGCCCGCTCACGATGGACATGGTCAACATCCCGGCCATCATCGGCAGCAGGTACACCCCCGACAAAGTCGGACTGACGCCATGCACCACCTGCAGATAGAGCGGCAGATAGGTGAGCGCCCCGAACATCCCGAACCCCACCACGAACCCCACCACCGACGACATGGCGAACGCCCTGACCCCGAACAGCCCGAGCGGCAGCACCGGCTCGGCCGCCCGCCGTTCGACGAGCACCCAGGCGACCAGCAGCGCCAGCGCCGCCCCCGCCAAGCCCAGGATGACCGGATCGTTCCACGTGTACGTCGTCCCGCCCCACGTCGTGATCAGCACCAGGCAGGAGGTCGCCGCGCCGAGCAGCACCACGCCGCCGTAGTCGATCGCGTGCCTGGTACGCGTGTCGTCCCCCGGCAACACCGTCACGATCACGAACAGCGCGACGGCCCCCAGCGGCAGGTTGACGTAGAACACCCAGTGCCACGACAAGTGATCGACGAACAGGCCGCCGAGCAGCGGCCCCACGATGCTGGACACGGCGAAGACCGCGCCGAAGAACCCCTGGTACTTCCCCCTCTCCCTGGCGGAGACGACATCGCCCACGATGGCCTGGGCCAGCACCATCAGCCCGCCCCCGCCGAGCCCCTGCGCGGCCCGGAACGCGATGAGCTCTCCCATGTTCTGACTCAGCCCGCAAAGCGCCGACCCGACCAGAAATATGCAGATGGCGGAGACGAAGAGCCTCTTGCGCCCGTACTGATCGCCCAGCTTCCCCCAGAGGGGCGTCGAGACGGTGGAGGCCAGCATGTATCCGGTCACGACCCAGGACAGCTGCTCCAGCCCGCCGAGGTCGCCCACGATCGTCGGCAGGGCCGTGGACACGATGGTCTGATCGAGCGCCGCCAACAACATACCGAGCATGAGCGCGACGATGATGAGCCCGAGGCCCTGATGCCGCATGCGGCGATCCTACTCTTCGTACTGGTGTGCCTACTCCACGCCACCAAGTTATCCACAGAACGCCATTCGGGCCATCCTCGCCCCCGGCCACTCCGGCTACTCTCAGCGCCATGGTCACTCGCGCAGACATCGGCGTCATCGGCGGTTCCGGCTTCTACTCCCTGCTCGACGACGCAGAGGAGATCGAACTCGCCACACCCTACGGCCCCCCGAGCGATGTCGTCACGGTCGGACGCATCGGCTCGCGTTCCGTGGCGTTCATTCCCAGACACGGGCGAGATCACCGCTTCCCGCCTCACCGTATCCCCTATCGCGCCAACCTCTGGGCGCTGCGCTCGCTCGGCGTCCGCCAGGTGCTGGCACCGAGCGCCGTAGGTTCGCTGAGAGCCGAGTACGGCCCTGGAGCCATCGTGATCCCCGACCAGCTCGTAGACCGCACTTCTGGACGCGTCCAGACTTATTACGATATTGACGGCGCAGTCCACGTCTCGTTCGCCGACCCCTACTGCCCGGCGGGCCGCTCCACAGCCGCGCGAACCGCCCGCTCAGGTGGCTGGCAAACGGCCGACAGCGGCACCCTGGTGGTCATCGAGGGCCCGCGCTTCTCGACGCGTGCGGAGTCCCAGTGGTACGCGAGCAACGGCTGGTCCATCGTGGGCATGACCGGCTTCCCCGAAGCGATCCTGGCCCGCGAGCTGGCACTCTGCTATACGTCGATCTCCCTGGTGACCGACCACGACGCCGGGGTGGAGGCCGGCGAGGGCGTCACCCACGACGAGGTCTTGGAGTTCTTCGCCCAAAATGTCACCCGCATGCGCACCCTCGTGTCCGAAACAGTGCAATCCCTCCCGGATGACCGCACCTGCCCCTGCGGCACGACCCTCGACGGCATCAAGCTCCCCTTCGAGCTACCGTGATCCCTTCCTGGCTGTCCCGCTACGGCCGTCGCCGCCGCCTCATAGCGGCGGCGCTCGCCGCCACATCCGTCATCTGCGCCTTCCTCGCCACCCGCCCCACCACGGCAGCGACCCCCACGGTTCTGGTGGCCTCCCGCGACCTGTCCCCCGGCCCGGTGACCCCAGCCGACTTCCACCTGGTCGCCCTCGACCCTCCCCCCGCAGGAGCGGTACGCGACATCACACCAGGCCAAACCCTGGCGACCCCCATGCGCAGAGGCGAACCCCTGACAGACGTCCGTCTCCTGTCCTCCTACCGCCTCCCACCAGGCCTGGTAGCCGCCCCCGTACGCATAGCCGACGCCGCCGCAGCGGCCTTGATCGCCCCCGGCTCAACGATCACCCTCCTGGCCGCCTACCAAGAAGCCACCCACGCCCGCCAAATAGCCTCGGACACGCAAGTACTGACCATCCCAAAACCGCCACCACAGTCATCAGACGACGGCACACTGATCGTCCTGGCGGTGACCCCGCCCCAGGCAGCCGAATTAGCAGCCGCCCAGGCTCAAGCCCGCCTTTCGATCACCATCAAACCTAACTCTGGGTAATCATTCGGCTACGATCACTTGCCATGAACGGATTCAAGAAGTTCCTCACGCAGGGAAATGTCATCGACCTCGCGGTGGCGGTGGTCATCGGGGCGGCCTTCAACGCGATCGTGCAGTCGTTCGTGGCCGACCTCCTCACCCCGCTGATCTCGGCGTTCGGCGGCCTGCCCGACTTCGCCTCGCTCAAGATCACCATCGGCCAGTCCAACTTCATGTACGGCAACTTCATCAACGCGATCATCTCGTTCCTGATGGTCGCCGCTGTGATCTATTTCCTCGTGGTCAAGCCATACACCCACTTCAGAGACCGCGCCGCAGCCAAGGTCGAGTCGACGACCCACGAATGCCCGGAATGCCTGTCAGAGATCCCCAAGGCCGCCTCCCGCTGCGCCTTCTGCAGCGCGGAAGTGGCCCGAGCCTGAAGCGGGCTCAGAGCAGCGAATCGATCTTAGGGTCGTACTCCCAATGCCACGGCTCGAACGGGCTGCTGTAGGCCCAGGAGGGGTGGAACCACCCATACCGCTTGGAGTTCTTCTCCATCCACACGAACTCCACGGACCCGGCCCTGTCCACCCCTCCACACAGGTCCACAGCCAGCCCGAGCCCGTGGTTGCTCCGCCCCGGCACGGCGGCGAACCCAGGCCGCCGATAGTAGACCGACTGCTGCTCGGCAAGACTGCGGTACGCGTCCGTCACGCACATGGCCTTCCCGAACCGCTGCCGAAAAGCCTCGTTCAAACTCACGAAAGCGATGGTCGCGTCCGCCCTGAGACTGAACCCCTTCTGCTGCAAGGGACAGAGCATGCCCCTGGGGATCAGCCCATTCGGGTAGCTGTCGGCCGTAGCTGCCCGAAGCGGGTTACACCCCAGCGCCGCCCGCCCCACCTTGTCAATCTTGATCCCCAGCTTCACCAGCGCCGCGGTCAGCGACTTCACGATCTTGTCCGACCTCTGCCGCAGTGTGTCGACCTCGGCCGCGAGCTGCGCCTCGGTCAGCAGGTTGCCTGCCCGAAGCTCCTGCGCCTCGCCGGCCAGCCGCTCGGTCTCCTTGTACAGGGTGCTGGTCTGCTCAACGGCCTGCTGCCGTACGGCCACGATCTGGTTGGCGTCCGACAGAGCCCGCAAGGTCTTCTCATCGGCGCTTCCAGACAGAAACGGTACGACCCCACCGGCAATGAGCGGCTGCTGATACAGCAACTCGGCCATCTGCGACACCGGCTGACGCATCACGGCCAGCCGCCCCTCAAGCTCCTGCAAGGCGGTTAGCTTGCCCTTGAGCGCTTTCTCGGAAGCCGCGATGTCCGCCCGCCGCTTCTCCAGAGCCTTGGTGGCGTCCTCCAGCTCCTTCGCCGACCGCTCAGCCTCTTTCCGCAGCTCAGTCAGATTGGACGGATCCTGCCGCTCAACCCGCTGCCGCACCTGCTCAACCCGTGCCTGAGCCTGCACCGGCACCTGCCCAAAAGGCGCCAAAAGCGAAGCCACCGCCATGACAACCGCGATCAGACCCGCTGATCGAGGGGCTGGCACGTTCGACTCCTCCGTTTGCAAACTCGTTACCCAGGTCAGGCACGCACGTTACTACAGCCCCCCGAGTGTCCGGACCGAACTCCGAAGAGCTGCTATGAGACGAATAACCCGCTTTGTACGGCCCGTCACACCCTGTACCACACCCCAGACCCACCAATGGCACCCAGAACACCACGCCTTACACCTCAGTACGCCATCCCCTCACAGAAGGTTCATATCCCTGGCGCCAGGGACTCCGCAGCCGCCGCCTCCTGCTCCCGATCCCGGCACAACTCCCACAACCAGGTATCCACCCACTCCCCCGGACACCCAGCCCGAGCCACCTGCGGCGGAGCCGGCGTAACAGGCTCCTCGACAACAACCTCCGGAGCCGCCTCGACAGTTTCGGCCTCCCGCACAGGCCTGGGCAGCCCTCGCGCAGGCGCAGGCGCAGGCACAGCGCCCTCATACCTCCGATCGGGCCGAGCCGGCGCAGGCACCAGAACCGGCTCCAACGCCACCCCCCTCACACCACCTTCCGCCCCGCGAGAACCCACCCCTTCCGCCTCAAACCCCCGAATCTCCCCCGCCAACAACCCTCCTGCGAGGATCGCCGGCGCCAGCAACGCCCCAAACAACACAACGGGCCGCCGACGAGCCTGCGTGCATCGCCTCCTGATCACAGGCAGACGCTATCCGCGCACGATGATCCCGAATCTGAGCACTTGTCATGCCTTTACCGCAGCTCAGAGCACCCATAACCAACCCCGCCAAACTGATCGCGCCCCCACGTCCCACGGAGTGCCAGACTTTCGCTAGGCTTACAAGCGTCCGCCTCCGTAGCTCAGGGGATAGAGCACCGCTCTCCTAAAGCGGGTGCCGCAGGTTCGAATCCTGCCGGGGGCACGCATCAAATCTTCGGCACTGGCACTCGCGACCTGCGGGTGCCTGTTTTCGTTGCCGGGGATTTCCTCTGCCATGGTGGCGACTCCTTCGATGGTGTTGTTGTCGAGAGTGACTCTGATCAGCACGATGCCGACGGCGTCGTTGTAGCGGATCTCCAGGTGGAAGGCCGAGAAGAGCTTGCGCTGCAGTTCTTCGGGCAGCTCGGCGATCCTGGACTGGAGCATGGGGATCTTGTGGAGCAGGTCTGTCTGGTGGTCTTGGGCGGGCGCATCGGCCTCGACCTCGGCGAGTTCCTGAGCCTTGGCACGCCGTTGCACCTCCAGTTCTGAGAACCGGGTGCGCAGGCGGCGCGTGAACTCGCCGTCTGCGTCGCTCTCCTCGACCTGGGCGATGATCCGGTCCTGCTTCCTGGCAAGATCGGCGATGCCGTTCTTGAGGGACTGGCACCGCGATTCCCATTCCTGTCGCGCCAGATCGCTGCTCTTCGGCAGGTCGACCGCGAGGAGCTGATGGCGGTGGCGGCCGAAGATGCGTCGCTGGAACAGGTCGTGGACGGCGTCGAGAAGGACGTCCTCCCGAACCCGGATGACCTTCGGGTGCCCCGGAAAGCGGTCCTCACGGCCGAGGTGGTTGCGGTCGGGCTGACAGCAGTAGTAGGAGTCCTTGGCCTTGCGGCGGGTCTCGGTCTGGCCGAACATGCGGCGATCACACAGGTCGCAATGAACGAAGGAGCGCAGCACGTAGGTGCGCCGGGTCTGCGGGTGGCTGTTGGCCTCTGAGCCGGTGCGGGAGGTGTTGCGGACGCGTCCGATGGTCTGGGCGGCGTCGTACATCTCCCGGGTGATCAGTGGCTCGTGCGTGGGGTGGTCGGACCAGACCCACGTGCTCGGCGGGTTGTCCATGCCGCGCTTGCTTCCCCTGCGGCTGGTGGTCGCCTTGCGGTTCCACACCATGTAGCCGGTGTACTTGGGGTTGCGCAGCATCTCCCGCACCCCGGAACGGCCCCAGGCGTTGCGCCCCCGGAAGTTCGGGTTAAGCGACTCGGGCGGTGGGAAACGATCGTGGTCAGCGTTGAGGCGGTCGGCGATGTCGCCGTAGCCGAGGCGCTCCATGACCCGCCAAATGAAGATCTGGGTGATGGCCGCGCCTCGGATCGGTGCCGGGATGAGGAGCGTCTTGGTCTTGCCGTCGGCAGCCTTGGCGGGGACGGGGTGAGGGACCTTCTTGGCCTGGTAACCGTAGGGCGGGCGGCCGACGTTCCAGCCCTGCTGGGTGTGGGTTCTGAGGCCGTCCCAGGAGGCTTCCATCATCTGGACCGCGTACCACTCGGCGATGCCCTGCTTGACGCGGCGGGTGAGGATCGCGGTGGCGCGCTTGCCGTTGAGAGTGATCGGCTCGTCGGCGGCGAAGAGGGCGACGCCGAGCTCTTCCAGCTCGTGCTCGATCTTCGTGCCGTAGAAGGTGCGCCGGGAGATGCGGTCGATGGACTCGCAGATCACCGCGTCGAAGCGGCGATCGCGCCGGGTCGCCTCGGCCAGCAGATCCTGGATGCCGCCATCGCGGGGGATGGGGATGTTGAAGCGCTCGTGGGCGGTGCCGTGACCGCGGTCTTCCAGGTTCTTGCGGCCGGACTCGATGTCGTAGAAGTGGGCGACGATGAGGGAGCCGGACGGCAGAGCCGCCCGGCTGTTGTGCAGCTGACGAGGCAGCGAGAGAGTCGGGTCCTGCAGGTCCTCGGTTGAGGTACGGCCGCACCAGGCGACGCGTAGACCGTCAAACGGGTCCTGGGCGGCCCCCGTCCCCCATGTGCTCATCGCTCTCCTCACGTGCGTCGTATGCGGCGAACCAGCACAAGATCTCGTGAATGACCTTCGACTGAGCCGCACGCAATGTCCGGCCTTCCTCCCCGTGGAGCAGGAGGAATTCGGTCTCGATCCGTACCGTTGGCTGATCGTCGTCCAGTTCGCCAGGCCCTGCAGCGTACGACACCGGACCTGTTTTGGGAGGCCCTGAGCAGGCCCTTTGTATCCCTTCAGCCACCGTCGGCCTCTGGCGAATCACCCTGTTGTGTGGCCGCCAAGCGGGCGCACGCTAGCTCGCAGTAGGCGGCGTTGAGTTCGATGCCCCGGAAGTAGCGCCCGAGTTGCCGAGCGGCGATGCCGCTCGTGCCGGCACCGCTGAAGGGATCGAGAACGGTACCGCCCGGACGACAACCAGCGGCGATCGCCCGGAGGGGCAAATCGATGGGGAAGGCCGCGAAGTGCGCCTCGCGAAGCGGACGAGTGCAGATCGACCAGACGTCGCCCGGATTCTTGCCGTCTGGGTGTGCCGCGTCATGCCGTCCCCCAGTGGGGAGCATGGCATCGCCATGCCGTCTGCCGCTGAAGACCTTCGCCCCGGTGCCGTACTTGCCGCCTGAGGGCCGTGCGTAGCCCACGGAGGTCGGTCTTGTGCCATCGCGTTGCGGCCGACGGTCGCCTTCTGCAGGGCGCTCCCGGATCGGGTCGAGGTTGAACCAGTAGTGCCGTTGTTTGACGAGCAGGAAGATGAACTCGTAGCGGTTGGAGAGGCGGTCGAGCACCGACTGAGGCATGGCGTTCGGCTTGTGCCACACGATGGCGTTGCGGAGGATCCAGCCGTCCTGCTGCAGGGCGAGGGCAACCTGCCACGGCATGCCGCGAAGGTTTTTGGGCGGCAGAGACCGTCGGCCTGCTGGTCGTACTCGAGGCTGGTGCTCGTTGAAGTTCTCGCCACGAGCCCAGCCGTCGGAGTTGGCCGCGTAGCAGTCACCGAGGTTCAGCCAGAAGGTGCCATCGTCGGCCAGGACTCGCCGAGCTTCGGCGAAGACACCTTGGAGATTCTCCACGTACTCCGCTGGCGTTGACTCTTGGCCGTATTCGCCAGGGCAGTAGTGGCGGAGCCCGTAGTAGGGCGGACTGGTGACGATGCAGTCGATGGATCCGCCTTCCATCTCGGCCAGGACTTCGCGGGCATCGCCTTGGAAGATCTCAGCCTGCTCGTCGCTCCAGTAAGGCTGGCGCATCAAGGGCGCTCCCATCCCGGAAGACGCCTGCAGGCGGTATCGGGCACGAGCTGAGTGCCCTCAGCCTTGATCTCCCACCGAGTGCGAACGACGTTGTCGGCCTCCCCTGAAGTTCGGAGGCGACTGGTTGTGGCTGGAACTTGTTCGGGCGGCACCTGAGCAACGGGGCGGTAGCCGGCCGCGCGGAGACTGGTGCCCGGATCGTCGGCGTGGGTGTAGGTGACCAGGCGGCGGTGGCCCAGAACGCGGGCTGCTCGCCAGGCCAGACAGAGGAGGAAGGGACAGACGTTCGGGGTGCCGTCGGTGCAGAGATGGGTGATCTCAGCGGTGTCGCCGTCGTCGAGAGTTCGGGCGTCCAGGCGTCCGAGGATCACGACGCCGACGAGAGTGCCGTTGCTGGTCTTCGCGCCGACCGCGAATTTGGCGCCGATCGGTGGTCCGAGGTGCCGATGAGTCCAGGCGACGAATGCCTTGGCCGTTTGGATTGTGATCGGTGCAACTGCCAATTGCACTTTGGGCGAGTCCTCTTTGGCTTTCATTTGATCTGGCCGCCGGGAATTGTCATTCGTGTTCTCCATGTGCTGTGTCGGGACGTTCTTCCGGATGCAGTCCCAGGACAACAGCCAGCTCAGAGTTCGCTCAGAGGGCTCAGAAGCGACTCAGAAGCGGCGCCTCTCAGAGAACCAGAGTTACGACTCTGAATGAATTCAGAGCGCTCGCTCCCAACAGTCTCTGAGAAATTTCTGATGCCGCGCGTAAACCAGGTTCGAGTCAACGGATTCCTCTCGACCTGGAGAAAGAAATGAGCGCCGAACGCATTACAGGCTCATCGCTGGACATCGCGGAGACCTCGTTCCGTCTGCTGGCCGCCGGTCCCGGAGGGCTGTACCTCGACTGCGCCGGCCTCGCGCCGGACCTCCCGCAGGGCAAGATCGGGCTGCTGGACCTACGGCGCCTGCTCACCAGCCGAACTCTGGCCAATGACACGCGAGACATCGTGTGGCGGGAGCTCGTCACCCGCTCCCGCCAGCACGGCGCGGCCTGGACTGTCGCGGCTGTCGGCATGGCCATCCCGGCCCTGCGCCTGATCGCCGGAGCACTGGCTCGTCAGGCGCCCTCGGCGGGCATGGACGACGTGGACACCGAAATCCTCACCGGCTTCCTGCAGGCTCTGCAGCGCATCGACCTCACCGGCCCCAACATCCGTCCCCAGCTCTGGGGAGCGGCGCAGCGAGCAGGTGAGCGAGCCATACGCGACGCCGCCTCGGCCGGGCGCCACCTGCCTCTGAACGAGTCCGCCCCACCGGCACGCCCGCCTGGCCATCCGGACCTGGTGCTGAGCGACGCGGTGGCCAGCGGTGTGCTGAGCCAGCTTGACGCGGAACTGATCGGACTGACCCGGCTGGAGCGGATGCCGTTGCGGCAGGCGGCCGCGCGTCTTGGGCTGAGCGAGGCCGCGGCGCGGAAGCTGCGGCAACGTTGCGAGCCGGCGCTGATCGCCGCCATTCAAGCCGGGATAGTCCAGTCGACGCTGTCCCTAGCGATCACTTCCCCTGCCCCTCGAAGGGTGGGGGACACGATCCCCGCGCGGAGCCGGGGGCTTCCGGATGCGGAAGTGGCAACCGACCCGAAGGGAGGCAGGGACGTTGCCCCCGGCTCCGCGCGGATCTTTCCCATCGGCAACCCCTTCGCGGCACGGCAGAAGGCGGAACTGCGGCGCAGGCGGCGGCAAGCCCTTGCCCGCCGCGTGGCAATGGCCGTCGCGGTTGTGGCAATTGTTGCCGCGCTCGTCATTCTCCTGACGGCAACAGGAGCACTGGCGGCGCCCGCCGATCTCAACGCCGTGTTCACCAACATCCGGAACTGGCTGATCGGCCTCCTGGCGACCTTGGCCACGCTGATGCTGACGGTCGGCGGTCTGCGCTACCTGGTGGCCGGCGGAGACCCCGGCGAAGTACAGAAGGCCAAGTCCGCGCTGAAGGCCGCCGCCTTCGGCTACGCGCTGGCCATCCTCGCCCCGATCTTGGTGAACGTTCTCAAGAGCATCGTGGGCGGGTGAGCGAGATGTCTCCAACCGCCCACATGGCAATCGCCGCTGCTGCCGGAGTGGCAACGCTTGCCGCAACCGCGTCGGCTGCCGTTGCCACTCCATCGCCAACGCCTTCCCCCATCATCGACAACCTGCCGTTGCCTGGACGTCCCGGTACCGGCACCAGCCTCGGGCTCAACATCGGCGACTGGATCATCGGCCAGATCAACCACTGGTTTGCCGAACTCGTGGCCATGGCAATTCAGCCGCTTCTCGAACTCCTGACAGCCACTCTCCTCACCACTCCGAACCTCTCCGAGGACGGCCGCGTGTTCGACGTGTGGAAGGCCACCGCCGCGATCGCCAACGCATCCTTCCTTCTCCTCCTCACCATCGGCGCCATTGCCGTCATGGGATACGAGACCGTCCAGACCCGGTACGCCATCAAGGAGGTCCTGCCGCGGGTCGCCATCGCGGTCGTGGTGACGAACACCAGCTATCTCGTCTGCGGCAGGGCCATCGAGCTGGCCGACGCCCTCTCTCAGGCTCTGCTCGGCGAGGACTTCGATCGGCAGCGGGCGGCGACCACGCTCCGATCGATGCTGCTGCCCAACAGCGCCATGACGGCCTTCTACAACCTGCTCGCCATGGCCGGGATCATCCTGCTCATCCTGCTGCTGATCACGTTCATCAAACGGGCCGCGCTGGTGATCCTTCTCGTGGTGGCCGCTCCGCTGGCGCTCGCCTGCCACGCGCTGCCGTACACGGAGGGGCTGGCAAGGTTCTGGTGGCGGGCCTTCGGCGGGCTGCTGGTGATCCAGGTCGCTCAGTCACTCACGCTGGTCCTGGCCGTACGGATCTTCTTCAACCAGGAAGGCCGTCTGCTGCTCGGCGTCGCTCCGAGCGGCCAGCTGGTCAATCTCCTACTCGCCCTGTGCTTGCTGATCATCCTGGTACGTATCCCGGGCTGGATCAGCCGCCGCATCTTCGCTCAGGCCAGAGGCGGACATGGCGGCCGTGGCGGCTTCGTTGCCCGGACCTTCAAGTACGCCATCGCGTACAAGCTCACCTCACCCGTCCTGAACGCCCTTCATCTCGGCCGAGGTGGACGCGGCGGCAAGAAGACCACGACAACGAAGAGAGCGGCAACCGCCACGCTGGCCGGCAAGGTGCTGCCTGCCGTTGCCGGAGGCCCTGCCGGTACGGCTGCCGCCACCGCTGCCACCGCGGCCGGACGTGGCACGCGCGCCGTAGATGCTGCCAGAACCGGCGCATCCAGGACGCCAGGCCGGCAAGGCTGGACGCCGCCCGATCCGAACGCCCGGGTTGCCTGGGGCTCCTCCACCACACCCCAGGCACACCAACGCTGGTCGAACCCGGCCCAGCGATGGACGCCGCCGGACAGCTCCCCTGCGCCCGGAGCCGGTGCAGTCCCACGTCGTCCCATCCCATCCACCAGCCGCCCCATGGCGATCACGCCCCCCGCGGCAACGGCATGGGTTCCGCCCGACGACAAACGCCCCTCACCACCCCCTGCCCGGGGTCAGCGCCCACGACGCCGTGGGGGTGAAGAACGGTGAGCTGGTCGGAAACGGTACGGATTCCCGCTGACGTTGAGCAAGAGGACAAGATCCTCTCCAATCTCACCGCTCGTCAGGTCGTCATCCTCGGCGCGACCGGAGCCCTGCTCTATGCCGCCTATCTCGCCGCGGGCGACCGGATTCCGCTGCCCGTCTTCGCCGCTGCCGCACTGCCGATCGTGGTCATCGGGATCGTGCTGGCCATCGGCAAACGTGACGGTGTCTCGCTGGACCGATATCTGCTCGCGGCAATCCGATACCAGCGCTCCCCCAAACTCCTGGTCTCAGCCTCGGAGGAGACCCCTGCCGCACCGGCCTGGATCTCCGCCCGACCCGGACCGCGCCCCGCACCACTTCGCCTCCCCGCGCGGGCGGTGTCAGGGAACGGCCTGATCGACCTCGGACCCGATGGCGTCGTGGCCATCGCGGAGGTCTCCACTGTCAGCTTCGCTCTCCGCACAGCGGACGAGCAGGACGTGCTCGTGGCGGTCTTCGGCCGGTGGCTCAACTCGCTGTCCGGCCCTGCCCAGATCCTGGTCCGGGCCGAACGTACCGACCTGACCCAGGCGATCTCCGACCTGGAGCACAACGCCCGACAACTCCCCCACCCGGCACTGACCGCCGCCGCCCAAGAGCACGCCGCCTTCCTCGCGGACATCTCCGCGAGACACGACCTGCTGCGCCGCCAAGTACTGCTGATCATCCGCGAACCCGCCGCTGGAGCCAACAGCCGCGACGCGGCCGCGGCCCGTGCCCTGCGCCGGCTCGACGAAGCCTCCCGGGTGCTGTCCGCGTGCGGCCTCACCGTCCGCCTCCTGGACAGCCCAGCCACGAACGCCCTGCTGGCGTCCTGCTTCGACCCCACCGCGCCACCCATGCCCGACACCGACTTCGCCCAGCCGGACGAGGTCATCACAAGAGGAGAACACTGGTGAGCCTTCTCCGGCGCCAACGTCCCGTCCCGAAAGGCTTCGGTCCCGAATCGGTCGAAGTCCAGTCCCGTCACCTCCGCGTCGGCGACAGCCTTTGTGCCACGTTCGCCATCACCGGATATCCCCGCGAGGTCGCGCCCGGCTGGCTGGAACCGCTGCTCACCCACCCCGGACGCCTGGACGTCTCACTCCACGTCGACCCCGTCCCCTCCCTGGTCGCCTCCGACCGGCTCCGCAAGCAGCTCGCCCGCCTGGAGTCAGGGCTCCGCAACGACCAGCAACACGGCCGGCTGCTGGACCCCGGGGCGGAAGTGGCCGCCGAGGACGCCCAGGACCTGGCGTCCCGGATCGCCCGCGGCCAGGCCAAGCTCTTCCGCGCCTCGATCTACCTCACCGTTCACGCCACCACCCCGCAGGAACTCGACGACGCCTGCGCCCAGGTCAGGGCTCTGGCCGCCTCCCTGCTCCTGGACGCCAAACAGGCGACCTTCCGCCAGCTCCAGGGCTGGGTCTCCAGCCTGCCGCTGGCCTACGACAACCTGACGATGCGGCGTACGTTCGACACCCCCGCCCTCGCGGCGGCCTTCCCCTTCACCTCACCTGATCTGACGACCGAGCTGGGACCGACCACCGTCCTGTACGGGGCGAACGCCGCCAGCGCCTCCCTGGTCGCCTGGGACCGCTTCGCCCAGCCCAACCACAACTCCACGATCATCGCCAGCAGCGGCGCAGGAAAGTCCTACCTCGCCAAGCTCGAAGCCCTGCGCTCCCTCTACCGGGGCGTCGAGGTCGCCGTGATCGACCCCGAGGACGAGTACGCCCGGCTCTGCGCGGCCGTCGGCGGAGCCTACCTTCATCTCGGCGCACCGAAAGTCCGGCTCAACCCCTTCGACCTGCCTACCCGCAACCAGCGCGGCGAGGACCCGCTCACCCGTCGATCGCTGTTCCTGCACACCCTGGTCGCCGTCATGCTCGGCGGGCCGCTGGACAAGACCGGCAAGGCCGCGCTCGACCGGGCCATCCTCACCGCGTACAAGCAGGCCGGCATCACCTTCGACCAGCGCACCTGGAAGCGCCGCCCGCCGCTGATGAGCGACCTCGCCGACGCCCTGGAGCAAGACGGCGATCCCAAGGCCAAGGAGGTCGCGGCGGGTCTGGCTCCGTACGTGACGGGCAGCCACCGCCAGCTCTTCGACGGCCACACCACCACCCGCCCCGACTCCCACCTGATCGTCTTCTCCCTCAGAGACCTGCCAGAAGAGCTCAAGGCAGTCGGCACCCTGCTCACCCTGGACGCCGTGTGGCGGCGCGTCTCCGATCCACACGACCGCCGCCCTCGGCTGATCGTGGTGGACGAGGCGTGGCTGCTGATGAAGGACCCTGAGGGGGCCAAGTTCCTGCTGCGCATGGCGAAGGCGGCGCGCAAGCACTGGGCGGGCCTGTCGGTGGTCACCCAGGACGCCGCCGACCTGCTCGGCTCCGACCTCGGCCAGGCCATCGTCGCGAACTCCACCACGCAGGTCCTCCTCCGCCAAGCGCCCCAGGCCATCGAGACCGTCGCCGAGGCCTTCCGGCTCTCCGACGGCGAACGCCAGCTGCTCCTGTCGGCGGACAGAGGATTCGGACTCTTGGCAGCGGACTCTGGGGCCGCTCGGGTGGCCTTCCAAGTGCTGGCCAGCGAACAAGAACACCGCCTCGTGACCTCGTCGCCCCAGGAGATCGCCGAGTACGAGGAGGACGAGTTCTGATGCTCTACGACCTCCTCACCTACCCCGACCCCTATCTGAACTGGCTGTACGCGCACGTGTGGCAGCTCGCCGCCCTCACGCTGACCGCAGATATCGCGGTCATCGCGCTCAGATTCTTGCTCGTACGACTCCGCCACCGTCACCTGACCAAGAACGCGCGGTGCGTGGAGATCCTCGCCCCGCCGGTCGCCGACATGCCCGGTGCCGAGGCGCTGTGGGGCAACTTGATCGGCCTGTTGCGGCCGGCGTGGAAGCGGCTGCTGTTCGGCCAACCACACCTGAGCTTCGAGTACGTCTTCGGCCCCGACGGCGTGCGGATCCGACTGTGGGTTCCGGGCGTCATCCCTCAGTACCTGGTCGAGCATGCCATCGAGGCCGCCTGGCCATCAGCGCGCACCTTCGTACAGGAAGCCGCTCCCCCTGTGCCGCTCGACGGGACCGCGACCGGCGGACGGTTCGCCATCGCCCGCGGCGAGCGGTTGCCCCTGCGTCACAGCCATGACCGCGACCCGCTCCGCGCGCTGATCGGAGCCGGGGTGGGCATGCCGCCCTGGCAACACGCGGTGGTCCAGGTCCTGGCCCGGCCCGCCACCGGGCACCGCCTCAGCAGCGGCCCGACCGGGCTCGTACGAGCTGTACTCGACTTCGTCTTCCCCATCCACACGGGCCATGCGGTGTCCAAAGATCAGGCCGTTCGGCTCGAAGGGGCGGCCGAGGCACGCGCCATCCGCGACAAAGCCCACCGGCCCCGCTACGAGGTGGCGATTCGCTACGCCGTACAGGCTGACGGGACAGGTGAGACCCGGACCAACGCGATCAGAGGACGCGCGCACGCCATCGCCTCCGCGTTCGCCCTGTTCTCCGGATACAACCGGCTCGAACGTCACCGCCTCCTCATGCCCGCGCGCCGGCTGGCCTCCCGGCGTCTCGGACGCGGCTTCCTGGCGTCGATCCCCGAGCTGTCCGCCCTCGCCCACCTCCCGCTCGACGTCGCGGTGCCCGGCCTCCAGCGGGCCGGGGCCAACACGGTCGCGCCCTCTCCGCAGGTCGCCCGCGGCGGCAAGGTCCTCGGGTACTCGGACGCGGGCCACGAACGGCCGGTCGCGCTCCGGGTGCACGACTCCTTCCACCACGTTCACGTACTCGGGCCGAACGGCACCGGCAAGTCGACGCTCCTGGCCCAAATGATCCTCTCCGACATCGACGCCGGCCGGGGCGTCGCCGTCCTCGAGGCCAAAGGCGATCTGGTCACCGACCTGCTCGGACTCATTCCGGAGGACGCCGGAAGCCGGGTCGTGCTGATCGACCCCGACGACAGGCACTCACGTCCCGCGCTCAACGTCCTGTCCGGCACCGACCGGGAGACCTGCGTGGACAACCTGGTCGGAATCTTCCACAAGATCTACTCCGACTACTGGGGCCCGCGTACCGACGACATCCTGCGCGGCTGCGCCCTTACCCTGGCGCACGGCAACGGGACCCTCGCCGACATCCCCGCCCTGCTCACCGACTCGGCGTACCGCCGGCAACTGGTCGAACGGCTGGACGACAGCTTCCTGCTGGGCTTCTGGCACTGGTACGAACACCTGTCGGAACAGGCCCAGGCCCACGTCACGGCCCCGATCATGAACAAGCTGCGGGCCTTCATGCTCCGCCCGTTCGTCCGCGACATCCTCGGCAACGAGCAGTCCACGTTCGACGTCGGCGATGTGCTGGACGGCGGCATCCTGCTCGCCCGCCTCCCCAAGGGAACCCTCGGCGAGGACACCGCCAGGCTCGTCGGCTCCCTGCTGGTCGCCCAGGTCTGGCAGGCGGCCTCCCAGCGCGCACGGCTCGGCCACTCGCGGGCACCCGCCGCCCTGTACGTCGACGAGACCCAGAACTTCCTCAATCTGCCCCACGCCCTGTCCGACATGCTCGCCGAGGCCCGCGCCTTCAAGTTGTCGATGGTGCTCGCCCACCAGCACCTCGCCCAACTCCCCACCGCATTGCGCCAGGCGATCAGCTCCGACGCCCGCAACAAGATCTACTTCTCGCTCTCGCCGGACGACGCCCGCGAGGTCGAACGCCACTTCGTCCCGTACCTGACCGCCCACGACCTGGCCAACCTGGACGCCTACCAGGCCGCCGCCCGTCTGATGGTCCGCTCCGCCGAGGTCCCGCCCTTCACCCTGCGTACCCGGCCGCTCCCTGAACCCTCGAAAGACGTCGCCGACCGCATCCGAGCAGCCGCCTCGCAAGCCCACGGACGCAACCCCATCACCACCACCCACCTGCCCGAGGACGACCCCCGGCAGCAACCATCAGGAGGAAACGCATGAACGAGCACTACACCCCGGCCGTCCTCGCCTCCCTGGCCACCAAACTGGCCGACCGCGACCGCCGCCTGCTCCGCCTGGTCTGGACCCACAAGGTCCTGACCTCCCACCAGCTCCTACGGCTCTGCTTCGACGACCCTTCAACCGCACGTCACAGGCTCGTCGCCCTGCACCGCCTGGGCGTGCTGGACCGCTTCCGCCCCAAGCCCCCGACCGGCTCCGCGCCCTGGCACTACGTACTCGGCGAACCCGGCGCCGCGGCACTGGCCCAGGAAGATGGCGTAGACCTGCCCGCCTTCGGCTACCGCCAGGACCGCGCACTGTCCATCGCCTACAGCCAGCGCCTCGCCCACACCGTCGGCGTCAACCAGGTCTTCGCCGATCTGTACAGCACAGCCCGCCATAAGCCCGGCTGCTCGCTGGACACCTGGTGGCCCGAGAACCGCTGCGCCGACACCTGGGGCAAGCACGTCCGCCCGGACGCCTACGGCCGCTGGCGCGAGAACGGCGGAATCCTCGACTTCTTCCTTGAGTACGACACCGGAACGGAAACCCTCGACCGCGTCGCCGCCAAGCTCTCCGGCTACGCCTCCCTGGCTGCGACCACCCGAATTGTCACCCCGGTCCTGTTCCTCACCAGCACGCCGCGCCGCGAGAAGTCCCTCCACGCACGACTCCAGCAGCGCGCGACCCAACTCGCCGTACCCACTGCGATCTCCGTAGAGGTCTGCAACTGGCTGCCCCATGACAGACAGGACGCACGCCTGAGCCTCATCGAACTGGCCCAGCATTGGCCGCACCTCGGCCCCGAGCCGAAGGAGGGCAGCGAATGATCGTCGGGGCAATCGCCGCAGGAGGCGGTCTCGTCACGGGCCTGGTCCTGATCGCCGGAATGGCCGGTGGCGCCCAGTACGCGGCCGTCGCGTCGGATCCGGCCCAGATGAGCCATGCGGTGTGCGGCTACGAGACCAAAAACAAGGGCATCACGCTGGGATTGTCCGCCCGGCAGGCCGACAACGCGAAGGCCGTCGTCGAAGTCGCCATCAAGCTCAACCTGCCTCAGAGAGCAGCCGAGATCGCCCTCGCGACGGCGCTTCAGGAGAGCCGTCTCGACAACGGCGCCGTCTCCAAGGAGGGAAAGTCCTTCGGCCTGTTCCAGCAAACGCCCTCGGTCGGCTGGGGCACACGCGAGCAGGTCACCACCCCCAGCTACGCGGCCCGCTCCTTCTACAAGCGGCTCATCCAGGTACGCGGGTGGACGACCATGCCCCTGACGAAAGCCGCCGCGATCGTCCAACGACCGCAAAGGAACCTGCGCGGCGAGTACGCCAAGCACGAGGCGCTCGCCAGGAAGCTCGTCGATACCCTCTGGCCGGATGCGAAGGGCCTGACGGATGAGGAGCAGTCCCAGGTCCAGACCAGTATCGAGGCTGCCGCCAGTCTCGGTGTCCCGAGGGAGGCGGTCGTCACGGATCTGGCGTCCGGCCTGCGCCAGAAGTACGGCACGCAACGGGATCCCGCCGCTGTTCGCAAGCAAGCCGAGGACATCGTCCGCACCATTGCCGGCAAGCTGTGCACGAAGCTCGACGGCCTCTCGACAGCCGCCGGCTCCGCCCGTGCTGTCATCGCTGTGACCTCCGCATTGGCACAGCGCGGAATCGCGTACTCATGGGGCGGGGGCGGCCCCGCGGGCCCCAGCTTCGGCATAGGACGGGGCGCCAACACCAAGGGGTTCGACTGCAGCGGTCTTACTGAGTACGCATGGGGCAAGGCCGGCGCTCGCATCGGCGGAACCACGTATGAGCAGGTCAACTCGGGTCAGAAGATCCCTCGATCACAGATTCAGCCCGGCGACCTCGTCTTCTATGAAACCGACTCCTCCCGCCCGGGCCCTGACCACGTCGGCCTGGCCGTCAGCGGCGCCGAAATGGTGAACGCACCCCACACAGGTGCTGTCGTCCGTGTCGATCGCATAGACAGGCGAGGCTACGCAGGAGCGGTACGCCCGTCCTGACGGCGAGGGCTCCCGATACCGCGTACGCTGGCGACGACCGATCTCAACCTTTCTTTGGTCAGAGAGTTGTAGATGGTCAGAGGGCCGTCCTTTCGAGGGCGGCCCTCACCCTCAGAAGCCGTCTTCCTGCAGAAACGCCTTCAGAAGGGTGCGCCCCGGCATCACGTCACGCGGGCGGATGCCGATGTCGAAGATCTCCGGCTCCTCGAACACCGGGTCACCGTTGGGGCGGCGGGCATACAGGACACGGCCATAGTCGACGCCGTCCGCCTGGTCGAAGCTCGTCCACGTGATCGCCTCCTGCTCACCCTCGCGAAGTGGGTGGTTGGACACGGCTCGGAGCGCGATGGTGCTCGGTGGCTTGAATATCCACACCTGTGGAACCGCCAGCACCCAGCGGATCGCGCTGATCTCACGTACCTTCTCCGCCGCCCGGGACTCGAAGGCAACGGCGGCATCTCGATCTCGGAGGTAGTCGTAGTCGCTGAGAATGAGCTTTCGCCGGCCGTCGAGCGCGGCGATCGCGGGGCACTCGCGACTGACGATGCTCTTCTCCAAGCGCTGGACCACGTCCAAGAGCAGATCGACAGTTTCGGAGTTCATCCGCTTCTCTTCCTCGTCGCAGGTCTGCTCACGGTAACGGTCGGAGAGCGGCCCGGAGGCAGAAAACGGGTCCCGGCACCGCCGGGACCCGTCCGCCATCGTCATCCTTCGTGGCCGAGCCACAACTCCAGCGCTCCGGCTGCGTCCTGGTGGGCCGGGCGACCGGCTCCTCGCAGGTCTGCCAGCGTCCAGGCGACGCGGAGAACCCGGATGAACGCCTCCGATGTCAGCAGGCCGCTGTCCAATGCCGAGCGGAGCAGTTCGATCGCGCCATGTTCGGCCGGGAATCTGACCCTGAGTTCCGAGGCGGGCACCTCAGCGTTGGTGCGCCAGGGTGTGTCCGCCAACCGGTCCGCGGCTCGGCCTCTCGCCTCAAGTACGCGGGCGGCCACCGTCGCGCTGGACTCGCCCGCCACGGCTGGCCAGTGCAACGGCTCTATGCACGTACGGACCTCGACTCTCTGGAGCAGCTCTGTGAGCCGGGCCTGATAACGACGGCGGATGAAGGGCGTGCAGTCGCACCGACCGTTTCCCTCGCACGGGCAGTGCCGAGCGGAGGCGACGAGCATGAACTCCGCCGGGTATCGGACTGTGTGATCGTGCCCGGCGAGGACGATTTCGCCGGTCTCAATCGCCCGACGTACGCCATCGAGGGCCTGCCAGGTGAATTCCGGCGCGTCCGCCAGGTAGAGCAACCCGCGGTGAGCCAGGGATACAGCGCCAGGTCTGGAAAGGTTGCCGACGAGAGCCGCGAGTGTGGCCGTGTAGTGCGGCTCGCGAATCGGGGATCTCCTTCCCGGCGGTACCTCCAGGATCCCCGCCGCCGAGTGGATCTCACCGACCTCTCGCGCCGCGTCGAGGTCGAGGGGCGGGAGGATGCTGGGGAGGCGTTCGGCCAGCATGGCGGCGGGCCCGTTCCCGAGCATGAAGAGGTGGTGTCCGCCCGCCGCGCAGACTTCGAGCGCCCGGCGCGCCGAGTGGTTCCCGGCGACGTCGGCGAGGTCCAGCGCTGGTGCGGGTTGCGTGACGGGCCCGACGAGTACGTGATTGTCCAGTGAGCCCTCTCGTAGGCCCTTGATCAGGTCGGCGAGGCGAGCTGCGGGGAAGATCTCGGCGCCGGGCACCTGCGCGGCCTCGTCCGCACATGTGTCGGGTACGACCGCGGTGCTGATCCCTGCCCTCATGCCCGCGCCCACGGCGGGGAGCACCCCACGAGCGGGGCGGATTCGGCCGTCGAGTCCCAGTTCGCCGACGAACATCGTCGTGGCGATACGGTCGGGCGGCAGGTGCCTGGCGGCCGCCAGCAGGGCCACCGCCATGGCAAGATCCGCCATGGGCCCGCAGGGTGGGATCGCCGGATGGACGGTGATCGTGATGCTGGCGTCGGGCCAGTCGAAGCCGCTGTTCAGGATCGCGGCACGGACTCTGTCCCGCATGGACGCGGTGGACATCGCGGGCGGTCCGATCAGGTTGAACCCGGACAGGCCCGGCGTCACGTCGGCTTCCACGGTGAGCACGTGTCCGACGATTCCCAGGACACAGGCAGAGCGGGTTGTCGCGTATCCCATCACCATCACCAACCTTCAGGCAGGGTCGGGCGCGCTCCGGTCGGTCGCGCGGACACCTTGGCGGCGATCTCCTCGGCCATGTCTCCGAAGTCCATATCGGAGGCCACCACCGCAGGCGGGATGGCCTGCTGGAGGGCGAAGCGGGTCATCATGGCGAGTCGGTATTCCGGATCTGCGGCGAGGGAACGTTCCACGGCGATCCGCGCCAAAGTCCCCTGTCCGATCCGATAGGCGGCGAACGCCAGCAGCGCTGCGGGAGCGGCGGCGAACGCGGCCTCCACTCGGCGGGTGAGTTCGGTCCAGAGACGGACGTGGGTGTCGTCGTCGTACCGTCCCAGGAAGGTCATCGCGCCATCTCTGTTGAGGATCGCGGTCAGCAGGATGCCGAGCCACGCCACTTGATCGGCGTTCAGCGGTGCGCCGGATCGGGTCACTTCCAGGGCTTCGGCGGTCCTTCTGAGGGTCTCGCCGTACCAGTCGTGAGTGGTGTCGAGCATGGCACGGGCGCGTCCGCACGCTGCTCGGGTGGCTGCGGTGATCTGCTCGCGGTCCGCCCCGGTCACGGGCGAAAGGGTGGCCGCGAACTCTTCTCTGTCCGGGCGGGCAACCAGCCCTGCCAGTACAGCTTCGGCAGCGGCGGGATTGCCGCCGATGTCGTACGGGGTGCCGTCGGCGGGGCAGCATTCCGGGTTCGGGCAGGTGTAGGACCAGTAGCGGCTGTCCTCACAGCGGAGCATGTCGGTGATCTTGATGTCTCTTGCTTCCACGGCGTGCGCCACCGCGTCTACGGTGGGCGTGACCATGGCACCGGGGCCGTATCCGATCAGCAGGGTTGTGTGAGCGTTGTTGCGGATGAGCATGTCGGCCAGCTGGCTGGCCAGGTCGGGAGCGTCGGAGGAGTCGGCGGGCAGGTCAAAGCGGAGCACGCTGCTCACGCGGGTGATCGGTTCGTCGAAGGCGAGGGCGACGAGGCTCATGGTCGGCATGTAGCCGAGCAGGTACGGGACGATGGTGATGAAGTCTTCGGGCTTGCTGAGACGTACGGATGCGGTCATGACAGGTCACCTCCAGGGACGGGCGCGCCGCATGGCGGGAGCGGTTCATGCGGCACGGGCGATGCGGGGGCTTCTACCTAGCAGACATCGAGACCCGCGATATTGGGTAAGCTCGATTTCCCCTTCACCTAAATACGGCAGCCGGTCTCAATCGACCGTCCGAATCGCTTCATGGCCATTCGGATCCTCTGAGTCGCATACCACATGCAAGAAGGGCCTCAGAGTACTTTCTGAGGCCCTTCTAAGCGCGGCTATGTCAGTCGTCGATGGATTCTGATCCCGTGTAGACCATGGCGTCCCTGGCGTCGTCAAGACGCTCTGAGAGATCCTGCAACTCCGCCCGTGCGGCATCGCGTACTCGGATCACGTTCCGGCGTGACCCGTACGCGCCCCCGTACCGGGACTGAGCGATCGTGCTGATAATGCCCGCACGACCCAAGTCGTCGGCGTGGGATGCCAGATCTATCGCGTCGGCGATGATCGGGAATTCACTGCCGTCCCCGTAAGCCGTGCGGAAGATGGCCGCGCTGTTCTGGGCGGCACAGGAATCCACCGCCATGCGCGTCATGTTCTCCGAGTGCGGTAGCTCATGCACGAGCTGCGCGCCGGAGGTCTCGTCAATTCCTTCAGGAAGTGCGGTTCGGTAGCCGTTGCGGGCGGCAGCGTCGCGTACAGCCCAGCGCTTGAGGGTCGTGCGCGTGATAACCATCTCTGATCCGTCGCGCCTCACGTAGATCCACGTAGGCTCGTCGGGGGTGCTGTCAGATGCCGTTGCGCACTTCGCGATGATGTCGCGTAGACGCTGCGCGAACATGAGGACAGCGTCCTGCGTGACGTCGTCGGACACGTCGTCGGTGCCGTACTGGGCGTATCCGCCCTTGACGACCGTGGCGCTCCCGTCCATACGCTTCCTGGAGCGGGTGCTGTCGACGGTCCGGCAGTAGCCGCGCGAGAGCTTCTGAATCTCCGCCCAGTCTTCCAGGGCGACGCTCGCCATGTCTTCCGCTGTGAGCGTCCCGCCGGGAATGTTCGCGGGGACGGTCTTGCCGAGAATTCCATTCGCCATGATGGCTCCGATCTCCTGCGACGCTATTCGCGCCACACCTTTCTTTGGTCAATTCAATTGAATCCCAAAACGAAGATCGAATCAATCGCTCTCGCCAGTCTTTTCAATTCATTTGCGCAGCTCAAACGCCTACAAAAAGGGCACAGGAATGGCGGCGGCCGGCTCACGCAATAGAGTTGACCTATTAGACCTTATGAATTGATAGCGAAGAATTAGACGGCGAACGGAAAACCTAATTACGTCACCCCTCGCTCTTCCCCACGGTAAGGCGGGCTCCGCCTAACAGTCGGGGCAGCGACTGGCCAGGGCGCTCGTAGGCCGACCAGCACCGGCACCCAGGCGATCATGGCCAATCTAAATCGGCTGGTCATTGGCTTTCGATTGGCCACTCGACTGGCAGAGAAGCTGAGAGGCCCAGGCGAGGATCCGCAACCGCAGAGGCCAACACACCATCCGCCCCGCTATCAGAGCTGGAGAGGAATCGGATTCACCAAATTTCGGCCGCCGCTAGGCGTCGCTGACTGACCCTTTGGTGAGGCTGCGCAATTCGTGGGCGGCTTCCGACTCAAGGCTCTTCTGTGGAAGGTCGTCGAGCATCTGGCCGATGATGAGCCTGCGGATCGTACTGACCGGCCACGCCTGGGCGGTGGCGATGGCCTCCTGGAGGCCGTGGTCGACATCGCGGCCCCTGGCCTGGGTAAGGGCGTAGACGAGTGCGAGGTTCGCGGCGTTCCCGTGGAAGGTGGGCGGGCACAGGGCGCGTGCCTGGTCGGTGGCGTCGATCGCCTCTCGTGTCTGGCCGAGCAGGGCGTACGGGTAGGCCAGCGCCCATGCTTGCGCCCAGGCTCGGAATGACCACAGCGGCGAGGTCTGGTCGCTGTCCACGGCGTCCGGGAACGCGTCGAACGTGCGGCGCAGGTCGACGAGCGCTGTCTGGGTGCTGGCAGCATCTCCCTGCGACGCCAGCAGGAACGCCCTCACCATGTGCGCCTCGGCGAGGCTGCGGCTCGGGCTGCCGTCGGCTATCTCGATGGCGTCGTTCGCCAGCCGGGCGATGACCGGAGCCGGCCTTCCCGCCCAGTATCCGTATTCGGCTTCCCAGCCTCGTACCCACACGCGTAGATCGCGATCGCCTGTGGCGTCCGCTGCCCGGCGGGCCAACCGCCAGGCTCGCAGTGAGGATCCCTGATCCCCGACGTCGGACATCTCCATGCCCATGAGGACCGCGAGTTGCGCGCTGATCCGAAGCAGACCGGAGCGCGCTGTAGCCGTGGAGGTGCGTTTGAGGAGGGTGGAGACCTCGGCGAAGTCGGACGCGATGGTCTGGAAGACAGTGCCGGGCGGGTTGGTGTAGTACGCGAAATCGTGCTCCCAGACGATCTCTGACCAATCATCCACGCCAATGCCGCTGCGACCAGCGATGGTGCGCTCAACACCGGAGAACAGCGCGTCCCAGGTACCTGGTGGGATCGCCGCCCCCGCGCCGAGAGCGGCGAGGATCTGCATCACGGCACGCCGTTCCATATCGTCATCCTCGTCACGAGATGAGGCATCTGGTGCAACTCTACCCATACGGTAGTTGTCCAACTCGGTCATTGCGGCATGAAGTGCAGCAAGTCTGCCGTTGGCTCCGTACAGGTCATCCAAGCGGTCGATCACGTCCGTTTGCATACGCGCGAGACCACGTTCCCACTTGGACAAGTCGCCATGGTCGCACAACGCTTTCGCAGCCGCTTCACGCAGGTTGAGTTTGCGCACTTCATCACGCCAGTACCGCAGCTCGGCGCCCAGCAAGTGCCAGGGCGACGCGGCGGGATCCACGGCGTCAGGGCGGCGAGGCATTCGGATGCATCTCCTCGTTGGTGGGATTGGTGGAAAGCGACGTTCCAACATCCACCCTCTTGGATGTCCCCTTGAACTCTTTCACTATGACACTGCGCTTTCCGTTGGAAGCGCGAAATCCCCTGGAGGGCGTGTACCCCCCAATCAGAAAGGCCCCAAAGTGATTCCCGGATCTGATCTCAAATCGACCGACGTGATTGGATTCACGGGGCGGTGTCCGATATGGGACTGATTGATCCGAACGTGCACGCGCTCGCCGAAACCGCCGACTGAAATGCCGTGATCAGGGCGTGGGTACGGCTCGACGTACGAGAACGTCAGCTCTCCGTTCTGTGCAACACCTTCCCCGACTGGACGATCGGCTACGAGCTCGGCCCTGCCGACAGCTGGGTTTGGAAAGCCACCGCTCGCTGGGATCTCACGTTGGAGATGGTGACCGCCGGCGCGCTACCGGAGGTGCAATGCGACAACCCCGTCGAACTCATGGCGAACTTGACCTTCCAGGCATGGCTCATGGAGAGGCTCATCCCTCCTCGCCCCTGACCCGCGAAGCCTCCCCCGGCTCTTCGTTGCCTGCGCCTCAACGGGTTGGGGTTAAGACGGGCATCGCCCGGCCCCAGTGAAGACATCTCGGAGCTCCATGGAGCGCCCCTTCTGGCCCGGGCCAACAGGCGCGACGGCGGCGCGGTCTACCCGTCGAGCGCTCCGCCGCCGCGCCACTGGAAGTGGTCTTCATGTACCGCTGGGAACCCGCACATCCCAGGAGGCTCCCCCTATGCATCATCGAATCATCGTGCTGAGAGGAGTTCATCCCGTCCGCACAGAGACTGAAGGCCATCGGCAAGCGGCCAGGGCCTCGATCGTCCTGATCGCCCCTTTGTCTGATAAGTGACATTCCGTGTTCTTCTGTTCGCGAAACTGGCTCTTGTCGCTTGATCTTGCGCAAAGTTACGATTTGCGCGTTTGGTCAGGGCTCCAGAGCCGCACGAGTCAGGTCACGCCTGCCGGGTGGGGTGGAGCGACGTTTGGCACCTCCAAGGGTGTCCCTCGTTGTGGTTCGGAGCGTGACGGCTATGCGCCGGTTCTTTTCGCGTGCCCTTTTCTCCCGATCGGCAGCCGTCATCTTGATTGCTGGCCTGCCGGGGCTTGTTTCGCTGGCTACGATTCCCGCTTCTGCCCAGCAAGCAGCTTGGGGCAGCGAGGTGCTCTCCGCAGAGGGGTCTGTGGTCACGCCGAAGCAGCAACGGGGTTCTGCGGGAGTCCTACCAAGTCTGACGGTTGCGTCCACGGCGGCCACGGCATCGAATGTGGCGGAGGATCCGCCAGTACCAGAAGCTTTGCCCCGAGACGGCGGTGCGTGGCCGCGAACGGGGTTAACTCCTGATCCTGGGGCGGAGCCGGAACTGCCTGCGGGTGTTCAACGTGCTGAACAGCAGGATCAGGAGACCGCGGCGGATACATTCCCGATGATCGAGGATGTGTATCCCGACGCGGGATCTTTGGTGGAGGCGACTCCGCTGCTGACTGTGCGGGCGAAGCGCCTGGGCGGACCTACGATCCCGATGCGGTACACGTACCACGTCTGCGAGAAGCCCGAGGAAGAGGAAGAAGGAGGAATTGTCTTTCCTCCTCAGCCTCCTCCAACGCCGCCGTGCTGGGACTCCGGCGCCCTGTTGGGAGTCAAGAGCTGGCGGGTGCCCGCGGGCACGCTGGAGTGGGGCAAGCAGTACGAGTGGTGGGTCCGTGTCGTGGACCCGGAGAGCAAGGCGGTCGCTACGAGCGCCAAGAAGTTGATCGCCACCGGGGGGCGTCAGCCGTTCAACAGCGCTCATCTGGGTGAGCGGGTCGGCGATGGAGAGGAGTTCTCCCTGGTCAACGGCAATTACACGACGACGGCGATGGATGCGCGGGTGCAGGTGGCGGGCCCGGCGCTGGCGGTGGTGCGCACGTACAACAGCTCGGATTCGCGCACCAGCGGGATCTTCGGTGCCGGCTGGTCGACCGCGTGGGACATGAACGTGAGTGCCGAGCGGTCGGGGACGACCATCACCGGGTTGCTGGTCACCTACGCCAGCGGCCGGAGGGTCCGGTTCGCGGCCAAGGGCGATGGCACCTACCAGCCGCCGCCCGGCATGAAGGACGTGCTGGCGGACGTGGCGGGTGGCGGGTGGCGGCTGAAGGACACCTCCTCGACGACGTACGTCTTCAACGCCGCGGGGCGACTGCTCAAGCTTGAGGACAATCGGGGCCGGGCGCAAACACTGGACTACAACACCGGCGGCACCTTCGACACGGTGAGCGGCGCCGGCGGCAGGAAACTGCATCTCACCTGGAACGGCCCGCGAGTGGCCACGGTGTCCACCGACCCGGTGGACGGCAAGGCGCAGACCTACACCTACGCCTACACCGGCGACAACCTGACGTCGGTGTGCACGCCGGCGGCCGCGCCGAACTGCACCAGCTACAGCTACGGTGACGGCTCCCGCTACAAGGGCCTGGTGCTCGACTCCGAACCGGTGGGGTACTGGCGGCTGGGTGACGCGCAGTACGCGCCGGCCGCCAACCTGGGCAGCGAGGGTGGCGCAGGCCTGTACGACAACGTCACTGTCGGTCAGCCGGGCGCGCTGGAAGGAACAGCCGACACCGCGGCCGGATTCACCAAGTCCACGATGATGGTGCCGGGGCCCATGCTGGACCGCCTGCGTGATCAGGTGTCCATCGAGGGGTGGATCAAGACCACGCAGCCTGGTGTGATCTTCTCGGCCGCTGGGCTGCTCAGCGGCGGTGTCGGTGCGACACAGCCGGTCCTGTATGTGGGGACGGACGGCAAGCTGCGAGGCCAAATGGGCCAGGTGAGCGGGCCCGGATACGCACCCATCACGACAGCCGGCCCGGTCAATGACGACCGGTGGCACCACGTAGTGCTCACCGTGGCAAGCGACAAGCAGAAGCTCTACCTCGACGGTCAGGCAGTGGGGGAGCTCAACGGCACACTGCTGGACGAGAACCGCCAGTACGCCTACGTGGGCAGCGCCGATCGTGCCAGTTCATGGTCCGACATCCCCGGCGGCCCCACCACGAAAGGCACCTGGCCATTCCAGGGCTCGATCGATGAGTTCGCGCTGTACGGCAAGCCGCTGACGGATGAGGTGGTCCAGTCGCATTGGGCGGCCCGGGCCAAGGTCAGCCACAAGCTGTCGCAGGTCACGCTGCCGTCTGGCCGGATCTGGGCTAAGAACACCTATCACCCGGCGACCGACCGGCTCCTGACACACACCGACCGGCACGGCGGCACGTGGAAGCTCGGCGACTTCGGGATTGACTGGGTCAAGCGGCTCTACACGATCGTGTTGACCGATCCACGCGATGGCACGCTGAGGTACGAGTACGACTCGCTGCGCAACGCGCGCCTGGTGTCGGTGTCCGACCAGGTCTCGGGCAAGACCAGCTACGAGTACGACACCGGTGGCTTCTCCGTCAAACAGACCGATCCGAACGGCAATGTGTTCCGTTGGTGGAACGACAAGCGCGGCAATCTCATCAGGGACAAGTCATGCCGCAAGACCGACGACTGCCAGCAGGTCTACTACGGCTACCGCGTCAACAAGGACGACGACTTCGACGCACGCAACGACAAGCTGGAGACTTTCCGTGATGCCCGCTCCGCCGATGCGAGCAGCAACACCTACGCCACCACGTGGGAGTACAACACCCAGGGTCAGGTGACCAAGGAAACCAGCCCCGCCACTACCGACTTCCCCAACGGCCGTTCCACCACGACCGCCTACACCGACGGCAGTGAACCCGCCATCGGCGGCGGCACTACCCCGCCCGGCCTGGTCAAAACCAGCACCGATGCCAAGGGCAACGCCACCGAGCTGCGTTACGACGCGGCCGGCGACCTGGCTGAGCAGCGCGATCCGTCCGGGTTGGTCACCGCGTTCGAGTACGACGCGCTGGGGCGCATGACCGCGCAGATCCAGGTTTCCGACGCCGAGCCTGACGGGGTCAGGACCACCTTCGCCTACGATGTCGTCGGCCGGCTCGCCACTCAGACGGCGCCAGGTGTGAAGAACGAGATCACCGGCGTCACGCACACCGCCCAGACCAGTTACAGCTATGACACCGACGGCAACACGCTCACCGCGACCGTCAAGGATCTGACCGGCGGCGACGCGGAGCGGAGCAGCACCTACGCCTACGACGCCTACGGCCGTGAGGAGAGCGCGACCGATCCCGAGGGCGGCGTCGTACGCACCACCTGGGACACGTTCGGCCTGCCGGCGACCAGCACCGATGAGCTGGGCTCGGTGTTCGGCTACACCTACACCGCACGCGGCCAGTTGGCCACGACGAGCCTGAAGAACTGGACCGGCAGCCCGGTCAACCCGCAGACGGCCAAGGACATCGTGCTGGAGTCCTACTCCTACGATCCCGGCGGGCGCCTGACCGCGCAAGCCGACGCGATGGGCCGCAAGACGTCCTACACCTACTTCGGCGACGACCTGCTCTCGCAGGTGATCGGTGACAAAGTCAAGGTCAACCCCGACCTCACCACCAAGGACGTCACCCTCGAGAGCAACACCTACGACAAGGCGGGCAACCTGATCAACCAGGTGACCGGCGGCGGGACCACCACCACGTCGTACGCCTACGACGCCGCCAGCCGTCTCACCTCGGCCACGCTCGATCCGGCCAAACTGGCCCGCAAGACCGTCTTCGAGTACGACGCCAACGATCAGACCACCAAGGAGACCCGCACCGGCGCAGCGGGAGGCACCCGCCAAGAGGCCGCCACCTACGCCTACAACGCCGCCGGGATTCTGACCCGTCAGACGGTCGAGAACGGCGATCAGGACCTGACCACCACCTGGACGGTCGACGACCGCGGCCTGACCACCGCGACCACCGACCCGCGGGGCAACGCCGACGGCGCCACCGCCGCCGACTACACCACCACCAACAGCTACGACCCGCTCGGCCGCCTGATCGAGATCAAGGCACCCACTGTCAAGATCGAAAAAGCTGGGAACGCCGAGCAGGGCCGCCCCACGACCCGGATCGGCTACAACAACGCCGGCTGGCAGACCCACGTCATCGATCCGGAAGGCCGCCTGTCCACCTCCGGCTTCGACCGGATGGGCCGCCGCACCTCGCTGACCGCGATGCCGTACACGCCGCCCGGCGGCACCCAGGTCACCCCCAAGATGGGCTACGCCTACGACGCCGCGGGACGCCTGACCAAGGTCACCGACCCGCGCGGACAGACCACCACGACCGAGTACGACGCGCTCGGCAACCCGGTCCGCATCACCGACCCACCGGCAGCGCCCGGGCAGCCCGCCGGACAGTGGATCTCGGAGTACAACCTCCTCGGTGAACAGCTGACCGCGGTCGACCCGACCGGCGCCCGCGCCCAGGCCACCTACGACGACCTGGGCCGGCAGATCACCCGCACCGTGCTCGAACGCAAGCCCGCCAGCGCGGCCTACACCACCAAGCTGTCCTACAACGACGCCGGCTACCTCACCAAGGAAGTCCTGCCGGGCGACAAGACCACGGACTTCGCACCCAACGCGGCCGGCGAGGTCGAAACGGTCACGGACCCGGCGCGCGACAGCACCACCTACGCCTACGACCTGGCCGGACGGCCCGCCAAGACCACCAACCCGCTCGGCAACGCCATGGTCGGCGACTACGACCTGGCCGGACGCCTGACCAGCGTCAAGAGCCTGAACAACACCGGTGGGACGGTGCGTACCGTCGGCCTGGGCTATGACACCGCCGGCAACGCCACCCGGTATACCTCCGGCGAGGGCCATGTCACCCGTCGCAGCTACGACGCTAGCGATCTACTGGTCGAGCTGGTCGAGCCGGTCTCCGACAGCAAAACGATCACCACCGGATTCGGCTACGACGCCACCGGCGCCCGAACCCGCATCACCGACGGCCGCGGCAACGCCACCTGGACCGGCTACAACACCCTCGGCCTGATCGAAACCCTCACCGAGCCGGCCACCACCGCGCACCCCGCCCTAGCCGACCGCACCTGGACCCACGTCTACGACGCAGCCGGAAACGAGAGCGCGCTCCTGCAGCCCGGCGGCGTCCGCCATGACAAGCAGTACGACCAGCTCAACCGGCTGACCAAGGTCAGCGGCTCCGGAGCTGGCATCGTCGCCAATGACAAGACCTACGGCTACGACCTGGCCGACCGCCCCACCACGGTCAGCGACCAAACCCTGGAATACAACGACCGCAGCCTGCTCACCAAGCTCACCCCACCGACCGGGACCGCCACCACCTTCGCCTACGACGCCCTCGGCAACCCGACCCAGCGCGTCGACGTCACCGGCACCAGCACCTACACCTGGGACGCCGACAACCGGCTCAAGACCGTCACCGACCCGGTCAGCGGCCGCACCAACACCTACGCCTACGACGGCGCCGACCGGCTCACCACGATCACCTCGGCCAACCCCGTCAACACCCAGGTCTTCACCTACGACGCCCTCGACCGGCCCGAAACCCACACCCTGAAGAACAGCAGCGGTGGCCAGCTCTCCAAGATCAGCTACGGGTGGGACAAGGACGACAACCTCACCTCCAAGGTCACCGAGGGCCTCGCCGGAGCGGGCAGCAACACCTACGGCTACGACCACGCCGGCCGCCTCACCTCCTGGACCGGCCCCGACGGCACCGCCACCAGCTATGAGTGGGACGCCGCAGGCAACCGCACCAAAGCCGGTGACAAGACCTACACCTACGACGAACGCAACCGCCTCACCGCCGGCGACGGCAGCACCTACACCTACAGCCCGCGCGGCACCCTGGCCACCCAGACCAAGAACGGCACCACCCGCAACCTCACCTTCGACGCCTTCGACCGGCTCATCAACGACGGCGACGCCACCTACACCTACGACGCCTTCGACCGCATGCTCACCCGCCAGAAGAGCGGCAGCAGCCAGCAGCGGTTCGCCTACGCCGGCCTCGACAACGACATCATCGCCATCACCGACCAGACCGGCGCCGTACAAGCCAGCTACGGCCGCGACCCCTTCGGCAACCTGACCAGCGTCAAGGAAGGCACCGCCCCCGCAGCCGGAGCGCTCACCGACCTTCACCAGGACTTGGTCGGTACCTTCACCGGCACCGCCCTGTCCAGCACCACCACTTACAACCCCTTCGGCGAACCCATCGCCCAGACCGGTACCAAACCCGCGCTCGGCTACCAGAGCGAATACACCGACCCCGACACCGGCAACATCAATATGCATGCCCGCTGGTATCAGCCTGGCACCGGTAGCTTCGCGTCCCGCGACACCTGGACCCTGACGCCGGATCCGTCCATCCGAGCTAACCGCTATACCTATGCCAATGGCAGTCCTCTCATCGGCACAGATCCTTCGGGCCACGTTGTTTGGCGAGGTGATGGCGGCGGCGGTTCCTCTATAACGCTACTCGTGGGGGGTCGTCTGCTCCAAGGAGCCGAGGCGCTGAGGTATACGCGTGTGCCCAGCCGTAGCACGACAGTCAGTAAAACGACGACCGGTAAGGTGCCAAGCGGCAAGGGGAAGACAAGCACGACAACAAAGGAAACCACCGGAGGCACATCTGGTCAGCAGCAATATAAGTATGGGCATGGTGACGACCGCCGTGAGCCCAGGCCTCAGCCGAAGCGTGATGCTAAGCGGCCAGGAGAACCAAACAAGGAGCCAAACAAGGAGCCGAACAAGAAGCCAAACGGTCACCCCTGCACGGCAAACTGTTACACTCCTCAACCCGCTCCGTCACGTCCGCCTGCGATAAAAAAGAAGAGGAAGAAGGAAAAGCCAGCTTATCGGTGGGTCAAAAAAGATCGACCCAATTGCGAAACGTGCTTCGAGGAGCCCGAGCCATCCCTCGAAGAAAAATGTCCTCTCACCCCCGGAGCGCCTTGCGAGAATCCAGACCGCATCGACCTGGCCGATGGCGACATCGACGGATTCGAGGGTGTTCCCGCGGGCGACCCCGACTCCGACACAGGCAACATCATCAATTGCGACGACAGTCAGAGGTCAGCCGGGCGGTGCGTCGATGGCGCGGCCGCTGATGAACCCAGAGAGTCAGGAGATATCCCTGACACCTACGACAGCGAACCACCACCTTCCACCATCTACTCATGTGACGACGTACCCAACAGCTTCATTTCAGGCACCAGAGTGCTCATGGCCGATGGCAGCCGCAAAGCCATCGAAGATGTCAAGATCGGCGACCGCGTCGTCGCGACCGACCCCACCTCCGACCATACGAGCACCGAACCAGTCACCGCCCTGATCGAAGGCCAAGGCACCAAGCGCCTTGTCGAGATCACCCTGGACGTCGACGGAAGCGCCGGAACCGCCACCGACGCCATCACGGCCACGGACAACCACCCCTTCTGGGTGCCCCCTCTACGCCGGTGGGTCGACGCCGGCCGCCTACAGCCCGGCATGTGGCTACAGACCTCGGCCGGCACATACGTTCAAGCCACTGCGGTGCAAGCGTGGACCGCCATCCAACATGTCTACAACCTGACAGTCGACGAGCTGCACACCTACCATGTGGTAGCAGGCGGCCAAGCAGTCCTTGTTCATAATGACAGTCCCGGCCGGTCGAACCCTGATGATGTTTGTTCAAGGGGACCATATGCGGGGGAGTCGATTCCCGCCCGAAATAAGGGTAGGGATTGGACGCAAGATGAGATCGATCAGAACAACCGGAATGGCGACCACTTCGGGTGCCACACTTGTGGCACTCTTGATCCGGGTAACAGAAGAGGGACTTGGGTTAAGGATCATTGGCCGCCTAGCGAATGGATCCCTGACGGGATGAAGCAACGGCTGTACCCGCAGTGCAGGTCTTGCAGTGCCAAACAGGGAGGGTGGGTTCGCCAGATGGCCCCACTAATGAAAAAAATATACGATGCTTTCGAATGGTAATAGCATGAAGTGGATCGAGACCACGGGTGGGCCATTCGTGCTCGTCGCGCTTGATGATGTTCCCCTCTGGACAGGGCATCGGGGCGACTACCAGCAGGCTTGCGAAGTGGATGGAGCTACAGGGCTTGTCGGCTTCGGCGACCCCGAACGTCAGCGAACGGCCCTCGCCTTGTGGGACGAGCCTCTACGAACCGCATATCTGCCGGAGCATCAAGCCTTTGTGCAATGGCTGTATGCAGACTCGGAAGATGAGCTAATCCAAATGGTGAATTCTCAAATTTCGTCGGTCGCATGGGAGGATGGACCTTCGATCGACGTGCGCGATACTGCAATACTATTCGATGCATCGATACCCGGGATGGACCTGGCCTCAAGTGACTCTCTAGAAATTCAGCTGGGGCGCGGAGTATACCGAGTTCGGACGGCAGACATTGAGCCGGGGGAGCGTCAGGCGGCGCGCGTTCATCAGCTTACTTTGAATAAATAAAGTCCCTAGCAATGGGCTGCTCAGATGATAGGGACTGCCGATGGATGAACCCTTCGGCGGGCCTCTGGTAGCAGTCTGACGGCTAAGTTGACGGCTAGAGTAGCCATGATCGTTTTTCACAGCTACGTTTCGGGTGGTCGTCGAGGGCGTTGCCCATGCGTTCGATGGCGTCGCGCTGGAGGCGAAGCCGGACGTGCGTAGGTGTCGGCGGTGATCGAGATGTGGGCGTGGCCGAGCAGCTCCTTGATGATGATGAGATCCACGCCGTGATCCAGCAGGAGCGAGGCGCATGAATGTCTCAGAAGGCCATCAACACGCGGCCAAGGTGGTGTGATCGCCCGGGCCGCTTGCCGCTCACTTCGTCCCCTGAAATACGCCTGCCCCAGCCGTATGCTGCTGTTTGTGACTTCAACTGAGCAAGAAATCACATTCCGCACCCTCGATGGCCTCCACCTTGCCGGAACACTTGTCACACCAGCTGAACCCGCCAACCACGCCGTCGTTCTGATGCACGGCGGCGGGGTGACACGCGAGGAGGATGGGTTCTTCACCCGGCTGGCCCTCGGGCTGTGCGATTCCTGCGTGGCGTCCCTGCGCTTCGATCTGCGTGGCCACGGGGGGAGTGAGGGCCGACAAGAAGAGCTGACGCTCTCCGCCATCCTCAACGACATCCGCGTAGCCCTGCGGCATGTCAGTGACGCGACCGGCGCGGCAACCCTCAGCCTGCTCGGCACGAGCTTCACCGGCGGGATCACGGCCTACTACGCCGCCAAGTGCCCGGATGAAATTTCCCGTCTGGTGTTGCTCAACCCCCGGTTGAACTACAAAGAGCGCACGATCGACGGCCGTCCTTTCTGGCAGAACGACTATCTGACCGACGAGGCATCGACGCAGCTCCGCACCCAGGGCTACCTCTTCCACTCGCCAACCTTCAAGCACGGACGTGCCCTCTACAACGAGGTGTTCTGGCTGCGTCCGCATGAGGCGCTCGGCGAGGTGGCCGCGCCGACGCTCATCGTGCACGGCACCAAGGACACCTTCGTGCCAGTGGAAGCGTCCAGGGACGCCGTACCGCAGTTCCGGGCACCGTGCCAACTGGTCGAGATCGATGGTGCCCAGCACGGCTTCGCCGTACACGATGACCCGCATTACCTCGACCCGCAGAGCCAGGAGTGGCAGGCCTTTGTCATCCGGACGGTGGCCGAGTGGCTCATACAGGAGAATCGCTAAACAGGTAGCGCCTCGTCCAGATCCCTCGGTCCGGGCCGTGCGGCCCACGGTCGGAGGGCACGAACGAGGCGCCCCAGCTCACGCTTTCGCAAGGAGCTGGTGGCGTTGGCGAGCTGCACCGACACCATGCCAACAGCAGCGGCTTCATCGGGCTGGCCGGCCAGAGCCAGAGAGAAGGCTCGGCGGGCCAGAAAGTATCCCCTGTCCCGACGAGAAAGCGACGTGCCCTGCAGCACCTCCTGATACAGCCCGGCCGCCCGCGCGGGTTGTCCGGCCTCGATGTAGCAACTGGCGGTTCGCAGAGTCAGGTCGGCACGGCTGTACGTACCGCTGAGCTGCGCCCCGCTGTCGTCACGGCCGCTCTCGAACTCGTCGAGCCATCGGAGGGCCTCGCCGAGCACCCGCTCCACCCTGTCCATCGGTTCACCGACCATGGCGTAGCCGCGGCCTTGCTGCTGCGCAACCTCGGCTCTGACCTTCGCCGGCAACTGCCAGCGTTCAAGACCAGCGGCTTCCGCCAGGGTAAGCACTTTTAATGCATCGCGCCGGTCGTAGGCGAGTTGAGATTTGCGCAGCAACACGTAGCCCTGCATGGGGCCGTCGTCGGCTTCTTGCGCCCATTCGATTGCCCGGTCGTACCAGTACGTTGCCGTGGACAGATCCCCAAGATCGCGGTACAACCAGCCGACGAACTCCGCGGCGTCCGCTCCCACGGCCAGCAGTTGCCGCCGGATCTGAGGCCGTACTTCGCGGACGGAGTGCTGCGTGACCGCGAGCACGGCCTGCACTTTGGGTAGAGCCGCCGATGGACCGTGGGCGCCATCAGCTGCCTTGCTCGCTTCGAGCTGGACGCGCAGCTCCCCCACCACGGAACCATCCACATAGCGGCCAGGATCAGCCAAGATCGCCGCGACAATCTCGGCCCACTTCGGCACCCGGCTGCACCCGGCCTAGTCGCCTCATTCGGTGTCGCATTCATGGGGAAGTCCCCCTGATCGGCCCCAGTCCGAGCTTGGGGTACCCAACCTGACGCCGCAGCACCGCCACCTCGTGACGCAACACCATGATTTCTGCATCCTTCGACACTTGGCTGCGGCCAGCAACATCAGCCAGCCGAACCACCTCGAGCCACGCAAGCTGCTCAGGCCGGAAGCGGCATCGCCCCCGAGAGGAATCGCGGGTGGGTGCGCCGGCGTTCGGAGAGTCAGGCATCTTCGGTCGCCTCTTCCTGAGCCGGGATGCGCTGTCCGCGCGAGTCCGCGATCCTGAGTGCGTCCGTCAGGGCTTCCGCCAACCGGCAAGCCAACCATCGGTATTAAGTCGCCGACAGGGTTTCGCGCTGGGCCGTCAAACGGCATGAGGCCCTCCCAAAATATTCAGAAGGGCCTCATTCGATAACCACTAGATTTCAGTCAGCCATTCCCAGTCGCCGGACCTGGCACGCAGTCGTGTGAACCCTTGTTCCAGGCAGTCGCTGAGGCTGGAAGATTCGGCACGGATAAATCCCTGCCCACCTAGGCCCGGCCCCGACATTACCAACGTCCAAGGGTCCCCGCCTTCCGCCATCCTCTCATCATCCATCTTGAGGATCACGGTGACGCCAGAGCGGCCCAACTTATCCATAAGCTGCTCGATATCCATCTCTTTCGCTCCCATCAGTAGCCTCTCAAGGCCGCCGAGATGTCACTGACGTCATGCAGCTGACCTTTGCCTACCCTGTCGATTACCCTTCGGAGGTCAGCGGAAGTGGGGCCGCTCGTGACGCCGTTCCGTTGCATCAACTGCTCAACGGTAGCCTGAGCAGTTCGCTTATTTCCGTTGTTGAACATGTGACTTCCCGCAATATCCCTGATCACAACTGCCGACTTATCCCAGAAGCTATTATAGCGATTGGCATTAGCCAGGGTGTTCGTTGGCGAGCCGCTCAACAACGTCTCCCCCCCGAAACCGCGGTTAATATCGGCAATCTCGTCCGGACTCACCCCCACCTTGAACCCGCCAGTCAGCGGGCAGCTAGAATTGTGAACCAGGACCGGAGTCTGCCCCGCCAGCACATAGTACGTGTGGAGATCGGCGACAGTTACGTTGTGTACACGCTGGATGGCAGTCCACTCTTTGATGGCAGTGACCTGAATGTGCGTTCCAGCGGACGTTCGCAGCCACATGCCGGGCTGGAGATCGCCGGCGTTGACCCATTTCCTCAGGTCGGGAGCCCAGAACGGATGTTCCTCAGTGGCGATTACCGTGCCAACGCTCCTGTTGTCCCCGGCCGCCCTCTTCCCGCTCTCGGTGCTTCCCTGGACGGTCAGCTCAGCGAGCTTCTTGCGTCCCTCTCCGACGATGACCGCCATCACAGCTTTCGCCGACGTCATGTTGGCTTCGGGATCCGTCGCCATGACGGCGTCACCGATCGCAACCTTTTCGATCGCCTTGGATGTGCCATCCGCCATCAGGACCTTGGTGCCAGCTACAAAACTGTTACAGGGTCTCGTCTTCGACACATAAGGTGGAATTTTGAGATTGGGCAGTTTGATGCTGCCTATCGGCACATTACGGATGGGCTTGTTCACGCCCGGAACGCCCATGCGGTCATCGCCGCCAGGAAGATGGTCGCGCGCCGACCTCAGGTCGAGGTCTGTCTGCTTCCTGAGAGCGTCCCTGCGGGTATCCGGAAGATTGTTCTTGATCGACTCTCTCTTCCGGCTCTTCTCGTTCCGCTGGATCCGCTTCTTGTGGATTTTGCGTTCACGGGCGGTCTTCTTCGCCCCGTTGGCGTTGTGGGTTTCGGCGAAGTTCTGGTTGGCGTTGGGGCGGTTCTTGTCGCGGGAGTAGCCGTAGCTCTTGTCGGAGCTGCCGCCGCCGGCTTCGACGCGGCGGCCGTCGGGGTCGGATTGATCGATGGGGTTGTTGGCGGCGTAGGAGTAGGGGTTGGCCCATTCGGGGGTGCGCAGGTCGAGCTCGGGGTCGGTGGAGATGAACTTGGCGATGGCCGGGTCGTAGTAGCGGGCGCCCAGGTACGTCAGGCCGGTGGAGGCGTCTTCGGTCTTGCCGAGGAAGCCCCGGTCGGTGAAGGGCAGGTCATCGCCACCGCGGCGTTGGCCGAACGGTAGATAGCGTTCGCGGCTGACGGTGCCGGTGGAGTCGTTGACAGCGAGTTGGGTGCTGCCGTGCATGCCGGCGAGCATCCAGGTGACGCCGTTGGCGTCGCGCATGGCGACCAGGTCGCCGTCGGCGCTGCTGTAGTAGCGCTTGCCCGTCACCTGCCCGCCGGCCAGGCGCAGCTCCATGGGGCCGAGGTAGAGGGTGGTGCCGGCATCAGGGTCGCGCCGGATGAGGCGTTCGCCTGCCGGATCGTAGACCATGCCGGTCTGCTGACCGTCGATGGTGGCCTGGGTGAGCTGGCCGAGCTGGGTCCAGCCGAAGGTGCCCTGCTTGCCGCCGACGGTGCGCGCGGTGAGTTGCCCCTTTGAGTCGTAGGCGTAGGTGTCGGTGCCGCTCGGGCGGGCGATGCTGGTGACGGCGTTGGGACGGACGGCGTTGGCGCCGGGGGTGGGATAGGTGTAGGTGGCCGTCTGACCGTTGTCGGTCAGGGTGGTGATGTTGCCGACCTTGTCGTAGCCGTAGGCCTGGCTGTAGGGGTCGAGTCCCTGGGCGTCTGCGGTGCCGGTGCACGAGCTGGCGGTGGTGGTGTAGGCGGTCTTGAGCCGGAGCAGGCCGTCGTAGGTGAAGCATTCGGACTGGCCGTCGGTGGTGCCGGGGATGGCCGAGGCGGCGTCCAGCACGCGGGTGATGTTGCCGGCGATGTTGTAGCTGTAGCGGTCGTCCTGGACGGTGTCCGGGGTGGTCGTGTCGGTCTTGGTTTGGGTGCTGACGCGAGAGAGCCAGTCGGTGGTGGCGTCGCGTTCCAGGACGCGTTTGATCTGTCCGTTGCCGCCCAGCAACCGTGTTTCGATCTTGCCGGTGGCGGTGAAGGTGGTGTCCTTGAGGTAAGTGAAGCCGCCCAGGTCGGATGTGGTGCCCTTGGTGAGGCCCAGGTCGGTGTAGCTGTGCGTGAGCTTCTCGGCGGGCAGACCACCAGCTGCGGGGACGCCTTGTTCACGCAGGTTGCCGGCCGCGTCGTAGGCAGAGGTGAAGGTGTAGTCGCCGGCGAGCGCGCCTTCGCTTGCCGGGATGGTGATCTTGTTGCTGGTGGGCCGGTAGTCGGCGTCGTAGGCGGTCACCGCCTGGCTGTAGGCCTGCCCGCCGGTGTAGCGGATCGAGGCGCTCGGCTGGCCCTTGGCAACGGTGTCGTAGCTCCATTCGGCGAGCTTGGTGCCGGTGTTCGGCTCGCCGGCCCACTGGCTGGTGCGACGGCCCAGGTCGTCGTAGACGGTGGAGACCTTCTGGCCGTTGCCGTCGATGCCCCAGATCTGCCGGCTGGCCGCGTCGTAGCCGTTGTTGGAGGAGCCCGCGTCCGGGTCGGTGGCGGCGGTTTGCCGGTTGAGCCAGTCGTAGGTGTAGGTGCGGACGTTGCCGTTGGCGTCCGTCATCTTCGTCAGGTTGTTGCTGAGGTCGTAGCCGTAGGTGGTGTCGGCATGGTTGGTGGCGTCGGACCATTCCTCGACCTTGACGACGCGGTCGAAGGCGTCGGTGATGGTGGCGGTCTTGCCGCCGACCGGCGGGGTGACCTCGGTGCGGTCGCCGCCGGGGTAGGCGGTGGTGGTGCGCCGCAGTTCGGTGCCCTGGTGGTAGGCGATGGCCGCCGTCGCGCGTTCCTGACCGTCGTAGACGGTCTTGGTCCACTGCGGCAGGCTGGTCAGCGCCGGGTTGAGCAGCCCGCTGCCCGGCTCGCCGCTGTTGTGCACCGGCTCGGAGACCGCCTCGGCCAGACCCCGCGCGTTGTAGGTGGTGGCGATGACGATCCGGCCACTGCTGGGCGAGGCCGTCTGCGACTCGCGGGTGCGGCCGAGGCCGTCCTCGTAGCTGTGGCTGGTGGTCCACTTGGCCGCGGTGCCGCTGCCTGTCAGCAACTGCTTGACGGTGGTCTTGATCGGCTCGGTGGGCTGGCCGTGCCAGCCGTCGAAGTCGATGTCGTAGGAGGCGGTGGCGCTCGGGGTGCCGCCGCTGCGTGGCTGGCCCGGCTTCCACAACGCGACGGTACGGCCCAGCCCGTCGTAGTCCGTCTCGGTGGTCTTGCCGTTGACGTCGGTCTCCGCGGTCGGCTCGCCTAAGGTGTGCGAGACGCGGGTGGTGGCGGTGTGGCCGAGCGTGTTCTTGACGGTGATGCCGTCCTTGGGCCAGCCGACCGCCGGGGTGTAGGTGGTCGTGGACGTCTTGCCGAGCGGGTCGGTCGCGGTCAGCGTCCGGCCGTAGTCGTCGTAGGTGGCCTTGCTGGTGGAGATCGTGCTGGCGGCTGCGTAAGAGCGGACCTCGGTGGGGTTGCCGTCGCTGGGCTTGTTCGTGGCCGGATCGGTGCCCGCGTCGTACAGCATGATCGTCCTGCCGACCAGAGTTCCAGCGGCGCAGTCGTCGCCGGAACGCTTCTCCACCACCGACGAGAAGTTGATCAGCCACTGGCCTGTGTCGGCATTACGGGCGTAGCTGGTGCTGGTGCAGGAGTTGTCGGTGGCGACGCCGTCCTGGCCGTAGTCGTTGACCCGGTCCGGCAGCCCGTCGGCGTTGTGATGGGTGCGTTCGTCGGTGTAGCGCCAGGTGCCACCGGTGACCTTCTGCCGGGAACGCTCGCGCGTCTGTAACACGTAGGCCGGGTTCTGACCTGCGGGCCCGGTGCCGGTGGAGGCGAGCGTGTACTCCCAGCGGGTGGAGTCGACCTCGGCATAGGCGCGGGGGCTGAGCGCGGTCATCTGCCAGGTCTGTTCCTGCAGCACCTGGCCCTGCAGCAGGGTCGTGTCGGTGACGGCGGTGCCGTCGAAATCGGTGACCGTGCCGCCGGTGCCGCGCAGGAACGTGCGGGTGGTAACGCTGTAGCCGGCCGGGTCGCTGCCCGAACCCTGGACGGTGCGGACCTGGCCGTAGCCGCGCCAGTCCGAGCCGTCCGGCGCCAGGTTGGGCTCGGCGATTTGGACGGGGTTCGTCCAGCGTGGGCTGCCGAGGAACTCGTAGGTGTTGACCATGTCCGGCGATCCGCCGACCATGTCGCGTTCGACCACCTTGGTGGCCAGCTGCTTGTAGTAGCGAGTCCAGGCCTCGAAGCCGCCCTCGGGATCGCTGCCCATGTCGACCTGGTAGCAGTCGCCGACCTGGTCGCTCATGTAGTTGGAGCCGTCACGCCCCTTGCCGCCGCCGCACGGGTCGGCCTGGCCGTAGGTGACCTGGACCCGGCCGCCCATGCCGTTCTTGATGGCCGCGATCCGCGGCACCATCCGCCAGGACAGCTGATCTTCCCAGTCGGAGTTGTTGCTGTAGTCCATCCGGCCGGCCAGCATCACCGCGTCGAAGTCCAGCGGCGGCAGCGTCACCGCCGGTTCGGCCGCCAAGCCGCTGTGCTGCACGGTGTCCAGCCACATCGCCGCGTCCCACGGCAACCCCTGATCGGTGCGCTGGTACACCCAGGTGTGGGTGAAGTCCAGCTGGTCCACCAGATCCCACGCCCCCGAGGTGGGGTTGCGCGACTCGGTCTCCAGGCTGATCAGCTCCTGGTCGGTGTAGAACGCGATCGCGTCGTTGTCACAGCCCGCCTGCTCCTCACACAGCAGGTCGGTGGGCACGTCATCACCGCTGCGGGGGTCGGTGTAGAACGTCATACGCGCGGTCGGCGCACTGGCCGCCACCTGCGTGTTGTGCCCCCACGCCACCGAGGCCAGGAAGCCGCCCCGATCATAGGGCAGCACCTCATACACCTCATCGATGCAGGAAGGCAGGCAGAAGTAGTTGCTCTCCTTGGTGTAGGAATAGTCGATCACGTTCTCGTTGCGGTCGACCTCCTGGTCCAGATTCCACCGCCACACCCCGGTACAGGTGGGCGGGATAAAGTTGTCCCGGTAGCGGGCGTAGCACGGCTCGCCCACCTCATCGCCGACGTAGGGCACCTGCCACTGGGCATCGGTGGTGGAGCCGAACCGCCAGACCTGCCCCTCCTGATCGGTGATCTTCCAGTACGCGTTGCCGCCCGCACCCCCGGCGACCTGCTCGATCTTCCAGCCGAAGTCCGGGACCGTCTTCCACGCCCCCGCTTTGGTCTTGATGAGCTGCGCCGACCGGCCGCCCGCGCTCAGCACCAGCTCCGACTGCGTCCGGTCGGCGCCGGCCACGTTCTCATCCGGCGACTCCCAGCACAACGCCCGCCCGAACTTGCCCGCCTCCTCGGCAACCCAGATCAGCTCGGCGGACTCGTCGTAGAAGGTGGTCACCTCGCAACGGCGGAAGCGCCGCTCGATGAAGCCCGTGCTCAGATCCCAGCCGGCCCCGACCGCGCTGGACTGGTTGTTGGTCCAATCACCCTGCCCGTCCACCGAGGAGGCGTCGTACTGCAGCGACAGATCCGGACCGTTACCGGCCACCGACGGCGGCTCCGGCAACGGCACGTCATAGTCGAACCCGCCCCCCGACGTGCCCGCCTGCCAAGTACCCGACGGCTTCAGGTCCGTGGCCCCCCAGTTGCCGTCCGGACCGGTCAGGTTGCCCGCCAGCAGATACACCGAGCCTGCGGCCGACTGTGCCGCCAGCGCCGCCTTCGCCGCCTTGGCCGCGTCCGCCTTCGGGTTCTTGCCGGGTGCCGGCGGCTTGACCGCCGCCTCGGCGGCGCCGACCGGGGCCGCCTCCACCTCGGCGGTCAGCGTGCCCGCCTTTACATCATTGGTCGACGACACCACCGTCGGCCGCACCACACACGAGCGCGGACGCGGCACCGCCACCGCGCACGCGGCCAGCCGCACCACCTGCAACCGGGTGGCGAACTGGCCGCCATAGGCATCCCGGAAACCGGCGTAGGAGAACGACGCCCGTACCTTGCCCGGCGCCGTCCCACCATCGGCCCGCACCAGCCGGGCGGCCACGCCCACCCCGCCCAGCTTCGCCGCGGTCTCCGGCGCCAGCGTCTCCACCGACACCTTGTCCGGCCCGCCACCGGCAACCTGGCCCACCCGCACCGGCAACGCCCCGGCCTCGGCCAGCTTGCCCACCGCCGGCACGCTCACCTCGGCCCTACCCGGCTTGGGCCACACCGGCTTGCTCGGCGTCACCTTCCGCGTCGACCCCTCCGCGCCCTTGGCCACCTTCTGGTCCGGCACCGGCCGCGCATCCACCGACTGCTCCGGATCCGGCGCGGCCGCCGCCGCCTGCTGGATCAGCTGATCAGGCACGCCCACGCTGGAGATCAACACCAACGTCGCCAGACCGACCACCAAGGCCACTAACCAAACTCGCAGACCACGACCGCGCATCCCAAAACTCCTTCACGGCACGCTGACGCAGACCCCGGACAAACGGGGCCGTCAGACGGCTAAAGCAGACATAAGGACGATCAATGGGAATGTGATCGACAACTCAAGATCGGTCAACGATGAGAACGTCACTTACCCGACACCACGAGTAAGACAGCGTCAGCGACTGATGCCATGCGCGCTGGTCAACCACCCCGTCAAAGGACCCTGCTCACCACGAGAAATAAGTCGTGTGATTTGGATCACAGTTAAGCATTAGCCATGGAATTCCGACCAGCAATCCGCCCAACGGAGACACACATACACCTGCCAGATCCGGCAGCCCCGGTGCGGCGCAAACCCCGGAGAACCGGTGGCGTTTACCTGATCAACATTTAGTCCCCGGCTCAAAATCGTGTGTGCTCTTGTGGCGGCTGGATGGCTCTCTCCTGGGGTGGTCCTCCTGCTCCTTGTCGACGCTGGAGTCCACGATGCCGACCTTGATCGGCGCACCGGGAATCCCGGCCTAGGCAAGCGTGAAGTAGCCCTCGGAAGCGTCGATATCGGCCTCGTTGATCTGGTTCAGGTGGTACTGCTCGCTGAAGCGAGGGTCGCCAGGGAAGAGCGTCGAGCGTGATGAGATAGTTCGGCTCGACGTACTCCAACGACGGGTCTCAAGGTTGACGGCGACCCGTGCCGGGTCTTCGGGGGTCTGCACCAGGTCGGCGCCGACAGCAGCGTACGCAGCAGATTGACGCCGCCGGAGCGACGCTCCAGGTCGCGCCGCGCCTGCGGGGCGACGTCCTGTTTGTACTTCACGATGACCGATTGGCCATCGTACGTCTGGGACGCCGCCGCAGGCGGTGGCTGGAGAGGTCACGAACTGCGGGTTGAGCGTCCAGGTTCCTCCCCCTGCCGAGAGCAGAACGAAGCCGGGCGGCCTGGTAGACCGTCCGGCTCTCCCCTGCCGATCAGCCGCTGACCGGCACGAGCTGTTCCAGCGCCATGGCAGCGGCATCGGCGCCACCCGCAGGCCGGAGCACCTCCCTGACGTTCGGCTGTCACTTTGCGAGCCATGATCCGCTGTACGCCGGCACGCAGGTTGGTCTCCCCACGTGCAGAGGCGCGGGCATCGACTCGGCGAAGGGCGCACCGCCCGGGTGCTGTCAGGGCCAGCGGGCACGGCGCTGCCTACCCTCCGGCATAATGCCCTGGTGATTCGTGTGCGCGTGGCCGCCGTGGCGCTTGTTCTTCTATCGGTCCTGACTGCCACCGCAGGCTGCGGGCTCCTGAGCGCGGCTGTCGGCGAGTCCACTCTCTCAATGTCGAGCGAGTCGATGAAGCCGACAATTCAGCCGGGGACGCGCTTCATGGTGCGGCGGATCGACGACGGCTACGTTCCCCGCCTCGGCGAGATAGTCACCTTCCGCACACCGAACGGCTGGAGCGGTACAACCCCGGATAGCCTGTACGTGTCCAGGGTCATCGGCGTACCGGGAAGCACGGTGATGTGCTGCGATTCCCAGGGCCGGCTCCAGGTGGACGGCAAGGCGCTGGATGAGCCATACCTTGCCGCCCCACCCGCTTCACACATGCGGTTCGACATCAAGGTTCCACCCAATCGGCTTTGGGTGTAGCTCTTTTGTAGTGAGTTGCTGAGCTGGGCGTTCGCTGTCCTGGCTGTTTGATCGCGTTGCCGGCTTCTACCGTGGGTGCAGGCGTGTGAGGCGGTGGTGGCGATGGGGTCGTTGCTGGAGGAACTGGCGCGGCGGCAGGCTGAAGCCCGGCAGCGGATCGAGGAGTTCGGCCGGCAGCTCGCCGAGGTGCGGGCGCGGTTGGAGGCCGAGGAAGATCGGCTGTCTCGGCTGCTGATCGCGCAGGAGGTGGTGGAGGAGATCCTGGGCGGAAAGGGCCGGCTCGGCGCCGATCCCGTGCCGGATGGCGAAGATGGCGATGCCGCCGGCGCTGAGCAGGACGGTCCAGGCAGCGAGGCCGAGGTGACGCGGCGGGGCGTGGTGACGGTGCCGCCTTGGCGGGAGAACCTCGGGCCGTCGGTGTTGCCGCAGGCGTATCGGGATGTGCTGGAGGTGCTGGCCGATGCCGGGCGGGCGATGCGGGCGGGCAAGATCTCGGCAGCGTTGGGGCGCGGGGAGTCGGCTGCGGCGGTGGAGGGTCTGCGGGGCAAGCTGCGGCGGCTGGTGGAACGGGGCTGGCTGGCTCAGGAGGAGCCCGGACTGTTCGCCCTGACCGAGCAGGTCCATCGCCAGATCGCCCGGTAGAAGGGCGAGGGGCGGGCGACGGTGGCGCGTCACCGTGATGTGCCGGTGGTGGTGGTTGGCGGGGGCTCTTGCTTGCCGGAGGTTCGAAGGTGCGACCCAAGTCGAATCGACCGGCAAGGAAGAGCCGATGACACCGTACGACACCGCCCTCAGAGCTGACTGCTTTGCAACCT